>NZ_AP018920.1:4800000-5105766 GCF_003945385.1 Pseudonocardia autotrophica
GGTCCTGCACCCGGCCGACGGACGGGTCCGCCGGCCCGACGGAGTCGTCCTCTCCACCGCGACCAACGATCTGACCCGGCTCTCCACCGCGGTGAACCTCGGTGTGTTCCCGGTCGGCGAGCTCGCCGGGATCACCGTCGTCGCGGTGTCCCTGCTGGTGATCCACTGGCCGCTCGGCGTGGCCGTGCTGCTCGGCGCGCCGGTCGTCGTCTGGCTGATGGGTGCGCTGAGCGGGCCGTTCTCGCGGACCGCGCGGCACGCCCAGTCACTGCTGGCGGTCGCGGTCGGGCGAGCTACCGACCTGGTGACCGGCTACCGGGTTGTCAAGGGGGTCCGCGCCGAGGAGGAGGCGACCCGCCGCTACCGGCACGAGAGCCGGGCAGCACTCACCGGGGCGTACACCAATCTCGGGGCTCTCGGCCGCTACCTCGCCGGGAGCAACACCATCTCCGGGCTCTTCGTCGCCGGCATCGCGGGGCTGGCCGGGTTCTTCGCCGTCGCCGGCGAGATCACGATCGGCGAGCTGATCGCGGTCGCCGGGCTGACCCAGGCGCTGCTGCCACCGTTGAACCTGCTGACCGCGAACGCCGGCGCCGTCTGGGCGGCCGCCGTCGGATCGGGCGAGCGGGTACTGGATCTGCTGCGTGCAGCCGGTGACGCACCGGAACCCGCCGCGCCCCCGCCCGGCCCGGCCACCCCGCCGGTCGTGGAGGTCATCGCCGACGGCGACGAACCGATCCGGCTCGAGCCGGGCGCCGTGATCGGGTTGCACGCCGACGACCGCACCGCGAATGCGATCGTCGGCTCCTTCCTGGCGCCGCGAGGTGTGGGGCGGATGGCCGAGGTGCTTCTCGACGGCGTTCCCGCCGCCGAGCTGGACCCGGCCGACTACCGGGCCGCAGTCGTCGTCGCACCGCACGAGGCCGGTCTGTTCAGCGGCACCGTCGCCGAGAACCTGGACCTGCCCGGTGCCGCCCCGCACCACCGGGCCACTGCGCTGTGGGCTGCGGCCTGCGACGACTTCGTATCCGGCACGCCGGGCGGCCTCGACATCCAGGTCGGGGAGAACGGCAACCGGCTCTCCGGTGGCCAGCGCCAGCGGCTCGCGCTGGCCCGCGCCTACGCCCGCGACGCGCAGGTCCTGGTCCTGCACGAGCCCACGACGGCCGTCGACTCGGTGACCGGTGCGGCGATCGCCGACCGGCTGCGCCGGGTGCGCGCAGGGCGTTCGACGCTCCTGGTCACCACCTCCCCCGTGCTCCTGGCCCGATGCGACCGCGTCGTCGAGCCGGGGGCGCACGCCGGCGGCCCGGTTCGGGTGACCCGGTGACCGCCGACGCGATCCGGCCGGGTCTGCCCGTCGCCGGCTGGGGGACGACCTGGGCCGAGCTGAAGCTGGTCAGCCGTGGCCACCGGCTGCGGCTGCTCGCCGTCGCGTTGCTGGGGCTGGGCAGCTCCGCGCTCGGGCTGGCGATGCCGGTGGCGCTCGGCTCGCTCATCAACTCCGTCGACGCCGGCACCGCGGACGCGGGCACCGTGTGGTGGACGATCGTGGTGATGGTCGGCGCGACGAGCGTCGCCGCGGTCGGCACCGCGCTCACCGCGGTCCTCGCCGGACGGATCTACCAGACGCTTCTGGCGGAGCTGCGCGAACGCCTGGTGGCCCGGGCGATGCAGCTGCCGCAGGGCGTCGTCGAGCGGTCCGGGACCGGCGACCTCGTCGCACGGGCCAGTGACGACGTCTCCCAGATCGCCGAAGCCGCGCACCGGGTCGTCCCGGCGCTCACCTCGGCCGGTTTCACGATCCTGGTCTCGGTTGCCGGGATGACCGCGCTGGACTGGCGCTACGGGCTGGCGCTCGCGGCCACTCTCCCGGTGCACGTGTTCGCGCTGCGCTGGTACCTCGCCACCGCTCCCGCCGTCTACCAGGCCCAGCGCAGGGCCGCCGGCGAACGCGCGCAGCAGATCCTGGAGTCACTGCGCGGCTTCGACACCGTGCAGGCCTTCGGCCTCGGCGACCGGCGACACCGGCGGGTCGTCGGCGCGTCCTGGGAGGTCGTGCGGCACACGCTGCGGGCGCGGACGGTGCAGAACATGTTCGTCGGCCGGCTGCACCTCGCCGAGTACCTCGGCCTGGCGGCCATCCTGGTCGTCGGCTGTCTGCTGATCGGATCCGGCAGCTCGACGGTCGGCATGGCGACCACCGCGATGCTCGTGACCCTGCGTCTGTTCGGACCGGTCACCCAGCTCCTGCTGGTGATCGACGTGCTGCAGTCGGCACTGGCCTCGCTGAACCGGATGATCGGGGTGATCACCATGCCGCCGGGCCGCCCCGTGGAGGGCACCACCGGCGCCACCGCGGTGGGCGCTCCGGTCGTCCGGCTGAGCGGGGTCGGGTTCGCCTACCCGGGGGGCCGGCAGGTGTTGCACGACATCGATCTCACGATCGGACCGGGTGAGCGGGTCGCGGTCGTCGGCAGCTCCGGAGCGGGCAAGACCACCCTGGCCGGGTTGCTCGCCGGGATCCACGCGCCGAGGAGCGGCACCGTCACCCGCCCGGAGAACACCGTGCTGATCACCCAGGACACCCACGTCTTCACCGGGACGTTGCGCGAGAACCTGAACCTGGCCGCACCCGGCGCCGGTGACGCCGAGATCGCCCGCGCACTCGCCGCGGCCGGCGCGGACGGTCTGCTCGAGTCGCTGCCCGATGGTCCGGACACCCTGCTCGGCGCCGGCGGGCGGGCGCCGACCCCGGCTCAGGCCCAGCAGATCGCGCTGGCCCGCCTCGTGCTCGCCGATCCCGACCTGGCGATCCTCGACGAGGCGACGGCCGAGGCCGGGTCGAGCGACGCGGAACTGCTGGACCGCTGTTCGGCGGCCGCGCTGCACGGACGCGCCGGCCTGGTGATCGCCCACCGGCTCTCTCAGGCCGCGGTCTGCGACCGCATCGTCGTCATGGCCGACGGCCGGATGATCGAGAGCGGCAGCCACTCCGAGCTCCTCGCCGCCCACGGGGCCTACGCCCGGCTCTGGCGGTCCTGGACCGCGCGCTGAACCGGGCCACCGACTTCCGCACCGCCGTCCCGTCATCGCTCCGGACGGCCTGACCCGCTCCGGACGAGTCGAGGTCGCCCGTTGCCGGAACAGCAACGATTCTTGCCGTCCCGGTCGCCCTGGATCAGGGTGGCGGCATGAACAGCACGGATGCCACCACCTTCTGGGACGACCTGTACGCCACCCGGCCCGCCGCGACGGACGCACCGTCGGCCAACGCCCGACTCGCGGAGACCGTCGACGGTGTCCAGCCCGGCACCGCACTGGATCTGGGCTGCGGCGCCGGGGGCGACGCCCTGTTCCTGGCCCGCCGCGGATGGCGGGTGACCGCGGTCGACGTGTCGGCGGTCGCGACCGGCAGGCTCGCCGATCTCGCCCAGCGGCTCGGGCTCGGCGACCGGATCCGGACCGCGACCCACGATCTCGGCGAGACGTTCCCGGACGGGAGCTTCGATCTGGTGTCGGCGCAGTACCTGCACACCCCGCTCCCGCTCGACCGGGACGCCGTCCTCCGGGCGGCCGCGGGTGCGCTGCGGCCCGGCGGGCTGCTGCTCGTCGTCGACCACGGCTCGATCGCGCCGTGGTCGTGGAACCAGGATCCGGACACCCACTTCCCGGCGCCGGCCGAAATCGCCGCCGGGCTCGACCTGGATCCGGCAGGCTGGACGGTCGAGCGTGCCGATGCCCCGCGCCGGATCGCGACCGGTCCGGACGGAAGCACCGCCGAGGTCGTCGACCATGTCCTGACCATCCGCCGCACCGCCTGACCCACCGGAGGAACACCGTGCCGAGATCCGCACGACAGGACACCCCACCCCCGCGCACCGGAGCCTCGGAGGCCGAGGTCCTGCGCGGTTTCCTGGACTATCTGCGCACCTCGATCGCAGCGAAGGTGGAGGGCGCGCCGGAGCCGGCCGTGCGCACCGCCGCCGTGCCGTCCGGCACGAACCTGCTCGGCCTGCTCCACCACCTGACCGCGGTCGAGCGGGCGATGTTCCTCGGGGAGCAGGTGACCGACTGGCAGGCGACCTTCCACACCGGCCCGGAGGACACCGTGGACTCCGTCGTCGCCGGCTACCGGGCCACGGTCGCGGCCGCGAACCGGGCCCTGGATGCCCTCCCCGATCTCGGTGCGCCGCTGCCGCGGCCCGGCCGGCCCGCACCGACCGTCCGCTGGGCGCTCACGCACATGATCGAGGAGACCGGGCGGCACGCCGGGCACGCCGACATCCTGCGGGAGCTCGTCGACGGGAGCACCGGCCGGTGATCGGCCAGGGCCTCTACTCGGCCAGGATCCGGACGTGACCGCTGGTCCCGTCGACCCGGATCCACTGCCCGTCCCGGATCAGCCGGGTGGCTCCCGCCACCCCGACCACGGCGGGCAGCCCGTACTCCCGGGCGATCACCGCGCCGTGCGTCATCAGGCCGCCCACCTCGGTCACGAGGCCGGCGACCGTCACGAACGCCGGCGACCAGCTGGGATCGGTGAAGGCGGTGACCAGGATGTCGCCGGTGCGGAGATCGGCCGCGGCCAGGTCGGGTACGACGCGGGCGCGGCCCTCCACCTCCCCGGTGGACGCCGGCAGCCCGATCAACGCGCCGTCGGGCACATCGTCGCGCCGGTACGTCCCGGCGACGGTTTCGCCGTCCGAGGTGAGTACGCGAGGCGGGGTGAGCGCGCGGAACCTGTCGAGCTCCGCCCGCCGCCGGTGGACGAGCGTGTCGTCGACCCGCCCGGTCCGGGCGACGTCGTGGAGCTCGTCGAGCCGCAGCAGGAAGCAGTCCTCCCGGTCGCCGAGCACGCCGTCCCGCACGAGCCGGTCGGCCTCCCGCAGAAGCGCCCGCTTGTAGGCGAAGTAGCGGCCGATCATCGCGAACTTGGGGTACTCCCGATACCCGACGAAGGTCCGCAGGCGGTCGATCATCGCCGCGGTCTCGTCGGCCTTCCGCGCCCCGTCCGGGAGCGCCCGCAACCGCTCCAGCAGGTCCTGCTCCTTCGCCGCCGCCTCCTGCCGGCCCTGCTCGAAGCGGCGGCGCCCGGCCCCGGGCCCGGCGTTGTCGACGTTGCCGAGCAGCACCGCCACGAGATCCCCCGGGCGCTCGGCCCAGCGCGGCCGGGCGATGTCGATCTCGCCGACGCAGCGCGCGCCGTACCGGTCGAGGTAGCCGAGGATCGCGTCCCGTGCGTCGTGTCCGCCGGGCAGCCCGGCCAGCTCGCCCGGGAAGCCGTCGGGGAACCCGCGGTCGACGGCGGTGCGCAGATGGTCCACCACCGCGGGATGCGGGCGGATCGCATCGGCGACGTCGAGCAGCGCCAGCCCCATCTCCGAGGTGACGTTGCCGGGTGCGGACCGGGCCAGGGTGTCGGCCGCGTTCGCCTCCCCCAGCCACTCCCGCATCCGGTCGTTGAGCCACCAGGTGGCCTGCATCCCGGCCATGATCACCTGGTGGCTGCGCGGCTCGATCAGCAGCCGCTGCAGCTCCCCGAGGTCCGTCTCCAGGAAGTCGAACAGCTCCGGTCCCCGCAGCTCCGCGATGTCCCGTTCGACGGCGGCCAGGGACGCCCGCCAGTGCGCGACCAGCTCCTCGACCAGGGCCGGATCGGCGTCGATCGGGGCGGGCTCGGCGGCGCCGGCCGGCGGCTGCGGCGGGGCCGGTGGCGGGACGTCGGGCACGATGCCGCCGCCGTCGAGCACGGTCTGCAACGCGTCCCGGATCAGCGGGTCGGACGCCCCCAGGCCGCCCAGGACCAGCTCCCGCGTCACCGGCGACGCCAGCTGGTCGACGACGTCGACGAACAGCCGTCCACCGGCCTCGGCCATCTGCCGCGGCGTGGTCCGCTGCCAGACGGACAGACCCAGCGGCGTCATCGCGTCGGTCATCATCTGCTGGTGCCCGACGGACACGTACACGTGGGGGCGGCCGTCCGTGGTCACCGGGACCGGGAACAGCGTGGTGATCGGCCTGCTCTGCAGGATCCGGAACCGTCCGTCGGCCAGGCACCACTCGATGTCCTGCGGGGCGCCCAGTGCCGCCTCGATCCGCCTGCCCAGCCGCGCGAGCTCCAGCACCTGCGCGTCGGTCAGCACCGGCCGCCGTTGCATCCGCGGATCGACGGCGTCGGTCCACGTCCCGCCACCCGGTGACGGGCGCACGGCCAGCGCCTTGCTCCCGATCGTCGTCCCGACGATGCCGTCGCGCACCGTGTGGTGGTCGGCGTCGACCCGGCCGGAGACCAGCGCCTCGCCGAGGCCGAAACAGGCCTCGACGGCCACCACGGTCCGGTTCGACGACACCGGATCGGCCGTGAACAGCACGCCCGATCCCTGCGGGTCGACCATCTCCTGGACGATCACCGCCATCCGTGCGGTGCGGTGGTCGATGCCGTGCCGGGCCCGGTACGCGACGGCCCGCTCGGTGAACAGCGACGCCCAGCAGGAGCGGACGTGTCCGACGACCGCCGACGACCCGACGACGTTCAGGTAGGTGTCCTGCTGACCCGCGGACGACGCCGTCGGCAGGTCCTCGGCGGTGGCGCTGGACCGGACCGCGCGCCCGCCCCCGCCGGCCGCCGCCGCGATCTCCGCCGCCAGGTCGTCGGGTACCGGGGCGGACTCCATCGCCGCCCGGATCTGCGCGGCGAGCCCGGCGAGCCCGGCCGGATCGTCTGCGGCGAGCCCGTCCAGCCGGTCGACGAGTTCGTCGAAGGCGGGCACCTGGGCCGTGAACAGCCGGAAGGCGTCCGTCGACACGCAGTAGCCGGCCGGCACCTCCACACCCTCGATCCGCGACAGCTCCCCCAGGTGCGCGGCCTTGCCCCCGACCAGCGCGATCCGGCTCCGGTCGAGCTCGCGCAGATCGTGTACCCAGCGCCCGGTCGTCGTGCTCGCGGTGTCGACCACTGTTCTCCCGTGTGTCCGTGCCGCATGCCGAAGCGGCGTCGGCGGGAGAGCTTCCAGCATGATCGGGGGCTTGCCGCAAGCCCCCTGCCGCGCTATACGTTGAAGCGGGACGCGGGTACGACTCCGTGTTCACCGGGTCACCGCCGCCGCGCTGCACGTTCGGCAGCGCATACTCACCCGGGCGATCCGGCCCGCCGGCTCTGCTCGATCACCCACGTCGCGACCTGGGTCCGCGACCCGGCGTCGAGCTTGCGCAGGATGCGCTCGACGTGGCCGTCGACGGTGCGGCGCGAGATGACGAGCCGTTCCGCGATCGCCTTGTTGCTGAGGCCCTCGGCGATGAGCAGTGCGACCTCCTCCTCCCGGGCGGTCAGCTCGGCCAGGGTGCGCCCGGCCATCCGGAGTGTCCGATCCGGCCGCCCGGACCCGGCGACGGTGACGATGTCGATGCAGATCCGGACGGCGTCGGCCACGTCGGCACCCGCGTACTCGTTGCGCAGGGCGTCGGCGGCGTCGGCGCCGAGCACCCGGTCGATCTGCTCGTCGTAGGCGCGCCCCTCGGCCGAGGCGTGCGGGCCGAAGGCCGCGAGCGAGGTGCCGAGACGTCGCCAGACACCGGCGGCGACACCGGACAGGGTCGCCCCGTCCGCGGCCCGGCCGGTCGCCGTCATGATCCACGAGCAGACCTCGACGCTGAGCGCCGTGCAGACCCCGTCGCGGAAGTCCCGCTCGATCAACAGGGTGCTGAGGACCGCGTCGCGTGCCGCCTGCAGCTCGCCCAGGTGCAGCCTGGTGATGGCCTCGACCCAGCGTGCATAGCCGTGGTTCCACATCTCGCCGTCGGCGGTCGCCCGCTCGATGACGGCGGCGACGGTCGACAGCGCCTGCTGCGGCCGCTCTCCGTAGGTCTCGGCCATCCCGAGCTGGAAGCCGGCCGTGAGCTCGGCAGGGGCGTCGCCGACCTCACGATGCATCTCCATCGCGTGCCGGTACCGGTCGACCGACTCCACCAGGTCGCCCTCGAACAGGTTCATCAGAGCCGTCCAGTGGGCGGCGTGACCCTGCATGGCGACGTCGCCGAGCTCCTCGGCGATCGCCGTGCACTCGTCGAGGTACTCACGGGCCACCGACCGGTCGCCCTGGATCAGGGCGACCCACGCCACCACCCACAGCGCCTCGCCCCGCTCCGGGGTGCGCGGATCGAGCCGGCGCAGCAGCCGCTCCAGCCAGCGCCGCCCGTAGGTGAGGAAGCCACCGGCGATCCAGTGGTAGCGCAGCAGCGACGCGAGCCGGGCACCGGCGACCTCCTCGCCCGGGGTGCTCGCGCTGAACCCGAGCGCGGCGAGCAGGTTGGGATGGTCCAGCCGCAGGCGGGCGAGGTCGCGTGCCTGGTCCGGGCCGCACCAGCGCTCGAGCACCGTCGTGGCGACCGCGATGTAGTGGTCGCGGTGCAGCCGGCGGATCTCCTCGGTGCAGCCGGACTCGTCGAGCTGCTCGGCGCCGTACTCCCGGAGCGAGACGAACTGCCGATACCGCAGGTCCTCGCCGTCCCGGTCGACCACGACGACCGATTTTCCGATCAAGCCGTCCAGCGCGTCGAGCAGCCGGTCCCCGGCCAGGTCGCCGTGCCCGCACACGCCCTCCAGCGTCTCCAGGCCGGCCGATGCGGGGAACACCGACATCCGAGCCCAGAGCAGCTGTTCGGCCGGACTGCACAGGTCGTAGCTCCAGTCGATGAGCGCGCGCAGCGACTGTTGGCGCGGCTCCGTGCCGGGGCCGGGTGCGGCCAACAGGTGCAGGCGCCCGTCCAGCCGATCGACGACCTGCGACACCGACAGCGACCGGAGCCGGACCGCAGCGAGCTCGATCGCCAGCGGCAGGCCGTCCAGCTTGCGGCAGAGCGCTACGACGGCGCCGCGGTTGCCGTCGTCGATCCGGAACTCGGGCAGCAGGCCGCGGGCGCGGTCGAGCAGCAGCCGGACCGACGGCACCTCGGTCAGCGACCGTCCGTCACAGCGACCGGTCTCCGGGACGGCAAGCGGATCGAGCCGGTGCACCTGCTCGCCGCGCACTCCGAGCGCGGACCGGCTGGTGGCGAGCACGGTCAGCTCCGGCAGGTCCGCGAGCAGCCGCAGCAGCAGTCGCACGGTGCCCTCGACCAGGTGCTCGCAGTTGTCGACGACGAGCAGCGACGGCGCCGCGGCCAGGTGCCCGATCACCCGGTCGACGGCGTCCCGGTTCGACTGGTCGGACACGCCGATCGCGGTCGCCACGGTGGGCGCGATCTGCGAGGGGTCGGTGACGCTCGCGAGCTCGACGACGTACACGTCGTCGTCCCACAGCTCGGCGGCGGTCAGCGCGGTCCTCGTCTTACCGACGCCACCGGGCCCGGTCACCGAGACGAGGCTGTGCGTCCGGAGTTCCTCGTGCAGCCGGGCGACGTCCGACTCGCGACCGACGAAGCTGTCGAGCGCCGTGGCAAGGCGATGGCGGCCCCGCGGAACCTGACGTTCGCGCCGGTCCTGCCCGGCGACGTCGACCATGACGCCTCCCCATCCAGGAGTGCCGCCCAGGGTGGCACGAAACCTCGCCGACGCCATACCTGATGACGCTCGGTGAGTACCCGGGTAACACGCGCCGGCGCCGCGGGTACCGCCCCGGACGGCGGTGAGGTGCTTCCACGCTGTCGGCGGTCCGTGCCCCGAGGGCACGGTGTCGTGGCGATCACACGGCCGCCGGCTCGACCGGCGGACCGCCACCACGTCACCCGCAAGGAGGCTGGTTCCAGTGGTGTCCCCTACCGCCGAGAATCACGACGCGATCATCATCGGGGCCGGATTCGCCGGCCTGTACGCCATTCACGCGCTGCGCGACAAGGAGTCCAAGAACGTCGTCGCCTTCGACGCCGCCGACGGTGTGGGCGGCACCTGGTACTGGAACCGCTACCCGGGGGCCCGCGTCGACATCGAGAGCGTCCACTACTCGTACTCGTTCGACGACGCCCTCCAACAGGACTGGCACTGGACGGAGCGCTTCCCGGCACAACCGGAGATCCTGCGCTACCTCGAGCATGTCGCCGACCGGTTCGACCTTCGCCGCAGCATCCGGTTCCACACCAGGATCGTCTCGCTCGCCTGGGACGACGACAACTCACACTGGACGGCGACCACCGACGCCGGCGAGGTGCACACCGCGCGGTACGTCATCTCCGGCGCCGGCACCCTGTCCGTCCCGAAGGAGCCCGAGTTCAGCGGGATCGAGAACTTCACCGGAGAGACCTACGCGACCGGCAACTGGCCGCACCACGAGATCGGTTTCGAGGGCAAGCGGGTCGGGATCGTCGGTGTCGGCTCCTCGGGCATCCAGGCGATCAGCGAGATCGCGAAGACCGCCGGGCACCTGACCGTGCTCCAGCGCACCCCGAACTACGCCACCCCGATCGGCAACTACCCCACCGACCCCGCCGAGGAGGCCGCTGAGAAAGCCGACTACCGGGCGCTGCGGGATGCCTCGCGCAACCACTTCCTCGGTGTCCCCTACTCCGAGGTGCAGCCCTCCGCGGTCGCCGCATCCCCCGAGGAGCGCCGCGAGGTGTTCGACGACCGCTGGAACCGCGGCGGGTTCCGGCTGTTCATCGACTCCTTCGGCGACATCCTGTTCGACCACGAGGCGAACGACACCGTCGCCCAGTACATCCGGGACCGCATCCGCGAACGCGTGCAGGACCCGGCGACGGCGGAGCTCCTGGCTCCGCGCGACCACCCGTACGGCACCAAGCGGCCGCCGCTGGAGACCGACTACTACGAGGCCTACAACCGGCCCAACGTCGATCTGGTCGACGTGCGGTCCAACCCGATCGAGGCCGTCACCGAGACCGGTGTCCGGCTCGCCGACGGCACCGTGCACCGGTTCGACGTGCTGGTTCTCGCCACCGGCTTCGACGCGTGCACGGGGCCTCTGCTCGCCATGAACATCGTCGGCCGCAGCGGCCTCGCGCTGGCCGATCACTGGGCGGACGGCCCGCAGACCTACCTCGGTCTGATGGCGGCCGGATTCCCGAACCTGTTCATGATCACCGGCCCGCAGAGCCCGTCGGTGCTCTACAACATGCCTCTCGCCATCGAGGACCACGTCGACTTCTCGGTCGAGGCGATCCGGTACATCGAGTCCACGGGGCGCTCGGTCATCGAGCCCACCTCGGACGCGGAGCGCGACTGGGTCGCGCACACCAACGAGCTCGCCCAGGCGACCCTGCTGCCCGACTCCCCCACCTCCTGGTACATGGGCAACAACGTGCCCGGCAAGCCGAAGCGGGTGCTGGTCTACCTCGGTGGCGCGCCCGGCTACCGCGCCCGGTGCGACGAGGTGGTCGCCGCCGGATACGCGGGCTTCGACATCTCCAGCAGCTCCGACCGCGCGCTCGCGCAGGCCTGAAAGGACCGACCCATGCCACTCGACCCCGATGTCAAGGCCCTGATCGACGGCCTCGGCGCGCAGGGCTTCCAGTCCTTCGAGAAGCTCGGCGTGGACGGCACCCGCGCCGCCGTCGACAGCTTCACCGGTCTGCAGCTTCCCGCCCGCGAGGTCGCCGCCGTCGTCGACGCGAGCTACGGCCCCGCCCCGGAGCAGCGGCTGCGGATCCACGTCCCGCACGGCGACGGACCGTTCCCGGTGGTGCTGTACGTGCACGGCGGCGGCTTCGTCGGCGGTGGACTGGACGTCGTCGACGAGCGGGCACGCGCCCTCGCGCTCGATGCCGGTGCGGTCGTCGTGACCGCGACCTATCGGCGGGCCCCCGAGTCCAGGTTCCCGGCCGCACACGACGACGCCTTCGCCGCACTCCGGTGGACCGCCGGGGAGATCGCCGCGCACGGCGGTGACCCCGCCCGGATCGCCGTGCTCGGCGACAGCGCCGGCGCCAACCTCGCCGCGGCCGCGGTCATCCGGGCCCGGGACGAGGGCGGGCCCGCCGTACGCTCCCAGGTCCTGCTGTACCCGCTCGTCGACCCGGCGGCCGAGACCGCAGCGCGTACCGAGTACGCCGAGGGGTACCTCCTCCACCTGGAGGCGCTCGCCTGGTTCGGTGCGCAGTACGTCACCGGCCCCGGTGACGTCACGGACCCGAGGCTGGCGCTGCCGGCCAACGACCTGGCCGGGCTGCCCCCGACCCTCGTTCTCACCACGGAGTTCGACCCGCTCCGGGACGAGGGTGAGTCGTTCGCCGCCGCGCTGGACGCCGCGGGCACCCCGGTCACCGCGACCCGGGCCGACGGACTCGTGCACGCCGTGTACTGGGCGTCCGGAGCCGTTCCGCGCAGCAGCGAGGTCCACGACGCGGTCCTGGCGCACCTGCGCTCCTCGCTCTGAGGCACGCCCGACCGGCGTGCGGGACCGGTGGCGGCCACGGCGGCGCCGGGCGTCAGGCCCGCGGCAACGCCGTGGCCGCCGCCACCGTGTGCCCGGCCCCGAGCCCCTCGGCCCGCGCGACGATCCTCCCCCCGCGCACCCGCACCGCCACCTCGGTGCGCACCCCCGGCTCCCGCACCCCGAGCGCCGTCGCGACGGTCCCGTCGTCCAGTACGACCCGGAGCCGGGGCAGGTCGGACGGGGTGAACACCCGGCGCAGGCAGCCGACGAGATCGACGATCCGGAGCCGGGCCAGGCGACCCAGCTCGGCCGGATCGTCACCCACCACGACGACCGTCACCTCGTCCCGCAGCCGGGCCGACCGCAACGTCTCCTCGGCGGCCCGCAGGCGGTGCACGCCGAGCGCGACCACCACCCCGTCCCGGCCGGGTTCGGCGGGGCGACCGCTGATCTCGTCGACCAGCCCGCGCGGTGCCTCCCAGGGGAGGTCGACGATCTCGGCGGGGTCGACATGGTCCAGGTACGGGGGGCGGTCGTCGTCGACGATCGCGATGCCGGCCAGATGTTCGGCGGCGCGCACCAGGTCGAACGGGTCACCGACGCCGGGGGCGTTCTCGGCGACGGCCGCAGCCCCGGCGAGCAGGGTCAGTGCGAGCCCGGCCGTCCGCACCCGCCGGCCGGCCCCGGGGCGCCGAGCCTCCAGCGCGAGCCCCAGCAGCACCGCTTCGAACCGGACCAGCTCGGCCAGCGCCTCCCGGGCCGGTCCGTCCTCGACGACGCCGGAGAGCGATCTCAACTGCAGGTGACCACTGCCGGGTGCGTCGCCGACGAAGGGGAGACGCTCCAGCCAGACCCGGGCGAACTCCGCCAGCGCCGCGCCGGTCGATCCCGGCGGCACCACGGGCGGCTCGGCCTGCTCGCGGGCCCGCTCGACGACGTCCACCAGCACGGCCAGGTACAGCGCGCGTTTCCCGGCGAAGTTCGAGTACACCGCGCCCCGGGTCAGCTCCGCGCGCTCGGCGACCCGGTCGACCTTCGCGGCGCCGAACCCGTGCTCGGCGAACTCCTGCCGGGCCGCGGCCAGCACGGTGCCTCGGGTGCGTTCCTGCTGCTGGGCCCGCGTCAGTCTCGGCATCGACCCCTCCCATCGCCGACGTCATGCTACAACTGTCATCCAGATGTTGCCGACATCTGAAGACTAACGGCATTCGGAGATGAGACCGTGGCGACCACGACTCCCCTGGACCTTCTGGTCCTGCACACGTTGCGCTGCACCGGACACACCGACCTCGGCCGGCTCGCCGCCGCGACCGGGCTGCCGCCCGCCACCGTCGAGTCGGAGCTGCTCGATCTCGCCGCCGCGGGACTCGTCGTCCACGCGACCGGGCCCTTCGCGTCGTGGGGCCTGAGCGCGCGGGGCCGGGCAGCCGACGCGGACCGGATCGCCGCCGAGCTCGCCGCCGCAGGCACCGGCCCGGCCCTGACCGCTGCCCTCGACCGGTTCCTCGAACTCAATCCCGAACTGCTCGACCTGTGCACGGCGTGGCAGCTGCGCGGCGCGGGCGGCGCCACCGTGGTGAACGACCACTCCGACCCGGAGTACGACGCGCGGGTGCTCGACCGCTTCGTCGATCTCGACCGGCGCGCCGCCGTGGTCTGCGAGGAGCTGACCGCCGCGCTCGGACGGTTCGGGCGGTACCGCCCGCGGCTGGCACTCGCCCTGCGCCGGGTCCGGGCGGGCGACCTCCGGGAGGCCACCGACAGCACCACCTCGTTCCACACCGTGTGGGCCGAGCTGCACGAGGACCTGCTCACCACCCTCGGGATCCCGCGATGAGCCGGGTGCACACCGTCTCCGCGCAGCTCGACGAACCGGCCGCGAGCATCGGCGCGAAGGCCCGCGGGCTGGCCGAGCTGCACCGGCTCGGGTTGCCGGTGCCGGCCGCCGTCGTCGTCACCACCGAGGTCTGTCGCGGCGTCCTCGGCACCGGCCGGCTCCCCGATGGGCTCGTCGAGGAGGTGACCAGCGCCCTCGGCTCCCTGCCGCAGCAGGTCTCGGTCCGCTCCGGTGCGGCCGATTCGATGCCCGGGATGATGCGCACGGTCCTCGACGTCGCCGTACACCCCGGTGGACCGAACGCGCCACTCGCGGACGCGCTGCGCGAGGTGTTCACCTCCTGGGACTCGCCCCGCGCCCGCACCTACCGGACGCTGCACGACATCCCGCACGACCGGGGTACCGCCGCAATCGTGCAGGTCATGGTCGACGGCGCCCGCGACGACCACAGTGGATCCGGGGTCGCCTTCAGCCGGGACCCGAACACCGGTGCGCCGGCACCGTTCGGCGACGTCCTGTTCGGACACCGGGGCGACGACGTCGTCTCCGGACGGGTCCGGACCCGTCCGCTGGGCGAGCTGGCCGGGCGCGAACCCGCGGTGTGGGCGGCGCTCACCACCGCCCTGGACCGGGCCGAACGCCGGCTGCGGCGACCCTGCTATGTCGAGTTCACCTACGAGTCCGGCCGGCTGTGGTTCCTCCAGCTCCGCCCGGCCCAGGTCACCGGGCTCGCGGCGCTGCGGATCGCGGTGGACCTCGCCGACGACGGCCTGATCGACCGGCCGGAAGCGGTGCGGCGGACCACCGAGCGGGACCTCGACCGGGCCCGGACACCGACGCTCGCGCCGACCGGCGCCGACGTCGTCGCCGGGCAGGGCATCGGGGCGTGCCCGGGAGTGGTGTCCGGCCGGGTGGCGACCAGTGCGGACGCGGCGGTCCGCTACGCCGCCGGCGGCCCGGTCGTGCTGGTCCGGCCGGAGACCTCGCCGCACGACATGCACGGCCTCGCGGCGGCCGTCGGGATCCTCACCACCCGCGGCGGGCCCGCCTGCCACGCCGCGGTCGTCGCCAGGGCGCTGGGCCGGCCCGCGGTCGTCGGCGCCGCCGATCTCGACGTCGACCCGGTCGCCGGGACGGTCACGACCCGCACGGGCACCCTCGCCGAGGGCACGGTGATCACCATCGACGGGACGACCGGCCAGGTCGTCCTCGGGCACGCCGGCGCCGTCGTCGACGACGCCGGCCCGCACCGCGACCGGCTCCTCGACTGGGCCGACGAGATCTCCGGTGACCACACCCCGCGTCCCGGACCGGACCGCCTGCACGACGCGCACACGGCTCTGCGAACAGAGGAGAACCGCTGATGCCCGCGCGCCGCCTGCATCTCGTCCGGCACGGAGCCGCCGATCCGTTCGGCCGGCTCACCGACGACGGACACCGGCAGTCCGAGCTGCTCGGCACCCGCTTGGCCGCGCTGCCGATCGGCGCCGTGTGGCACTCGCCGCTGCCCCGGGCCGTCCGATCCGCGCAGATCCTCGCCGAGTACCTGCCCGGTGCCGGAGTGCACGAGGCGGACGAGCTCGTCGATCACGTACCGCACGTGCCCGGCGCCCCGCCCGCGGAGTGGGCCGGCTTCTTCGACGGCTACGACGCCGCCGAGGCCGCCGACGGCGCCGCCCGCGCGGCCGCCCTGACCGGCCGGTTCACCCGGCCCACCGGCACCGACACGCACGAGGTACTGGTCACGCACGCCTACCCGATCGCCTGGCTGGTGCGGCACGCGCTCGACGCACCACCCGCCCGCTGGCTCGGTCTCAACCCGGGCAACGCATCGCTCACCGTGATCGAGTACCGGCCGGGCGCGGCACCGACCCTGGTGCTCTACAACGACATGGGGCACCTGCCCCCGGAGCTGCGCTGGACCGGCTTCGGCGGCGGCCCGCATCCCTGACCGGCGCCGCGGTACCCGGTGGTTCAGCGCCGGGTACCGCGCCGTGCTGCGGACGGCGGGTGGCCGTAGCGACGCCGGTACGCGGCGGCGAACCGGCTCGGGCTGGAGAACCCCCAGCGCGCGGCGACGTCGCTCACCGAGAGCTCGGTGCGGTCCTCGAGATCGGCCTTGGCCCGCTGCAACCGCACCACGGTGAGGTGTTCCGTCGGCGGGCAGCCGATCCACTCCTGGAAACCTTCCTGGAGCCGGCGCACCGTCGTGTTCCCGATCGCAGCCATGTCCGCCACCGTCCACGTGCGGGCCGGGTCGTCCCGGACCGCGTCGACCACCCGGGAGATCGTGCGCGGCCGCGCGATGGGCCCGTGGCCCAGGTCGGGGCAGCTGGTCAGCAGGAAACCGGCGGCGACCGCACCGGCGAGCTGCTCGCGCACGGCCGGGGATCCGCTGAACGCGTCCGGCCTGCGCATGAGCGGAGCCAGGCTGTTGACCAGTTGCCGCCAGTCCTCACCGGGCCCCGCATCGAGGTCGAGCCGGTCCGGCATGACACCGGCGACCCGCGCGGGTTCGCTGCCCAGGATCCGCTCGGCCTCCAGGTCGAGCCAGTCCCGGTCGAACTTGACCCCCAGAACGGTGCAGGTCGCATCCCA
Source organism: Pseudonocardia autotrophica (assembly GCF_003945385.1). NCBI lineage: Bacteria > Bacillati > Actinomycetota > Actinomycetes > Pseudonocardiales > Pseudonocardiaceae > Pseudonocardia > Pseudonocardia autotrophica. Next base: position 4,816,762 of record NZ_AP018920.1, read on the forward strand.
GTGGCTGATCACCGACAGCGTGTCGGCCCGGAACACCGCTGCCTGACCTGCCACCGAGGTGACCGGTCCGCGGCGGCCGCGGGAGACGAGATGCCCGGTCAGCGGCAGGTTCACCTCGTAGGCCCCCGGGTAGTCGCACACGATCTCGATGTTCGCGCCCCAGCCGACGTAGCCGAGCAGCACCGGCCCGAGATCGAGGGTCTGGAGCGTGAGGCGCGGCTCGTTCCGCGCGCCGATCGGGGTGAGCTCGTGCGGGAAATAGGCGTCGGCGACCGTGCGCGACACCTGCTCCCAGTCCCGTGGGGGCGCACCTCTGCGTGCGGCCATGCCCGGGAGCTTATCCCAGGTCAGGCCTCCACGGATTTCCGCGCGATCGGTACCGGATCCGCGCGATCGGTGTCGCCCCGGCCGGCCGCGCGGACCTACCTTCTCGCCGTCCCGAACGGCGCAGTGAAGGAGGTCACGTCGATGACGACGTTGAACCACACCGCAACACCCGACCTGTCGTGGCTGAACGACGTCACGATGACCGAGCTGGAGCGCAACCCGTACCGGACCTACGAGCGGCTGCGGGCCGAGGCCCCGCTGGCATACGTCCCGGTCCTCGGCTCCTACGTCGCCTCCACCGCGGAGATCTGCCGGGAGATCGCCACCAGCCCGGACTTCGAGGCCGTGATCACCCCCGCCGGTGGCCGCACCTTCGGCCATCCGGCGATCATCGGCGTCAACGGTGACGTCCACACCGATCTGCGCGGCATGGTCGAGCCGGCGCTGCAGCCGATCGAGGTGGACCGCTACGTCGAGGATCTCGTCCGCCCGATCGCCCGGCGGCATCTCGAACGGATCGAGAACGACGGCCGGGCCGAGCTGGTCTCGCAGTACTGCGAGCCGGTCAGCGTCCGCTCGCTCGGGGACCTCCTCGGGCTCACCGACGTGCACTCCGACACGCTCCGCGACTGGTTCGCCAAGCTGAGCCGGTCGTTCACCAACGCCGCCATGACCGAGGACGGCGAGTTCGCGAACCCGGAGGGGTTCGTCGAGGGTGACCAGGCGAAAGCCGAGATCCAGGCAGCCGTCGACCCGCTGATCGACCGGTGGATCACCCACCCCGACGACAGCGCCATCTCGCACTGGCTGCACGACGGCATGCCGCCCGGCCGGACCCGCGAGCGCGAGTACATCTACCCGACGATCTACGTCTACCTGCTCGGCGCCATGCAGGAGCCGGGCCACGGCATCGCCTCCACCCTGGTCGGGCTGTTCGGCGAGCCGGAGCAGATGGAGCAGGTCGTCGACGACCCCACGCTGATCCCGCGCGCGATCTCCGAGGGCATGCGCTGGACGTCGCCGATCTGGTCGGCCACCGCGCGGATCTCGACCCGCCCGGTCACGGTGGCCGGGATCGACCTCCCGGCCGGCACCCCGGTGATCCTCTCCTACGGATCGGCCAACCACGACACCGGTCGGTACGACGCGCCGACCCGGTTCGACCTGCACCGGCCGCCGCTTCCGCACCTGGCGTTCGGCGCGGGCAACCACGCGTGCGCCGGCATCTACTACGCCAACCACGTCATGCGGATCGCGCTGGAGGAGCTGTTCGAGTCGGTCCCGAACCTGGAGCGCGACACCGGCGCGGACGTCGAGTTCTGGGGCTGGGGATTCCGCGGCCCGACCAGCCTGCACGTCACCTGGGAGGTCTGAGCCGGTGGTGTTCACGGCGACCGTCGGTGGCAAGCAGGTGCCGTGCCACCCGGACCAGGCGATCCTCGACGCCTTCCTCCGCGGCGGGGTGTGGATGCCCAACTCCTGCAACCAGGGCACCTGCGGAACCTGCAAGGTGCGGGTGCTGCGCGGGGAGGTCGACCACCGCGACTCCCCCGCCGACACGCTCGCGCCGGACGAGCGGGCCGCCGGGCTCGCGCTGGCCTGCCAGGCCCGGCTCCGCTCCGACGCGGTCGTCGAGCCCTCCGGACCCGGCGCCGGCACCGCGGGGCGCGATACGCATCCGTTGCGCGACCTCGACACGACCGTCGTCGACATCGAGGACATCGCACGAGACACCCGCCGGGTGCGGCTGGGCCTGACCGATCCGCTGGCCTTCCATCCCGGGCAGTACGTCGAGCTGGCGGTCCCGGGGTCCGGTGTCCGGCGGCAGTACTCGCTGGCCAACACCGCCGACGAGGACAAGGTCCTGGAACTGCACGTCCGGCTGGTCGAGGGCGGTGCCGCCACCGAGCGGTGGATCTTCGACGGGCTCGCCGTCGGCGACCGGGTCCGGGCCGCCGGGCCGCTGGGTGACTTCTTCCTGGCCCCCGCCGACGAGGACGGCGGGGAACCGATGGTCATGATCGGCGGCGGCACCGGGCTCGCCCCGCTGATCGCCCTGGCCCGGACCGCGCTGACCCGCGACCCCGGCCGGCAGATCCTGCTGTATCACGGCGTCCGCGGCGCCGCCGATCTCTACGACCTCGATCTCATGGCCCGCCTCGGCGAGACCCACCCGGGGTTCACCTTCGTCCCCGTCCTGTCCCACGAGGATCCGCCCCCGGGCACCGCCCACCGCACCGGTCTCCCGACCGATCTCTTCGTCGACGACGTCGCGTCGGCCCGCGGCTGGTCCGGCTGGCTCTGCGGTCCGCCACCGATGGTCGAGGCGGGGGTGAAGGCCTTCAAACGCCGGCGGATGGCCCCCCGGCTGATCCACCGCGAGAAGTTCACGCCGGCCGACGCCTGAGCACCTGCACCCACAGTCGAGGAAGACTGATGAGCAGCACCGTCTCCACATCCGCCCCGTCCACCTGCCCCCGCGACTTCAACCCGATGGTCGCCCCGGACCGGGACGACCCGAACCCGTTCTACGCGGACTGCCGCGACACCGAGCCGGTCCGGTTCAGCGCGACCCTCGGGGCCTGGCTGGTCACCCGCTACGACGACCTGCGGACGGTCGTCGAGGACCCGGCGACCTACTCCTCCCGCAACGCGATCCCCTCGATCTGGAACAACCCGCCCGAGGTCGTGAAGGTCTTCGAGGACGCCGGATGCACGCCCGAGGGCGCGACGATCGTCAACACCGACGAACCCGAGCACGCGCCGCTGCGGCGCACCCTGGAACACGCCTTCGGCGGGCGCCGGATCCGCGCGGTCCAGCCGCTGATGAAGCGCAAGGCCGACGAGCTGATCGACGCCTTCACCGCCGACGGCTCGGCCGACCTGCTCTCCCAGTACGCCGACCCGTTCGTGCAGGCCGTCGTCAGCGCGGTGTTCGGCATCCCGGAGGACGAGGTCGATCTCGTCCAGGACTGGACCGACGACCAGGTCCTGCTGTGGAACCCGCTCGCGCCGACCGACGGCAAGGTCGACGCCGCCCGGCGCATGGTCGAGTACGAGCGCTACATCGCCGCGCTGATCGAGGACCGTCGCGCGAACCCGCGCGAGGACTTCATCTCCGACATGGTGCACGGCGACGGCGACGCCTTCCCGCCGATGAGCTACTCCGACATCCAGTACGTGTTCCGCGGCTTGCGGGTCGCCGGGCACGACACCACCCGGGACACCCTCACCAGCACGCTGCTCGCGATGCTGACCCACCGGCGCTGGTGGGAGGAGGCGATCACGAACCCGCGGATCATCCCGCGGCTGGCCGAGGAGACCCTGCGGCGCGACGCCCCGCACCGCGGACTGATGCGGGTGACGACCCGCGACACCCGGCTCGGCGGCGTCGATCTCCCGGCGGGCAGCGCCCTGCTGCTGTTGTTCGGCTCCGGCAACCGTGACGAGCGAACCTTCCCCGAGCCGGACCTGCTCGACCCGGACCGCCCCAACGTCCGCGACCATCTCGCGTTCGGCCACGGCATCCACCGGTGCCCCGGCGCGACCCTGGCGAGGACCGAGGTCAGGTTCGCCGTCGAGGCGCTGACCGGGCGCCTTCCCGGGCTCGCCCTCCAGCCGGGCTGGGAACCGACCTACATCGCCAGCTACTTCTTCCGGGGTCTGGAGGAGCTGCGTGTCTCCTGGCCCACCGCTTCCTGAGTCCCGGAGGTGCACATGGGGACATCCGAACGCGATCTGGTCGTCCGGACGATCACGGCCGTGGCCGACGGGGTCATCGCGATCGAACTGGCCGACCCGGACGGCGGCGCGCTGGCCCCCTGGTCGCCCGGCGCGCACCTCGACCTGGTGCTGCCGAACGGGCTGACCCGGCAGTACTCGTTGTGCGGCGACGTCGACGACACCAGCCGCTACCGCATCGGTGTGCTCCGCGAACCGCAGAGCCGGGGCGGCTCGGAGTGGCTGCACACCGAGCCGGCCGTCGGCGACCGGCTCACTGTGCGCGGACCGCGCAACAACTTCGCACTCGTCGACGCCGCGCACCACGTGTTCGTCGCCGGCGGGATCGGTGTCACGCCGCTGCTGCCGATGCTGGATGCGGTCCGGCGACGGGGCGGATCGTGGCAGATGATCTACGGCGGGCGGACCCGCGACGCGATGGCCTTCCGCGGCGAGCTGCCGCCGGAGGTCGAGATCGTCCCGCAGGACGAGGCCGGCCATCCCGACCTGGGCCGGCTGCTCGACGACCCGAAGCCGGGCACCCTCGTCTACTGCTGCGGGCCCGCCGGCCTGATCGAGGCGGTGCAGCAACAGTGCGCGGGCTGGGGCGATCCGGACGCCGTGCGCTACGAGCTGTTCGCAGCACCCGACGCCGAGGACGACTCCGCCGATCAGCAGCCGTTCGAGGTCGAGCTCGCCCACACCGGCACCTCGTTCGTGGTGCGGCCGGGCGAGTCGATCCTCACCAGGGCGGTGGCGGCCGGGGCCGACATCGACTTCGACTGCCGGGACGGGATCTGCGGCAGCTGCGAGACCCCGATCCTCGACGGCCGCGCCGACCACCGGGACCACGTGCTCACCGCCGCCGAGCAGGACGAGCAGAGCTGCCTGATGATCTGCGTCTCGCGCAGCGCCACACCCCGCCTCGTCCTCGACCTGTGACCACCCCCGGCCTGCGAGCAGCTCCGACCCGCAGGGTGGTGGTCCGCCGGCGACGACCGATCCGGTGACCGATGTGCATCGCGCACGACGGCCCTACCGTCGTCGCACCGAGGGGGTCCCGACGCCGCGACCGGACCGGGCACGCCGCCCCCCGAGGCGGTGTGCCCGGCCATCCGTCCGTGGCACCGCGGAACAGCGCGGCGCACGACGGTGTTCTCGGTGCACCTCCGGCACGACTCCACATCGCGAGCAAGGACCACACATGGCAACCATCACCGTGGGCGCGGAGAACAGCGTCCCCGTCGAGATCGCGTACACCGACCGCGGCAGCGGCCGGCCCGTCGTCCTGATCCACGGCTACCCGCTCGACGGGGCGAGCTGGGAACGTCAGGAGCGGGCACTCATCGCCGCAGGCAATCGCGTCATCACCTACGACCGGCGGGGCTTCGGCGACTCGACGAAGGTCGGCAGCGGTTACGACTACGACACCTTCGCCGACGACCTGAACACCGTCCTGACCACGCTGGACCTGCGCGACGTCGTACTCGTCGGCTTCTCCATGGGCACCGGCGAGCTCGCCCGCTACGTCAGCCGGCACGGCCACGAGCGCGTCGCGAAGCTGGCGTTCCTCGCGTCGCTGGAGCCGTTCCTGGTCCGGACCGACGACAACCCGACCGGGCTGCCCCAGGACGTCTTCGACGGCATCGCGGCCACCGCGAAGGAGGACCGGTTCGCCTGGTTCACCCAGTTCTACAACGACTTCTACAACCTCGACGAGACCCTCGGGAAGCGCATCGGCCAGGAGGTCGTGACCGCGAACTGGAACACCGCCACCAAGTCGGCGCCGGTCGCCGCCTACGCGGTCGTGTCGTCCTGGATCGAGGACTTCCGGGCCGACGTCACGGCCGTCCGGGAGAGCGGCAAGCCGGTGTTCATCCTGCACGGGACCGGGGACCGGATCCTGCCGATCGACGCGACCGCACGCCCGTTCCGCGAGCTGCTGCCGGACGCGGAGTACGTCGAGATCCCGGACGCCCCGCACGGCCTGCTCTGGACGCACGCCGACGAGGTGAACGAGCCACTGCTCCGCTTCGTCGGACAGTCCTGATCCCGGCCGATCCCGGCGGTCCCCGCTCCCGGAGCGGGGACCGCCCGCCCGGGTGGCCGGCGAGCCGCCGGTTCCGGCTCACCCGCCGTCGGCCGCTCCGGGCGGGGTCTGCAGCACGAACGTGAACCCGAGCGAGCGCCACGGCCCGTCGACGTCGTGGCCGTCCGGAGCCGGACCCGTGTGCTCGGCGAAGTCGACGACCAGATCGTCCTTCACCCCGAAGACGGCGTCGGAGTCGAGATAGCGGCCACCGCGCACGAACAGCTGGGTGATGAGCCGGGCGTATCCCGGAGCGTCGATCATGAAGTGCAGGTGCGGTGCACGGTAGGGGTGCCGCCCGGTCGCGGCGAGCATCTCGCCGACCGGGCCGTCGTCGGGGACCGGGTACTCACGGGGCAGGATCGACCGGAACCGCAGCGCTCCACCGGGATCGGTGCGGAACCGGGCCCGCAGGACCGGGCCGTCGACATCGGGCAGCTGGACGTCGTAGAAACCGTTGTCGTCGGACTGCCAGACGTCGACGACGGCGTCCGGGATCGGTGTCCCGTCGGTCCCGGTCACCGCCACGTCCACGAACAGCGGGGTACCGGGCAGGCCCGCCGCGATGTCCGCGCCGGCCGCGAGCTCGGGCGGCCCCTCGACGTAGAAGGGCCCGAGCACCGCGGACGGCGTGCTGTCCGGGGTGCGGGAGTGGGTGAGCAGGTCGACCACGCTGGAGAGCCCGAGGGTGTCCGAGAGCAGGATGAACTCCTGGCGGGTCGCCGTGGTGACGTGCCCGGTCCGGGTCAGGAAGTCGATGCCGGCCGCCCACTCGTCCTGGGTCAGTCCGGTGGCGACGGCGAAGTCGTGCAGCCGCGGAACCAGCTCGGTGAGCAGCCGGTGCAGCCGCGGATCGGGGGTGCCGGCGAACGACGCGACGGCCTGCTCGGTGATCCGGCCGGCGGCCGCCGCGGGCGAGCTCCGCGGCCGCTGTCCCGCCCAGGCGTCGCGGAGCAGCCCCTCGATGCCGTCGCGGGTCAGCTCGGCCGGGTTGGGGTAGGGCTTCTCGACGGCGATCCCGGCCGCGACGGCGATGTCGGACTCGGCGAGCCCGAGGTCGCCCAGCGCGGTCGGGCCGCCCGCGCGCACCACGAGGTCGTACACGCCCGACGGTGCGTCGGCGACGCCGAGCGCCTCCGCGACGCGCGCCATCGCCGCCGGGGCCGCAGCGGCGTTGTAGGCCATGGCGTGCGGGAGGACGACCGTGTGCGTCGGTGCGTGCGGCAGGTCGAAGCTGCCGCCGAGGGTGTGGCAGAGCTTGTGGTGCAGGCTCATCCCGACCGCGCCCAGACACGTCCCGGCCAGCCAGGCGCCCTGCAGCAGCTCGGAGCGGGTCGCGAGGTCGTCGGTGCCGTCGCCGAGCCGGCGCAGTCCGGTCGCGAGCCGGCGGATCGCGTCGAGCGCGAGCGCGTCGATCGCCGGGTTCGCGTCCGGGGAGTAGAGGGCCTCGACCGCGTGGGCGAGTGCGTTCACCGCGCTCGTCACCGCGACCGGTACCGGCAGCCCGGCGGAGAGCTCGACGTCGTAGACGACGGTCTCCGGGAGGATGTCCGGGGAGGACCGCGTCGTCTTCACGCCGTCGGCGGTCTCCCCCAGCACCGGGGTGACCTCGGATCCGGCGTAGGTGGTGGGCACGACGACCTGGTCGATCCCGGTACGCGCGGCGAGCGCCTTGGCCAGTCCGGTGGTGGAGCCGCCGCCGACGGCGACGACGCAGTCGGCCGACACCGCCCGCAGCAGCTCCGCCGCCTCGTCGGTCACCGGCACCGGGGTGTGCATGGCGGCGCCGTCGAACCGGGCGACGGCGAGCGGGCCGAGCGCCTTCTCGATCCGGTCGCCTGCCTCGGCGAGCTCGGGCGAGGCCAGCACGAGGACGCGTTCCCGGCCCAGCCGGGTGACCTCCTGCGGGACCGTCTCGAGCGTTCCCGCCCCGAACACGATCCGGGACGGCGCGGTGGTGTGCACGAAACCGGTGGTCATCGCGATACCTCCTGCTGCTGCGGCGAGCGGGTCCGGCCGAGGATCGAGCCGAGCGCGTCCGAGAGCGCCCCGGCCGGATCGGCGGGCAGGTCGTGCGACCGCCATCCGACGTGCGCGTCCGGCCGGACGAGCACGCAGCCGGCCTCCGACACCTCGCGCAGCCGGGACCAGTCGTCGTAGAGATCGGTGAACTCACGGCCGGGGCCGATCACGTGCGCGTCGACCTGCACCCCCCACCGCTGCGACGCCTGCGCCGCAGCGTCCGCCCAGCGCTCACCGGAGATCCCGGTGAGCAGGGCGAACCGCCCCTTGCCCGTCACGTCGTGGGTGCTGACGCGGTGGCCGCCGCGGCCGAGCCAGCAGTGCGGCAGCCGGGCGCCCGGCCAGGTCGTCGGATGGTGGTAGAGCTCCGGGTCCCGCACGTACTCCGGCTCCGGCGACCCGTCCGGGACGACCGCGCCGGACCGGTAGCGCTGGCCGAGCTCGACGCCGTGCGCGTTGAACTCGTAGTTCTTCAGCTCCAGTGCCTCGCGCAGCGCGCGGCGCTGCTTCTCCGCCTCGGGGGTCGACCCGAACCGGGCGCTCATGTTGGCCTGCTGGGTGGCCGGGTCCTCGCCGCCGCCCACCCCGAGCGCGTCGAAGATCGGGCCGAACTCCTCGATGGACTTGTTGGCGCGCAGCACGATCTGCGCACCGACCGGTGCGCGCTCCGCGTCGTAGGAGTCGAGGAGCGACTCGTCGGCCCGCCCGGAGAGGACGGCGGCGAGCTTCCAGGCGAGGTTGTAGGAGTCCTGCACGGAGGTGTTGGAGCCGAGCCCGTTCGACGGCGGGTGCCGGTGCACCGCGTCGCCCGCGCAGAACACCCTGCCGGAGCGGTACCGGGTGGCGTACATCTTGTTGTTGCCCCACAGCGACGTCGACCGGATCGTGACCGGCACCGTGTCGTCGCCGACGAGATCGTGCACGATCTTCGTGGCCATCGCGTCGTCGACCTGCGGCGGCGGCTCGTCGATGTCGTAGCCCCACACCACCAGCCACTCGTCCCAGGGCCGGACCATGCGGACCAGGCCCATCCCGATCCCGCCGATGTTCGAGCCGGGCTGGAGCACCCAGTACAGGACGCTCGGGCGATGCTCGACGAACCGGGACAGGTCCGCGTGGAAGACGATGTTCATGCTGCCCGCGAGGTCCATCCGCCCCTCGAACGGGAGCCCGATGTCCCGGGCGACCTGGCTCCGGCCACCGTCGGCTCCGATGACGTACTTCGCACGGATCGTGTAGCCGGCGCCGGAGAGCCGGTCCCGCACCGCGACCGAGACGCCGTCGTCGTCCTGTTCGAGACCGACGTACTCGGTGTCGAAGCGGATGCGGCTGCCCCGCTCGGCCGCGTGCCCGACCAGGATCGGTTCGAGCAGGGTCTGCGGCAGGTCGCAGTTGTCCGACGGGCTCGCCATGACGTAGTCGGCCCGCCGCTCGGGGTGGGTGCCCCAGGTCCGCACGCGGCCGATCTCGTCACCGGCGAGCGCCGTGCAGAACACGGTGTCGCCCATCAGGTGCGACGGCACGCCCTGGGTCGTGATGTCCTGCTCGATCCCCATGTCCCGCAGGATCTCCACCGTGCGCTGATTGGTGATGTGCGCTCGCGGGGTGTTCGCCGTCCAGCGGTACTTGGTGATCACCATGTGGTCGACGCCGTAGGTGGCGAGGAACAGCGCGGCCGAGGCACCCGCGGGGCCGCTGCCGATGACCAGGACGTCGGTGTGCAGGGTCGGTCCGGTGGTGTCGTGCATCGTCGTCACGCCGCCTCGGGTCGGGATTCGGGGCCGTTCGGGTATGCCCCAGGTCACTACCGGAAGTATCGACACCGGCCGCCTATTCGTCCAATACGAGTTACGGAACTCCGATATATGCTCGCTGTATGGATGTGCGCGCGCTGGAGTGCTTCCTCGCCGTGGCCACCGAGGGGTCGATCAGCCGCGCCGCGGCCGCGCTGCACATGACGCAACCTCCGCTGTCGGTGCGCCTGCAGTCGCTGGAGCGCGAGCTCGGCGTCACGCTGCTGACCCGGCACGGCCGCGGCGTCGAGCTCACGGCGGCGGGGCGGCTGCTCGCCGAGCGCGGGCGGCGGATCCTGGCCGATCTGGCGACGACCGCCGACCAGGTCCGTGCGGTCGGGCTGGGCACGAAGGGATCGCTGACGCTGGCGATCGGCCACACCGTGTCGCCCCGGCTGCTCCCCCGCTTCGGCGTCGCCGTGAGCGACGAGATCGACCTGCGGTTGCTGGAGCTGGCCGACGACGACGCCGTCGAACGCGTCCACCGCCGCGAGGCACAGGCCGGGCTGCTGCACCTGCCCCCGTCCGGGCCGGGCGGCAGCCGGCACGCACTCGGCGCGGCACGCGGCCTCGAGGTCGCGGTGGTCACCCGGGAACCACTGGTGCTCGTGCTGCCCGCCGCCCATCCCGCGGCCGGCCACGAGCGGGTGGACCTGACCGCGCTCGACGACGGGCGGGTGAGCACGACGGGCGCCGGCCTCGCCGCCCACACCCGCGCGGTGTGGGACCAGGTCGGCCCGGCCGGCTACGACCACCGGCACGAGGCGACCTCGGTGCTGCACGCGTTGTCCCTGGTCGAGAGCGGCGCGGGGGTCGCGCTGCTACCCGCCCAGGTCACCTCGCTGCTGTGGCCGGGGCTGGTCGCGCGACCGGCCCGCCAGCACACCCCGGTCGTCGAGACCGGGGCGCTGTGGCGGGCCGACGAGGACTCGCCGGTGCTGCGCCGCTTCCTGCGCGCGGCGCTGTCCACCCCGGAGCCGGATGTGCTGGGCCCGCATCTGCGCCGGGTACCGGGCGCCGGGGGATGACATCCCGGATCAGAGGTGGGGCAGCCCGGGTCAGGGGCGGGGCATCAGCGGGGCGTCGGGGTGGTCGACCATGGTGCGCTGCTCGCGGGCGATCCGGTCCCGGCCCCACTCACCGAGCGGACCGAGGGCGGCGTTGAGCGTGCGACCGTGCTCGGTCAGCGAGTACTCCACCCGCGGCGGGACCTCCGCGTGCACCCGGCGATGCACCAGATCGTCCTCCTCCAGCTGACGCAGGTGCTGGGTCAGCATCTTCTCGCTCACCCCGGGCAGCGCCCGGCGCAGCTCGGCGAACCGCCGGACGCCGTGCTCGTCGAGCTCCCAGAGGATGAGCCCCTTCCACTTGCCGCTGACGACGTCGAGCGCCGCGTCGATGCCGCAGATGTAGGGACCGCACCTGTCCGAAGCCGTCATTGTGCGCTCCTCACTTACCAATAGGTAAGTACCGCAGTAAATAGTGGGTACTTCCGACCTCTGTAGTACCCGCCCAGCATGGAGGAACAGATACGGCGAACTCAAGAAGGAAGAACGACCTCCATGACCGACACGGAACTTCCCGTCACCCTCCTCGGGACGGGCGCGATGGGCCGCGCACTCGCCGGCACCCTGCTCGACGACGACCGTCCGGTGACGCTGTGGAACCGGACCCCGGGGCGCGCTGCCGACCTGCTCGCCCGCGGCGCGACCGGGGCGGCGACCGTACGGGAGGCGGTGGCCGCCGGCGGACCGGTCGTCGTCTGTCTCCTCGACCACGCCGCCGTGCACGCGACCCTCGATCCGGTGGCGGATGCGCTGCGCGGGCGCACGATCGTCAACCTCACGACGAGCACCCCCGCCGAGGCGCGGGAGCTGGCGTCCTGGAGCGCGGAGCGCGGCATCGCCCATCTGGACGGGGCGATCATGGCGACCCCGCCGATGATCGGCGGACCCGGCGCGCAGATCCTCTACAGCGGCTCGCGCACCGTCTTCGACGCCCACCGGGAGCTGCTGGACCGCTGGGCGGCGAGCACCTACGACGGTGCCGACGCCGGGCGGGCGTCACTGCTCGATCTCGCGATGCTCGCGGCCATGTACTCGATGTTCACCGGGTTCCTGCACGGTGCCGCCATGGTGCGGGCCGGTGGTGTCACCGGCGTCGAGTTCGCCGAGCGCGCCACCCCGTTCCTGGCGGCGATGACGGAGTCGTTCGCGGCCTCTGCGGCGGTCCTGGACAGCGGCGACTTCTCCGCCCCGCCACAGAGCCTGGACTGGACCGGCGCCGCACTGGACACGATCGGCCGGGCGAGCCGCGAACAGGGCGTCGATCCCGCACCGGTCGACCTGCTGCGGGCACTCGTCCGGCAGCAGATCGACGCCGGCCACGGCGCCGACGACCTCGGCCGGATCGCCGAGGGCCTGCGCGTGGGACGGAGCGCGGCATGACCGCGGTGACCGTGATCGGGCTCGGGCCGATGGGCCGGGCCATGGTGGGCGCCCTGCTCGGGGCGGGCCACCGGGTGACCGTGTGGAACCGGACGCCGTCGCGGGCCGAGCAGGTCGTCGCCGACGGCGCCGTGCTCGCGCCGACCCCGTCCGACGCGCTGCGGGCGAGCCCGCTGATCATCCTCAGCCTCACCGACTACCGGGCGATGTACGACGTCCTGGGCGAGGCCACCGACGACCTGCACGGGCGCACCGTCGTCAACCTCAGCTCGGAGGGGCCCTCCGGGACCCGCGACGCCGCCCGGTGGATCGCCGGGCAGGGTGCGCAGTTCGTCGTCGGCGGGGTGATGGTCCCGCCGCCCATGGTCGGCACCCCGGCCGCGTCGGTGTTCTACAGCGGCGACGCCGAGTCGTTCGAGCATTACCGGCAGGTGCTCGCCACGATCGGCGAACCGCACCGGCTCGGCGACGATCCGGCGCTGGCGCAGCTCATGTACCTGGCCCATCTCGACGTCTTCCTGACCGGGCTGTCGGCGCTCGCGCACGGGACCGCACTGCTCGGCACCGCGGGCCTGCCCGCATCGGAGGTGATGCCCGGGCTGCTCGCGATGCTGGCGGCCACACCGGACATGGTGGCGGCCGGGGACGCGCCGTGGACCCAGATCGACACCGGGCACCACCCCGGTGACCTGAGCACCGCGACCATGATGGGCGCCACCGCCGATCACGTCGTGGCCGCGAGCGAGGAGGCCGGCATCGATCTCGCGCTCCCCCGCGCGGTGCAGGCGCACTACCGGCGCGCGATCGACGACGGGCACGGCGCGCAGAGCTGGACCCGGATCGTCGACGGCATCCGCGCCCCGCACTGAACGGGGCGCGGGTCCGGTCGTCAGGCGACGGCCCGCTCCGGGCGTGCCCGTCGTTCGTAGCGCCACACGACGGCGACCATCGCGATGTTCGCGACGGCGAGGATCAGCAGCGACGGGCCACCGGTCTCGGTCGTCCGGTCGATGGTGTTGGTTCCGCCGCCGGACATCACGTTGGTGATGATGCCGGCCAGGACGTTGTTGACGACGTGGAAGGCGATCGGCGCCTCCATCCCGCCGCTGATGATCGCCATCAGTCCGGTGCTGAGCCCGACCACCGTGAAGTAGCCGGCCAGCCACGGGTCGGTCGAGCCGTGCACCGCGGCGAACCCCAGGGACGACACCACGAGCCCGAGCGCCAGTGCCGGCCGGACCGCGCGCAGCCAGCTCGCGGCCGCCGGCAGCAGGACGCTGCGGAAGAGCAACTCCTCGCCGGCCGCCTGGACCGGGGTGGTGAGCAGGGTGACCGCGAGGAGGGCGACGGTCGTGCCGGTGATCGCGAAGCTGGTCCAGCCGGTGGACTGCGGCGCGACCACCGCGACGACCGCCATCGCCGCCCCCACCAGCAGCGCCGCTCCGAGCGAGTAGTGGGCCAGTCGCCGCGGGTCGAACGCCCGCCGGAGGCTGAACAGTGCTCGCCAGGGCACCCGGGTCATCCACACCAGCAGCAGGACCGCCACCAGGCCGGTCACCCCGATGGCGAGATTGGCCGCCAGGGACTTCGACGGGGTGAACTCGGTGGACAGCGGATCGTCGCTGCCCACGACGACGCCGACGAACAGGAAGGCGAGCCACTGGGTGAGCACCAGCACCACCGGCAGCGTCACGAGCAGGACGAGCGGTTTCCACCAGCTCATCCGCAGGTGGGCGCCGAACGGCCGGGTGGCGTCGAGCGCGGACCGGTCGAGCCGCACCGTGTGGTCGACCTCGCCGGCCTCCGGCGAGGTCGACCCGGGGCGGGGTTCAGGCGAGTGCACGATCGGCCCCTTCAGGACGCTGGTCGGTGGTCGGGTGGCGGCGGTGACCCGGCGCGTCGGGTGTCGTCGTCTGCGGGCGGCGGGCGTGCGGGAGCGCCGGCACGTCGGCGGACACCGGCAGCGGCAGCACCGGGGCGATCGTCCGGGAGGTGCGCCGGCGCTCGGCGAGCAGGGTGCGGAGCACCCGGGCGCCGTCGGCGAAGGTACGCAGGTTGGTGTCGCCGAAGATCCGGTGGCGCTCGACCGACGGGACCTCGGTGATCGCGAGACCGGCGGCCGCGATCCGGCAGTTGAGCACCGTCTCGATCTCGAAACCGTCGCCCCACAGCATGCCCGCGGCCGGGGCCGGGGCGTCCGTCGCCGGGAGATCGAGCACCGGCAGCAGATCGGCCCGGAACGCGTTGTAGCCGTAGCAGAGGTCGGTGTAGGACGTGCCGAACAACGCGTTGGCGACGACGTTGAGACCGAGGTTGCCGGCCCTGCGCAGCGCGGTGATGTCGTCGCTGTGCCGCCCGCGGTGAACCGGCTGCCCTTGGCGAAGTCGGCCCCCGCCACCAGCGCGGCGACGAACGCCGGGATCTCCGCGGGATCGGCCGAGCCGTCGGCGTCGAACATGACCACGATGTCCCCGGTCACCTCGGCGAAACCGCAGGCCAGCGCGTTGCCCTTGCCCCTGCGGGTCTGGGTGAGGGTCCGCACCGACGGCAGCACCCGACGGGCCGTGTCGAGCGAGCCGTCCGTGGAGTGCCTGTCGACGACGATGATCTCGTGCAGTGCGGGACGCACCGCGGCGAGCGCCGGCAGGACGACCTCGAGGTTCTTCGCCTCGTTGCGGACGGGGACGACGACGCTCACCGTCGGACGGCCGCGTGCCGCCGGACGCGCCGGTCGGTCGGTCGTGTGCTGCACGTCGAACATGGTCGTCCTGCCCTCGTCGTCCACTCTGTTGCTCGTGTGAACGCAGTACAGGTCATGCCGCAGCGGCACACTCAACCCCGAGTGACGCCCACCACTCGCAGCACGGGATCCGGCAGTGGATCGCTGCGACACCGCGTCGGGGTCCCGACCACCCGGGTCAGCGGTCCATGGTCGTCTCGATGCGCCGCCCGGTGGTCAGCACGACGCCTATGCCGGCCACCATGACCGCGGCGATCGTCAGCAGCGCCCAGGTGTAGCTGCCGGTGGCGTCGTGGATCGCGCCGGTGACGTACGGCCCGACGAAGCCGGACAGGTTGCTCACCGAGTTGATCACCGCGATCCCGGCGGCCGCCGCCGCGCCGGTGAGCGCGAGCGGCGGGATCCGCCAGAACTGCGGCATCGCGCTGTAGATCCCGGCGGTGCTCAGGCACACCGCCGCCACGAAGAGATACCCGCTGCCCGCGGCGGTCGCGAGCACCAGCCCGGCGGCACCGACGGCCATCGGCACGACGGTGGCGGTGACCGCGCTGAGCCGGCCCGAGACCCGCGACCACATGATCATCACGATGATCGCGAAGGCCGAGGGGATCGCCGAGACGAGCACGCTGTTCACGTCGCCTCCGGCGGCGTCGCTGATCGTGGAGATCATCGTCGGGAGGAAGAAGGCGAGCGGGTAGAGGCCGAAGACCACGGTGAAGAACGCGATCGCGAGCACCCACACCCGGCCGCTGCGCATCGAGGCCCCGAACCCGCTGATCGCACCGCTGGCGGCGCGCTTCTCCTCGTCGGCCTGCAGCGCGGCCTCGACCCGTGCGCGGTCGTCGTCGGACAGCCATTTCGCGTCGGACGGACGGTCCGGCAGCAGGCAGAAGACGACCACCGCGACCATCAGCGTCAACACCCCCTCGACCAGGAACAGCGACCGCCACGCGGACAGGGGGAACAGGATGTCGCCCCAGGACAGCAGGGCCGCGGCGAGCGGGGCACCGACGATCGACGACAGCGGGATCATCAGGAAGAACGTCGCCATCACCCAGGACCGCACCTTCCGGGGGAACCAGAAGGTCAGGTAGAGCAGGATGCCGGCGGCGAGCCCGGCCTCGGCGAAGCCCAGGGCCAGCCGGGCGAGGTACAGGTGCGCCGCGGAGTCCACATAGGCGGTCAGCGCGGTGATCAGGCCCCAGGTGACCATGATCCGCGTGATCCACTTGCGGGCCCCGAAGCGGCGCAGCGCCATGTTGCTCGGCACCTCGACCAGGATGTAGCCGATGAAGAACAACCCGCCGGCCAGGCCGATCTGGGCCGCGTCGAGACCGAGCTCGCGGGACATCGGCTGGGCGACGTACCCGAGGTTGGCCCGGTCGATGTAGCTCATCAGATAGGCGAGGCCGACGATCGGGATGATGCGCCAGGCGATCCGGCGCCACAGGCGGCGCTCGGCCTCGTCCTGGATCTCCGGATCCGTGCCCGTGACGTCACTGCTGCTCATGACAGTGGCCTTCCGGTGTGTGGCCTCAGCGGGCCGAGCGGAGGAGTGCGGTGGCGGGGTGGTCGATGCGCCCGTCGCCGGTGACGACGACGCGGTAGTCCTCGCGGGCGCCGCGGGGGCTGACCTTGTGGTCGAGGACGTCGTCGAGCACGGCCCCGGGGTCGCGGGTGAAGGGGTCGCCGTGCCCGCCCCCGCCGGCCGTGGTCTGCCGGTGCCGGGACCCGGCGACCATCGTGAGGTGGGGTTTGGTCTCGAGGAGGACCTCGTCCGGGCCGGGGTCGCGCAGGTTCGCCGACGGCGTGCCGTCCCGGCCGCCGGCGAGACCGTAGGGCAGCGACGTGCGCCGGTCGGACCGGATCTGGACGGTCGCCCACGGCGCGAGGACGGTCATGTCCCGGAAGGTGGCGAGCCCGCCGCGGTAGCGGCCGGCGCCCGCCGAGTCGGTGAGGTAGCCGTAGCCGTCGATGCGGACGTGCCCGGAGCGCTCGATGTCCTCGACCGGGGTGTTGGCGAGGTTGGCGCCGAGCGGGCTGATCCCGTCGATGCCGTCCTGGTCCGGCCGGGCTCCCCAGGCTCCGCACAGGACGTCCCAGAGCACGGTGGAGGAGCCGTCGTCGCCGGTCACGCCGATCACCACCGAGTTCGGCCCGCCGTCGCCGGCCGCGGGGGTGCGGTCGGGGAAGACGGGCGCGAGCGCGCCGAGGACGGTGTCGATGAGCCGGTAGGCGACGAGCCCGCGCGCGCCGCGGGCGGCGGGCCGGTTCGCGTCGAGGATGGAGCCGGTGGGGATCTCGAAGCGGAACACCCGCTGGAAGCCGCTGTTGGCCGGGATGTCGGCGGCGAGCAGTCCCTGCACCGCGGCGTAGCACCCGGAGCGGGTGAACGACGCGGTCGCGTTGAGCGCCGAGGCCACCTGCGGCGAGCTGCCGGTGAAGTCGAACCCGAGGCCGTCGGCGTCGACGGTGACCCGGACCCGGAACGGGATGGGGTCGCCGCCGAGCCCGTCGTCGTCGATCTGGTCGGCGAACTCGTAGGTGCCCGCGACCGCGCCGTCGAGCTCGGCGCGCAGCAGGGCCTCGGAGTAGTCCAGCAGCTCGTCGACGAGCCGGCCGAACTCCCCGGTGCCGTGGCGCTCCACCAGCTCCCGCAGTCCGCGGGCCCCGGTGTGGTTGGCGGCGAGCTGGGACTCGAGGTCGCCGCGGAACAGCTCGGGTTCGCGCACGTTGCGCAGGATCAGCTCGAGGAACGTCTCGTTGGTCCGGCCGGCCTCGACGAGCCGGGACGGCGGGATCTGCACCCCCTCGGCGAAGACGGTCGTCGACTGGACGGCCATCGAACCGGCCGCCCATCCCCCGACATCGGCGTGGTTGACGACACTCACCGCGAACCCGACCAGCACGGCGTCGGCGAAGACCGGGGTCACCGCGAAGACGTCGGGCAGGTGCATCCCGCCGAGCGAGGGATCGTTGAGGATGTAGACGTCGCCGTCGGCGAGCGTGTCGCCGAAGCGCTCCAGCACCGCGTCCATCGCTTCGGGGATCGACCCGAGGTGCACCGGGCAGGTGTTGGCCTGGGCGATGGTCCGCCCGTCGGCATCGCACAGCGCGGCGGAGAAGTCCATGCTCGAGGCGACGATCTGGCTGTGCGCGGTGCGCAGCACGGTGATCGCCATCTCGTCGGCGGCACCGGTGACGGCGTTGCGGAAGACCTCGAAGGTCGCGGCGTCGCGGATCACGGTCGACTCCAGGAGATGACGATGTTGTTGAGCTGGTCGCGGTGCGCCGACGCGCCGGGGGGCACGAGCGTCGTCGAGTCCATGTCCTCCACGACGAGCGGGCCGGACCGGGGCGTCGCGTCCAGCGCGGCGCGGCCGACGACCGCGACGTCGACCTCCCGGCCGTCGAAGAAGCATCGCCGGCGGCTCTCCGGGGCGGCCGGCGGGAGCGGCGCGGCGAGCGCGGCGTCCAGCCGGACACCGGCCTCGACCCGCCCGATCACGCGCAGGGTCACGATCTCGACCAGGGCGTCGGGGCCCCGGCGACCGTACGTCCGCCGGTGCTCGGCGTGGAACCACTCGCGGGCGGCGGCCAGCGCCGCCTCGTCGACCGGCCCGGACGGCAGCGGTGCCCGGAGCTCGAACCGCTGGCCGCGGTAGCGCATGTCCAGGAACCGCTCGACGACGACCTCGCGGTCGGCGACCGCGGAGCGCAGCTCGGCGTCGACGACGGCGGCCAGCCGGTCGAACTCCCCCGCGATCGCCGGCGCGCCGGCCCGGTCGGGGTCGTGGGCGGCCGAGGCGTGCCGCTCGATATCGGCGACGAGCAGCCCCAGCGCGGAGAACAGGCCGGGGTGGGTAGGCACGACGACGGTGTCGATGCCCAGCTCGCGGGCCAGCGCGGCGCCGTAGAGCGGGCCGGCACCGCCGAAGGCGACCATCGTCGTCTCCCGCGGGTCGCGGCCGCGCTCGCTGGTGACGGCCTTGACCGCGGTCGTCATCCCGGAGACGGCGACGTCGTAGGCGCCCCGGGCGGTTTCCGGCACCCCGGCGCCCAGCTCGGCGGCGACGCCGGCGAGCGCCTTGGTCGCCAGGTCCGGGTGGATCCGGACCCGTCCCCCGGCGATCGACTCCGGGTTCAGGTAGCCGAGGACGACGTTGGCGTCGGTCAGCGTGGGCCGCTCCCCGCCGTTGCCGTAGGCGGCCGGGCCGGGGCGCGAGCCCGCGCTGGACGGCCCGACGTGCAGCGCCCCGGCGGCGTCGGTGCGCACGATGCTGCCGCCACCGGCGCCGATCTCGGCGATGTCGATCGACGGCGCCCGCACCGGGTAGCCGGCGCCGGACCCGAGTCCGCGGGCCACGTTCATGCCGCCGCCGACCTCGTAGTCGGCCGAGACGAACGGGGACCCGTCCTCGATCAGCGAGGCCTTGGCCGTCGTGCCGCCCATGTCGAAGGCGACGACCCCGGGCAGGTCCATCGCGCGGGCCAGCGCCGCCACCGCGGTCACGCCGGCCGCCGGGCCGGACTCGATGATCTCGACCGGGCGTCGGCCGACCTTCTCCGCGTCCAGCAGCCCGCCGCCGGACTGCATCACCAGCAGCGGGGCGGTGACCCCGGCGGTGACCAGGTCGCGCTCGAGCACGGTCAGGTAGTCCTGGACGGTGGGGCCGACGTAGGAGTTCACCACCGCGGTGCTGGTGCGCTCGAACTCCCCGGGCTCGGCGCCGAGGTCCACCGAGGCGGTCACGTAGACGCCCGGGAGCAGCCGGCCGAGCTCCGCGGCGACCCGCCGCTCCTCGTCGGCACGCAGGTGCGAGTTCACCAGGCACACCGCGACGGACGCGGCGCCGGAGCCCCGGATCTCCTCGGCGACCTGCGTGATCCCCTCGGCCGACGCGGCCGGGTCGACCGTGGAGTCGGCGTGGATCCGGCCGTCGAGCTCGAACCGGCGACGCCGGGGCACCAGCGGGGCCGGCTTGGTCCAGCCGAGGTCGTAGAGCGTCGGCCGGCGCAGCCGCCCGAGCTCGAGCACATCCCGGAAGCCGCCGGTGGTGACCAGCGCGGTCACCGCGCCGTCCTTCTCCAGGATCGCGTTGGTGGCGACCGTGGTGCCGTGCAGCATCTCGGTGACGTCGGCCGCGGTCACGCCGGCGGCCTGCACCGCGGTCGTGGTCGCGGTGACGACACCCTCGCCGAAGGCCGGCGGGGTCGAGAGGACCTTCATGGGGACGATCCGTCCGCCGGAGCCGAGCGCGACGACGTCGGTGAAGGTCCCTCCGACGTCGGCGCCTACCCGCCAGCCGGCGGGGGGTGGGTGGGCCACGAACGACCTCCGTCTGCGCGCTGCCATTGCGGATCCGGCGTCGTGATGACGGCGACGCCGGGTGAGATGCACAGTAGGAGCGTTCTGAGATCTCAGCGAGACCCTGCTGACATATTGATTTCGCGGAAACATATGTCAATCGCCGTGCGCTGTTACCGTGCGACGGTGCGCTACGAGCCGGATCTGCTCCGCGAACCACCCCCCGCCGACCGGCTGATGGAGACGGCGTACCGCCGGCTGAAGCGGTCGATCATCGAGCTCCGGCGCCCGCCGGGCACCCAGTTCTCCGAGCAGGCGGTCGCCCGCGAGTTCGGGCTGAGCAAGACCCCGGTCCGCGAGGCGCTCGCCCGGCTGCACCGCGACGGGCTGGTCACCCCGCAGCCCCGCGCCGGGTACGTGGTCTCGGCCGTGACGCTCAGCGACGTCGGCGATCTGTGCGCGATGCGCTCGCTGCTGCAGTCCGAGACCGCGTCGCTGACCGCGCGGCACGGCCTCTCGGCCGCCGAGGCGGACCGGCTGCAGGAGCTGTGCGTCGACGACGAGGACGGACAGCTCGGCGGACCCCGCTTCGAGGAGCGGTTCCGGCACAACTACGAGTTCGAGTCGATCATCGCCAACGGGTGCCGCAACGCCCGGCTCGCCGCGGCCGCGGTCGACGCGCTGGACGAGATCGAGCGCGTGGTCCGGCTGGCGCTGAAGCTGGACCCGTCGATGCCACCGGGGAGGATCGACGAGCGCCGGGCCCTGGTCGACGCGATCGTCGCCCGGGAGCCGGACACCGCGCGCGCCGCGATGGCCCGGCGGACGGCGTCGGCGCAGCGGGAGATCATCGGGGCGCTGACCGCGAGTGCCGCGGTGACCAGCGCCCCGATCGCACTCCCCCTCTGATCAGGCGAGTCTGCGTCCGAGCTCGACGATGCCGGCGTCCGGGCCGCCGTAGAGCAGCCGGGCGTGGCCGGCGGGGCCGCCGAACGCGTCGCCGGCGAGCGCGACGATCCCCCGGGTCAGGAGCTCGTCCTCCAGCTGCCTGCCCGTACCGATCCGGGACAGGTCGGCGAGGGCGAAGATGCCCGCCGTCGGTGGCACGACCGGCACGTCCGCCGTCCGCAACGTCTCGACCAGCAGGTCCCGCTTGCCGCGGAACAGGCCGAACACCGCGTCGAGCCACTCCTGCGGGCCGGTGACCGCCGCCTCGGCGGCCGCCTGCGGGATGTCCCCGACGTTGATCGCGTCCCACTCGAACGCGGTGTGCACGCGGTCCAGCAGCGGCGCGGGGGCGTGCACGTAGCCGACCCGCCAGTGGCTGAACGCGTAGTTCTTGCTCAGGCTCGTCACCGTCACCAGGTCCGGGTGTCGGTCGCGCAGCGACTGGAGCGGGACGTAGCCGGGTCCGTCGTGGACGTAGCGCTCGTAGGACTCGTCGGAGAGCACGACGAGCCCGTGCCGCGCCGCGAGGTCGACGAGCTCGGCGAGCCGGCCACGGGTGGGGGTGTGGCCGGTCGGGTTGTTCGGGTTGCAGAGCAGCAGCGCGCGGGTGGCGGGGGTGATCGCGGCCGCCAGCGCCGCCGGGTCGGCCGCCCAGCCGTCGTCGGCACGGGCCGGGACGTGCACCGGGTGCGCGCCGGCCATCCGGACCATGCCGTCGAAGAAGTAGGTCGGGGTCGGGACCAGCACCTCGTCGCCGGGGGCGAGCAGCGCGCGCAGCGCCACGCTCATGCCGTGCTGGGCGCCGTGGGTGATCAGCAGCTCGCGTTCCGGGTCGTCCGCGCCGATGCGCGCGGCGAGCGCCGCGCGCAGGGTGGGCGATCCCCGGCTGAGCCGCGGGAACGGCGTGCCCGCGACGGCCCGGACCGCCTCGACGACGTGCTCGGGCATCGGTAGGACCGGGACGCCGCCGAGAACGACCGGATCGGGGCGGGACGCTCCGCGCTCGGACAGGGCGAGAGCAGGAAGACGGTCGAGCATCTGAGCTCCTGATGACGGCACCACCGAGACGGGTGCGAAACGGTCCCGGGCTGCACGCGTGGGACGCGAGACGAGGCCCGGACGGGGTCGTACTCACCGGGGAGCGGTGTCATCAGGCCGCTCCGGTGTCGTCGAACCCTACCCATGGTTCCGTTGGCTCCGCGAGCCCCGTGCCGCGCGCCCGGGGAGCGGATCCCGGTTCGACCGGCCGGCACCGGCCTCGACGAGGCCTCCCGCCCGATCCCGGCGTGCGGCTACGACGCGTCGTCCTGCCTCATCGGACCGGATCCGCCGGGCCCCGGGGACGGCGGTCGCCATGCGGCAGTGCGGGCCAGACTCCTCGCCGAGACCGTGCTCGGGGTGAGCGCGACGAGTGTGTCACGCAGTGTCGTGAGGATCGGGTTCTCGGCTTGGGCCAGACGACCGATCCGCTGGGAGAGCGCCGAGATCCGCTCGGCGCGGGGTCGCCGAGCGGCGTCGTAGCGGGCCAGCGCCCGGCTGACGGGACCATCTCCGGCGAGTTCGGAAGCGAGGACGACGGCGTCCTCCAGGGCGAGGCCCCCACCTTGCCCGAGGTTGGGGGTGACGGCGTGCGCGGCGTCGCCGAGGAGTGCGACGCGCCCGAGGGTGAACTCCGCCAGCGGCCGGGGATGGGAGTAGATGTCGTGCCGCAGTACGGCCTCGGGATCGGTGCTGCGCACGATCTCACCGATCGGCGGATGCCAGGACCCGAAACGACGGAGGACCTCGGCCCTCTCGTCGGCATGCCGCCCCCCGGGCCGCTCGTTGGCGGTGGCGAACCAGTACACCCGCCCGTCGGGGAGCTGCGTCAATCCGAACACGGCGCCACGCCCCCAGGACTCCGACTGGCGCGGCAGCGCACAGCGGTCGCCGGTCACCCCGCGCCATGCGGTGAAGCCTGCGTAGGCCGGTGCACCGGCGCGGGGCAGGATCGCGGCTCGAACCCGGCTCCGGACACCGTCGGCGACCACCACCAGCGCGGCGGTGAGGCGCTGCTGCCCGGCGTGTTCCGTGCGATGGATGACGGTCGCGGACGAGTCGGTCTGCTCGACGTCGACGACCGTGGCACCGGTCCGGACGGCGCCCCGGGGCAGCGCTGCGAGCAGGCAGGAGTGCAACTCGGCGCGGTGCAGGATCAGCACGCCGAGGTCGTTGTCGGTGTGCAGGCGTTCGCCCGAGGACCGGGAGAGCCAGCGGCCGGTGCCGGTGCGTATCCCGCCCTGCCCGGTCAGGGGTCCGTGCGCGCGGATCGTGTCTCCGACACCGAGCAGATCCAGGGCGCGGAGCCCGTTCGACCACAGCGATATCCCCGCGCCCGCGCCCCTGGTGTCGGCGTCCCGTTCGAGGACCGTGACGTCCCAGCCGGCCGCCCGTAGCCCGACCGCAGCGGCCAGCCCTCCGATGCCGGCTCCGACGCCCGACGACCGGCGGTCCCTCACCCGGCTCGCGACCGACCTCGGGTTCGCCGGCCTGCCCCATCTCGACAGATCGTTCCGGCGTGAGTTCGGGCAGCGGCCGAGTGACGTCCGCGATCACCACGACCGATGACCGGCTCGGCCATCACGTCTCGGGAGAACCGGCGGCCGGCACGGCGTCACCATCGGTTCCGGGGAGGACCTGTCGGGCCGCAGCGCCAGGCCGGGGGCGTCACCTCATCGAACCGACCAGCGGCGGCACCGCCGCGTGGAACGCGGTGCGGTCCTGAAATCCCGCGACCGCCCGCAGCAGGGTCGCCTCGGCGAACGGCTTGCCGATCAGCTGCATACCCACCGGGAGGCCCGCCTCGTCGAATCCGCAAGGCACGCTGATCGCCGGCAGGCCGGTGAGTGAGGGCAGGCCGGTGAACTGCATGATCGCCGAGAGCATGTCCTCCGGGACCCCGGCGTCGATCTCGACGGTCACCTCACCGAGTGGAGTGGCGGTGAAGGGCAGGGTCGGACACACCAGGACGTCCACCCGCGACAGTGCAGCGAGTGTCTGCCGGCGCAGCAGCGCGCGGTAGCGCTGGGCCTGCAGGTACTGGGTGGCGAGCAACATCTCGCCGGCTTCGAGGAGCAGCCGGACGTCGTCGCCGTAGTCGTCGGGGCGCTCGCGCAGCCAGCGCTGGTGGTACGTGCTCGGCTCGGCGGCCTCGACCGTGAGCTGGGCGGAGATGTTGCCCTCGATGTCGGCGATCGAGACCTCGGTGGCCCGCGCCCCGGCGGCCTCGAGGGTCTGCAGGGCCGCCCGGACCCCCTTCTCCACCGACGGCTGCACGTGGTGCAACGAGTAGCCCTCGATGACCCCGATCCGCAGGCCGTCGACGCCCCCGGACAGGTCCCCGCCGTAGTCCTCGCCCGCCCGGTCGACCGAGCCCGCGTCGGCGGGGTCGAAGCCGGCGAGCGCGGTGAACATCGCGGCGCAGTCGATCGCGGTCCGGGCCATCGGGCCGACCGTGTCCATGCTCCAGGCGAGCGGGATCACGCCCGCGTTGCTGACCCGTCCGATCGTCGGGCGCAGCCCGGTGACACCGTTGAGCGCCGAAGGCAGGCGGATCGACCCGCCGGTGTCGGTGCCGAGTGCCCCGAAGCAGGACCGGGTGGCCACGGCGACCCCCGAGCCCCCGCTGGAGCCGCCGGGCATCCTGGTGGTGTCCCAGGGATTGGTGACGGATCCGTGGTCGTCGCCGGGATCGGCCGGCTGTTCCTGCTCCCGCTCAGCGAACCTCGGCTTGCCGATCGTGCCGTCAAGGGGGTGAACCGGCGCACGTGCGGCGGTCGACGACGGGTGCCGTGGCCGGTCGGCCGGCGGTTCGTGGCTGCCCGGCTGCTGCTCGGTCACTGCCCGGCAAGGTGTGGCCCGGACCTGCTGCGTCACGGGTCCGGGCCCGATCGGTGACCTGCGCCGGCGTCGGAGATCGAGCGCTGGTTCGGTCGGCGATCCGCGCCGGTGTCGGCGCCGTTGCCGGCCGACGAGTGACCCGGGTGTTACCCGGGGCTGCGAGCTCGCAGGTGAGTGACTCTGGTGTGACTCAGGGGGTGTGCATGGCAGGGGTGACTCAGGTGTTGCCCGCGGGGCAGTGGCGTCCGACAGAGTGGCGTGCGACCGGGCCGGTGACCGGGGGCTGGGCCGGGGCGCGACCGGCAAGCGACCAACTCGGGTATGCCCCGGGGGCGCGAATCCGTGGCCGGTGGCTCGGAATTGGCTCCGGGGGCGCGAACCCGCAGGTGTGGTCGCTCCCCGCCACCACAGGCCGGTAGGCGCGGCGGTCGGGCGGACCGGCCGGTCGGGCGTACCGGGTCGGGCGGTCGGGCGGTCGGGTCTGGGCGTCGAGCCTCGGGCATCCGGTGGTGCGCGGTGCCGGTTCGTGTCCTGTATGGAATTACCTGGAATTCGTTCTAGAGAGCGGCACACAATCCCTAGTAGACTCGAACACATGTTCGACATCGATGGTGGGTTGCTCAGCCCGGAGGCGGTCGCGGCCGATCCGTGCCCGCACGGCATGACCCGCGAGCTGTGCGGGCTGCTGTGCGGGGATGACGATCCGGCCGTCACGGTGGATCCGGATCGGCCGGTGGGTTTCGCGTTGGCGTTGGACTGTCAGCTCGCCGGGGACAGCCCCGAACTGCTCGACGATGCCCAGCTGCTCGATGTGGTCGAGGGTGCCGAGCGGATGGAACGCTGGGCCTCGGCGCTGCGTACCCGGATGCTGGCTGTGTTCGCCGACCGGCACCCACCGGGCAGCAGCGCGCCGCCACCGGGCGCGGATTCGGGTGCGGCGGCGCCGGTGGGGCGGTGGTTACCCGACCAGGTCGCACTCACGTTGCGGGTGTCGTTGGAGGAGGCCCGCTGCATGCTCGCGGGCGCGGTCAGGTTCGCGCATGTGCTTCCGGCGACCCTGGCGGAGTGGGAGGCGGGCCGGATCGACGAGCGCAAGGCCGACGCGATCGCACACGCCACGAGCGTCCTGACCGATGAGGTGGCGCGGGAGGTCGAGGCACGAGTGTTGCCCGGCGCGGCTGCCGCGCCCCGCCGGTTGTTGCAGGATCGGTTGCGTCGCACCGTGGCGCGGGTGGACCCGCAGGGTGCGGCGCGGCGGCACGAGCGGGCCAAGGCTGATCGGCGGATGTCGATCAGCCGGTCCGATGACGGGATGGCCTCGTTGTGGCTCTCCGCCGCCGCCGAGCAGACCGAGGCGTCGTGGCGGTCGGTGGACCGGCTGGCCAGATCCCTGGGCGCCGACGACCCGCGCACGCTGGAGCAGCGGCGGGTCGACCTGGCCCACCAACTCTTGCAGGGCACGGTGTCGATCACCGATCTGGCCGCGGTCCGAGAGGCCGTCTGCCAGGTCCTCGCCGCCGGAGCAGACGCCACAGTCGGTGCGGGCACGACAGCCGGTGCAGCCGGCGGAGACGGTGCAGCCGGTGTAGGTGCTGGAGGCGGTGCAGGTGCTGGAGGTGGCGCAGCCCGGCCGGCCGGTGCCGGACCGGTTGACGGTGCCACAACCAGCTGGGCTCGCGGGGCCATCGGATCCCGTGGGGTTAACGGATCCTGTGGGGCCACCGGGGGAACCCGGGAAGCCGGCGTCGCCGATACTGCCGCGTCGGCGGGTCTGTCGCCCGAGGCGCTGGCCGAGGTGGTCGCTCAGGTGTTGGCGGCCAGGGCGGATCCGGTGGCGGCAATCGGGCGCAAGCCGCTGATCCAGGTCGTCGTCTCGCTCGACACGCTGCTCGGCGATGACCGCCCGGCCGAACTGGTCGGACACGGACCGATCCCGGCAACCACAGCCCGGGCACTGGCCGCCGGCGGCGTATGGGCCCGACTGGTCGTGGACCCGCTCTCGGGAGAGGTCCGCGATCGTGGACGCAGCACCTACGCCCCACCCGACGATCTGGCCGATCTGGTGCGGGCCCGCGATGGAATCTGTCGTGGTCCGTTGTGCAGCAGACCGATCCGCGATCTCGACCACCTCGTCCCCTGGGCCGACGGTGGTATGACCGACGCGGCGAACCTGCACGGTCTGTGCCTGCACCACCACAAACTCAAAGACGCACCCGGCTGGCAGGTCGTCGCCGGAGAGGACGGGTCGCTCACCTGGATCAGCCCGTGCGGGCGCCGGGAGACGACCCGGCCGCACGACTACCGGCCCCATCTCACGAACCCGGACACCGCACCGCCCCCCGAGGCCCCGGAGGCTGCGACCGCTGATCGAGGTGCTGCGACCGCTGATCGACGTGACGACGATGCCCCACCGTTCTGACCCGACACCGAAGGAGACACCCGCGGGCCAGCCTCACCCCAGGGTCGCTGGGTCGCACGGCAGAGCACCGCGACCTCCGCGTAGTGAGGGATCGGCGGCACCCGGGGGCCTGCCTGCCCCGGGGCGCCGCGCCGCATGGGAGAGCGCCCCGGTCTCCGCGTGGTCGGAGATCGGTGCGGCCCCGGAGATCGTTGCGGCCCTCGCGGGCCTGTCTGCCTCGGGGGCGCCGTGGCGCGTGGGAGAGAGCCGTGATCTCCGTGTGGCGGGGCCCGACCTGTCCCCCACCTGCAACAACGAATGCTCGGAGCACCCGGTAGCGGTCTCCGACCTCCCCGTCCATCGGGTGTTCGCTCCACAGAAGGCCCGACACGACAGGGCGGCCCCACCCGGTGCAGCCGAAGGGGCGTCCGGCTATCCGGAGGGCGTCGCAGCGCCTCACCCCCGTGGCCCGGCCGTCGGGACCCGCTCGCGTGTCATCGTCGGGTGGCTGAACGAGTCCGGATACGGAGGGCGCGCACGGGGTCGACATCCCCGCCGAGCTGAACGGGCCCACCCGCAACGCCGCCACCGGCGAGACCTGCGCACGGTCCGAGCGATCACAGGCCTCGACACACCTGCGGCACCGGTCGTGCTCCGGTCCGCCCATTCGGGCATCGCACAGTGGCCATGTCCGTCTTCTGCCGCATCTCGCGCCTTCCGACGACGCAACGAGGTCAGGGCCGAACGGGCGATTGTCCTGCCCCGGAGCCACCGGATGACCTTCGTAACACTTGCTCATGTCATCAGCTGAGAAGATGATCGTTGTGAAATCGTCGCTCGGACGGGTTCCGGCTCCCGTAACCGGTCACGAGCAGGATCCACCCCCGTAGCTCGGCGAGTCGCCGGCATCATCCTTCCGGAGTGACATGTCCACCGACGTCCGTCGCCCGGTCGCGTCTCCCACCCGTCGCCGGGTGCGGACGGTCGCGGCCGTGCTCGCTCTCCTCGTCGTCGCCTCCTGCTCGTCGGCCCAGGACGCAGGCTCCGATACCGCGCCCATCACCGTCGGGCAGACCTCGGTCCTCGACGTGGTCGACCCCATGTCCACGGCCTGGGATCTCACGGCCGCCGGCGTCGCGGAGTCGGTGTACACCTCGGACCGGGACGGCACCCTGTCGTCGCGGTTCGTCGAGTCGGCCACCCGTGACGACGCCCTCGACTGGACGCTCGAGCTGCGCGACGGCGTCCTGTTCTCCGACGGCTCCCCCGTCGACGCTGCCGCTTTCGCCGACGCGATGAACCGGATCCAGACCGAGAACTCCCTGGCCACGGCCTCGACCGGCGGCATGACGTTCACGCCGGAGGGCGACGCGGTCGCGGTCCGCACCACGCGCCCGACCATGGTCATGGAGTCGGTCCTGGCGGAGTGGACCAACGTCGTGTTCAAGGGCGACGCCGCCGGCGGGTTCGTCTTCACCGGCCCGTACGCCGTGGGCTCGCTCCGGCCGAAGGAGCAGCTCGATCTCGTGCCCAACACCCACTACGCCGAGGCGGCGAGCCGGGGGCCGGTCGGCATCCGGTCGTTCGCCGACGCCGACGCGATGCGCCTGGCGATCCAGAGCGGCTCGATCGACATGGCGTTCACGATCACGCCCGAGGTCGCACGCCAGCTGCAGGACGATCCGTCGGTCACGGTGAGCTCGATCGAGGCCGGGTACCAGTACTTCTCCATGCTGAACGAGAAGGTCGGGGCGACCACCGACCTCACCGTCCGGCAGGCCCTGGACCTGGGCCTGGACCGGCAGGCCTACGTCGACGCGCTGCTCGGCGGCCGGGTCGCCACCGGCGCCTTCGCCCACACCTACTCGTTCGCCGGTGACCTCACCCTGGGCTTCGACCCAGCTGAGGCCGGCCGGATCCTCGACCGGGCAGGCTGGGTCCGTGGCGCGGACGGCATGCGCGCGAAGGACGGCGAGCCGCTGTCGTTGTCGCTGGTCACCTATACCTCGCGACCGGACCTGTCGATCATCATGCAGATCATGGTCTCGCAGCTGAAGGACCTGGGGATCGCCTCGACGACGTCGGTCACCGACGACATCCGCGAACGGCTCGCCGCGAGTGACTGGAACGCCGCGGTGTACGCCCAGCACACGGCCCCGACCGCCGAGCCGTCGTACTTCCTCAATCAGTTCCTGCGCACCGGGGCGGCCAACAACTTCACCGGCTACAGCTCGCCGACGACCGACGGCCTCCTGGACCGCCTGGGCACCCTGCCGGCGGGCGCCGAGCGCGACGACCTCGCCCGTCAGATCCAGCGCCAGGTGCACACCGACCTGCCCCTGCTCTTCCAGGTCGACCCCCAGTGGCACATCGCCACGACCGAACGACTCGCCTCCTACCGGCCCTACGGCGGCGACTACTACGTGATCAACCCGGAACTCGGGCTCAGCTGAGCCGTGCCCGAGGCGAGCCCACCCGGCCTCCCGACGGCCGGGCCGACCCACACGCTGGTCGGCCCGGCCCGTCGGATGCTCGCCGCAGTCGCGGTACTGGCCGTGGCCAGCGTCGTCGTCTTCGTGATCGCACGCAGCATCCCGACCACCCCGATGGCGGCCTACCTGCAGAGCAGGGGGATCCCGGTCACCGAGGAGAACCTGGCGGATCTGCGGCGGACCTGGGGGCTCGACGCTCCCCCCGTCGAGCAGTACCTGAGTTGGATGGCCGGCCTGCTCCGCGGCGACTGGGGCACGACGACGACCACCGGGATCCCGATCGGCCCGGAGCTGGCGGCCCGCATGCCGCTGTCGCTCGCGATCGGGGGCGGCGCGCTGCTCGGCGGCTGGCTGCTCGCCTACCTGATCGGCACGGCCGCCGCGACCGGCGTCCGCTTCCTGCCGTCCGTGTCGCGCGCGCTCGCGGTGCTCTCCCAGTCCGTGCCGGTCTTCGTGGTCGCGGTCGCCGTGATCAACGTCCTCGGGGTGGAGCTGCGCTGGGTCCCGTTCTACGCGCTGCAGGGGCCCGCCGTCGTCGTCGCACCGACCGTGATCCTGGCGCTGTTCACCGCAGGCCAGCTGACCCGCACCGTGACCGAACACGCCCGCGCGCTGTCCGACGAGCCGTTCGTGCGGGCCGAGCTCGGACGCGGCTTCGACCGGTCGACCATCGTGTGGGTCCACGGCCGCAGGCAGGTCCTCTACGGGATGTTCTCCGCCTCCATCGGCAAGATCGCCACGGTGACCGGGGCCGCGGCCGTCCTCGAGTTCGTCTTCGCCGTACCCGGCATCAACCTGTTCATGATCGACAGCATCCGCGGGCGCGACTACGCCGTCATCCAGGCGTACCTGATGGCGACGACCGTCTGGGTCGTACTCGTGCACGTCGTGCTGGGTGTGGTGCTCGGCCGCCTCGATCCGCGGCGGACACGGTGACCGCGCGACGGGCGGTCGGCCTCGGTGTGCTGGTCACCCTGGTCGTCCTGGCGCTGCTGCCGCACGGTGATCCGAACGAGGTCGCGATCGCCCGGGCCTACGCACCGCCCGGCGCCGACCACCTGCTCGGGACCGACCAGCTCGGGCGAGATCTCGCCGCCCGGATGGCCGTCGGGCTGTGGCGCACGCTGCTGGTCATCGCGCTCGCCGGCGGCATCGGCCTCGGCCTGGGCGTGCTGCTCGGTCTGATCGCCGGCTACACCGGACGGGTCGTCGGCGGCGCCGTCATGTCGCTGGCGAACACGGTGCTCGTGATTCCGACGTTCATCGCGGCCCTGATCGTCTCGGCGGTCTTCGGCTTCGGCCCGGTCAGCGCCGGCATCGCGCTCGGGGTCTTCGGAGCGGGACCGTTCGCGAACCAGACCTGCTCGCTGGTCCGCGCGGTCCGGACCCGGGAGAGCATCGACGTGGAGCGCATGATGGGGACCCCCGCGACGACGATCCTGCTCCGGCACGTGATGCCGGAGGTCGCCCGGCCCGTCCTCGCCTACCTCGGGTCCACCGGCGCGGGGGCGGCCGTCGCCTACGCCGGCCTGGCGTTCATCGGGCTGGGCGTGGACACGACGGTGCCCGACTGGGGCGCGATGCTCTACGAGTACCGGGTGAACCTGTTCAGCAATCCGCTGCTGCTGCTGTGGCCGACCCTGGGGATCCTGCTCGTCGCGATCTGCCTGAACAGCGTCGTCGACACCGGAGCCGGCCGCCGATGACCGCTGAGCTGCCGGGGCTGGCCGTGCACGGCCTGACGGTCCGCGACGCCCGCGACCGGGTCCTGCTCGACGACGTCGATCTCACGGTCCCGCCCGGGGGACGCCTCGGGGTGGTGGGCCCGTCCGGCGCGGGGAAGAGCCTGCTGGTCTCCGCCCTGGCCGGAGCCCCGCCGGCTGGTGTGGCGACCACGGGCCGGCTGACGCTCGGGACCGCCCCGCCCCGGACGATCGAGCTCGGCCGGATCACGCCCGCGGACCGGGCCGGCCTCGCGGCGGATCTGGTGGTGATCCACCAGGACTCCCTGCGCGGCCTGAACCCCTGCCTGACGATCGGGCGCCAGCTGACCGACACACTGCGCCGGCACCGTCCGGACCTCCCCCGACGCCGCCGGGCCGACGAGTCCCTCGCCTGGCTGTCGCGGGTCAGGATGAGCGACCGGGAGCGTGTCGCCGCGGCCCACCCCCACCAGCTGTCCGGCGGGATGCGGCAGCGGGTCGTGATCGCGCTGGCGCTCTGCGGCGGCCAGACGATCATCGTCGCGGACGAGCCGACGACCGCGCTCGACACCGTCCATCAGGCCGAGTGTCTGGCGCTGCTCGACCGGCTGTGCTCCGACGGGGGGCGGACCCTCGTGCTCGTCGGACACGATCTGGCGCTCGTCGCCGGGCTGTGCGACCGCATCGCGGTCGTCGACACGGGACGCATCGTGGAGCAGGGCCCGACGGCGGGGATCGTCTCCTCGCCGTCGCATCAGCTCACCCGCGACCTCGTCGCCGAGACCCGCCGTCTCCGGAATGCGATCGATGGCTGACGGCGCCGCCGACCCGACACCGGTCCTGACCCTGGAGGCGGTCGACGTCTCCGTCGGGACCGGTCGGGGCCGCCGCCGCGTGCTCCACGAGGTGGACCTGGACCTGCGTGCCGGGGAGGTCCTCGGGGTCGTCGGGCGGTCCGGGAGCGGCAAGTCGACGCTGGGCCGGGTCTGTGTCGGGCTGCAGGGAACCGAGAACGGCCATGCGCGCCTCGCGTCCGGCGACGACCTCGTCCCGATGGGCCGCCGGGTTCTCCGCGCGGCCCGGCCGACCCTCCAGATGGTGTTCCAGGATCCC
Organism: Pseudonocardia autotrophica; assembly: GCF_003945385.1. Classification (NCBI taxonomy): domain Bacteria; kingdom Bacillati; phylum Actinomycetota; class Actinomycetes; order Pseudonocardiales; family Pseudonocardiaceae; genus Pseudonocardia; species Pseudonocardia autotrophica. Next base: position 4,849,741 of record NZ_AP018920.1, read on the forward strand.
TACTCGACCTTCCCCTCGTTCCGCACCGTCGGCCGGACGATCGACCTCAACGCCCGCCGGCTGCTGCCCGGCGCGGACCGTCACGCCCGCCGCGCCGCCGCCCTGGACGCGTTCGGCGAGGTCGGGCTCGTCGAGGACCACCTCGACCGGCGCCCCGCAGAGCTCTCGGGCGGCCAGCTCCAGCGCGCCGCGATCGCCCGCGCGCTGCTCGCCCGGCCGCGGGTCCTGGTCGCCGACGAGGTCGTGTCGGCGCTGGACCTCACCACCCAGGCCGCGATCGTCTCGTTGCTGGGTGAGGTGTCGAGTGCCAGGTCGATGGCGGTGTTGTTCATCAGCCACGACCTGGGTGTCGTCGCATCGTCCTGCGAGCGCATCGCGGTCCTCGACGACGGCCGGATCGTCGAGCACGGCGCCACCCGGTCGGTGATCGCTGCCCGGCGGGCGCCGGCGACACGAGCACTGTTCGACGCGGTGCCCCGGCTGCCGGGGAACCCGGAGGCGTGACTCCCGGACCCCGGGCGCTAACGCGGTGCCACGGCTGTGCGCACCCATTCGCGCAGCATGGTGCGGCGTTGCTCGTGGACGGAATCGGGCTCGTCGGGATGGGCGGCGTAGACGTTACTGACCGGGGACCAGGCCATGGACATGGCGATGACCATGGCCATGATGTCTGCCGGGTCGCCCTCGCGAACCCGGCCGGCTTTCTGAGCGGCACGAATGCGCTCCGTCTTCGCGTCGTCGACCCGCTGCCCGTCCGGCTCGGGGTCGGCCATGGAACCGCGTGGACGACGCTCCAGGCGCGCCCAGGTCACCAGGCGCACCAGGTCCGGGCGCCGCAGGTACTCGTCGTAGAGCCGGACGGCCCAGTCGGCGAGGTCGTCGTCCTCGATCCGGACGCCCTCGGTGAACTCCCGTTGGGCTCGGGCGAACACCGCGTCGAACAGGCCGTCCTTGCTGCCGAAGTAGCTGTAGAGCTGGGTCTTGTTGGAGTCGGCCGCTGTGATGACCCGGTCGATCCTGGCCCCGGCGATGCCGGCAGCGGCGAACTCGGACGTGGCCGCGTCCAGGAGGCGCCGGTAGCTGGCGGCCCCGCGAGCGGTGGTCGGTTCGTCACTCATCCCGGCAGTCTAGGACTGACCGGTCAGTTTGAAGGCCTCCTCGCCCAGGCGTAGCCTCGTCGCAGACTTACTAGTCAGTCTGTCCACAACGCTCTTCGGGAGAACCCTTGTCTCAGAGCGTGTTTGAGAAGATCAAGTCGCGGGTGTGATCATGTACTTCTGTTGCCGGGCGGCCGGGGTGCCGCGGGCGAGGCGGCGGGTGATGGTGTTGATCGCCGCCCAGCGGATCATGGCCTCGGACACGGCGGGGTCGCGTTCGTAGTCTCGGGCCAGACGCCGGTGCGCGGTGAGCCAGGCCAGGGTCCGCTCGACCGCCCACCTGCGCGGCAGGACGGCGAATCCGCGCTGCTCAGGCGGTTTGCGGACGACCTCGACCGTGGTCCGCAGGATCGAGGTGGCCCAGTCGAGCAGGCGGCCGGCGAACCCGGCGTCGGCGAACACGAAGCGCACCCTCGTGCGCAGGTAGAGGTCGAGCAGGATCGACTTGGCGCCGTCGCGGTCCTGGACCGACGCCGAGCACACCATCGTCGTCAAGAGCAGGCCGAGGGTGTCGGTGATGATGAACCGCTTCCGACCGTTGACCTTCTTTCCGGCGTCGTATCCACGTGTGTCCTGTCCGACGGTGTCGGCGCCGCGCACGGACTGGGAGTCGATGATGCCCGCGCTCGGCTCCGGGTCGCGGCCCTCGTCGGCGCGCAGCTGTCCGCGTACGACCGGCAGGATCTGTTCGGTGACCTTCTGCTGCTCCCATCGGTTGAAGTACCAGTACACGGTCTGCCATGGCGGGAAGTCCGCAGGCAGAGCACGCCATGCGCACCCCGCGCGCACCACGTAGAGGATCGCGTCGACCACGTCCCGGCGTGGATGCTTCTCCGGCCGCCCACCCGATCCGGCCTCGGGCAGGAGCGGCTCGATCAACGCCCACTGGGCATCGCTGGTGTCCGAGGGATACCGCCGCTTACGCCGAGCCACCCATCCACGATGGACCACACCGGCGCCCGGACCACGCAGACACGCCGGCCTTCTCAAACACGCTCTCAGATCACGACTCGACTCACCGCTGCGAGCACCGCGGACGATGTCGTCGAAGGCCTCGACCTGGGCGGGCGGCGTGCCGTGGTCACCGGCGCCGGTGCCGGCATCGGACGCGAGACGGCACGATCCCTGGCCCGCGCCGGCGCGGAGGTCACCCTGGCCGTGCGCCGCATCGACGACGCACAGGAGATCGCCCGCGAGATCCGCGCCGAGACCGGCAACGAGGCCGTCGACGTCCGCCCGCTCGATCTCGCCGACCTGGCATCCGTCGCGGCCTTCTCGAAGGAATGGGCCGGCCCGCTGGATCTACTGATCAACAACGCCGGGATCATGGCCCTGCCCGAGCCGACCCGCACCGAGCAGGGCTGGGAGATGCAGTTCGCGGTGAACCATCTCGGGCACTTCGCCCTCGCCCTGGGCCTGCACGACGCGCTGGCCGAGGCCTCCGGGGCGCGGATCGTCTCGGTCAGCTCCAGTGGCCATCACGTCAGCCCGGTGGTCTTCGATGACATCCACTACCGCCAGCGCGCCTACGACCCGTGGAGCGCCTACGGACAGTCGAAGACCGCCAACGTGCTCTTCGCGGTGGCGGCGACCACTCGCTGGGCCACCGAGGGCATCGTGGCGAACGCGGTGATGCCCGGCGGGATCATGACCGGGTTGCAGCGGCACGTCCCCGCCGAGGTGCGCGCGCAGTGGGAGCAGGTGCCGTCGAACAAGACACCGCAGCAGGGTGCGGCCACCACGCTGGTCGCCGCCGTCGCACCCGAGTTCGCCGGCGTCGGGGGCCGCTACCTCGAAGACGGCGGCGAAGCCCCGATCGTCGAGGACGACGCCGAGACCGACGGCGTGCACGGGGTACGGCACTGGGCGCTCGACCCCACAGCAGCAGAACGCCTGTGGGAGACATCGGAGGAGTCGCTGCGCTCCACCCGCGACCGCTAGCCCGACGACGACCGTCGTCACCGCGGACGGGAACGGCGGGGCATCGCATGCCGGGTCCCGGCCGTTTCCGTGCGCGCGAGCCGCACACCGGTCGCCCGTACCGTCCACCGCCCGGGACCGCCCCGCAGATCCGTCGACGTCAGCGGCGCCGCGTCAATCCGCCAGAACGCCGCGGGCGGGGCTCCCAGCACCACGACCGTGGCGGCCCGGACGACCGCGGGGCCGCACACCGCCAGCGTGTGCCCCGGCCGGGCGGCGCCGAGCCACGACGTGACGCGGTCGAGCAGATCCAGCAGCGACTCCCCGCCGTGCGGCGCCGCCCCGGGGTCGGCGAGCCACTGCGCGACCCCCGCCGGATCCTCGACCGCGACGGCGTCCAGCGCACGACCGGCCCAGCGGCCCGCGTCCCACCCCCGCAGCTCCGCGTCGACCGCGCCGCCGCGCCCGACCGCGGCGCACGTCGCCACCGACGCCGGCTCCGGCGCGTGCCGGACACGATCGGCCCGCAGCCGTGTCAGCCGGCGCAGCCGGGGTTCCATCCGGTCGTCGACGGGGCCGCCGGCGGGGAACTCCGCCCCCTGTGTCGCCTTTGTGGCCACCTGCACCACGAACGTCACGCGACAGCGGCCATCGGTCACTTGACGGCCCCCATGACGGCGCGCATCGTTTCTCCGTGCATCTCTTCAGATGTACACCTTCGACCGCGGAGAAGATCCATGACCTACGCCGTCCCGATGCCGGGCGCCGGGGATGTGCCGGCCCCCATCCCGCTGCGCGAGGTCGCCCCCTGGGCGATCTTCGCCGGCGTCGTCATGCTCGTGCTGCTGTACCTGATCGGCATCGACCAGGGGGTGACGTCCCTGGTGCCGGGCTCGATGATCCACGAGTTCGTCCACGACGGCCGGCATCTGCTCGGCTTCCCCTGCCACTGAGCGGACCGTTGACATGATCGTGAGAACCCTCCTGGTCCGTGGCATGGTGGCGGGCCTGATCGCGGGCCTGGTCGCCTTCGTCGTCGCCCGAGTCGTCGGTGAGCCCGCTCTCGACGGCGGCATCGCCTTCGAGGACGCGATGAACGCCGCCACCCACGAGCCCGCGCACGAGGAGCTGGTCAGTCGCGCGGTGCAGGCCAACGTCGGGCTCGGCGTCGCCTACCTCGTCTACGGCGTCGCGATCGGCGGCATCCTCGCCCTGGTCTTCGCCGTCGCCCGCGGACGTCTCGCCCCGCTCGGGTCCCGCGCGACCGCCGTGATCGTGACTCTGCTCGGCTTCGTCTCGGCCGTGCTGGTCCCGCTGGTCAAGTACCCGGCCAACCCGCCGGCCTCGACCGAGGACGACACCATCGGCTCGCGGACCGGCCTGTTCCTGTTGGTGGTCGTCGTCTCCATCGCGCTGATGGTCGTGGCGGTCGTCGTCTCCGAGCGGCTGACCCCACGACTCGGCCGCTGGAACGCCGTGGTCGCGGCCGGGCTCGGCTATCTCATCGTCGTGCTGGTCGTCGGCTCACTGCTCCCGGCCGTCGCGGAGACCCCGGCCGACTTCCCGTCGACCGTGCTCTACGACTTCCGCGCCGCGGCACTCGGCACCCAGGCCGTCCTCTGGGGCGTGTACGCCCTGGTGTTCGGAACGCTGGTGCACGAACGGCAGAGAACGGGAAGACGAGAGCAGACCGCCGTCGACTGATCAGACGGGCGGCAGCGCGGAGCGGACCGCTCGTCGGTCAGCCGGTTCGCAACGCCCGGTCACCCCACATCGATGGTGTCGCCCGCACCGCGGCTGCTGCGTGCCCGCGACATCGTCGTCGGTGATCGACACGACCGTGAGGTCGGATGCCACCCGGCCTCACGGACAGCGCGCGATGCGGCGTCCTCGATCGGACCGCTCCGTTCGATCGCATCCGTCCGCCGATGTCGCGGAAGCGGCTCTGAGCTGCACTTCTGTGCGGCGGGCCGGGCTCGAACCGGCAACCTGACGGGTTATGAGTCCGCTGCTCTGACCAATTGAGCTACCGCCGCGGTGTGCGCGGGAGATTACCGGAGGAGGGTCGCCCCTCCCCCGGCAACTCACTCACTCCGAGGGCGGTGCCTTCCCCGGCCCGCGCACGTCGGTCCGCGGCTCCGGCGACTCCGCCGGCGGCCCCACCTGCGCCGCCGCCGACTCGCCCGGCGCGTCCGCCGGATCCCCCGTGTCGTTTCCCGTGTCGTCCTCCGTGTCGTCCGAGGCGTCACCGCTCACGACCTCGCGCGACGGTGCGTCGACCTCGGTCGGCTGCTCGCGCAGGTGACCGGAGACGACCGCCGTGCGCGGCGGAACCTCGCGGCGGAACCCGACGAGCAGTGCGACCATCATCCCGCAGACCAGGATGAAGATCGGCAACCCGATGACGGTGATGACCTCCTGCAACGCCTCGATCGCGGTGTCCCCGCCGAGCAGCAGCAGGGCCGCGGCGAGACCGCCGAGCGACAGCGCCCAGAACACGCGCTGACGCAGCGGGCTCATCTCGCCCTTGCCGGTGCAGAGCATGTCCACGACCAGCGACGCCGAGTCGGCGGAGGTGATCAGGAACAGCATCACGATGACGATCGCGATCCCGGACACCACCGTGGACAGCGGGAACTGCTCGAAGAACGCGAACATCGCCAGCGGCACGCTCTCTGCGACCGCGGCCGAGATCGGGCCACCCTCACCACCGATGCCGTCGGCCGCCATCGCCGACCAGCCGAAGATCACGAACCAGACGACGGTGAACGCGGCCGGTGCGACGAGGACGCCCACCACGAACTCACGCACGGTCCGGCCGCGCGAGATGCGGGCCAGGAACACGCCCATGTAGGGCGCCCAGGTCACCGTCCACGCCCAGTAGAAGACCGTCCAGCCGGCCTGCCAGCCCCAGCCGTCGGTATCGGTGTAGGTGGCGAGCGCGTCGTTCCAGAACGACAGCGGGATGATCTGGGTCGCGTAGAGCCCGACCGACTCGATCATCTGTCGCAGCAGGAAGACCGTCTCGCCGACGAAGAGGACGAACAGCATCAGCCCGATCGCGGCCAGGATGTTGATGTTCGACAGGCGTTTGATGCCGCGTTCCAGCCCGGACGCGACCGACCAGGTCGCGACCACCGCGATGATCAGTACGACGCCGACCCGCAGCTCCGTCGAATCCGCCAGCCCGGTCATCGCGCTGATCCCGGCGCTGATCTGCGACGTGCCGAGCCCGACCGAGACCGCGAGCCCGAACAGCGTGCCGAGCACGGCGAAGATGTCGATCGTCCGGCCGATCCGGCCGTGGATCCGCTCCCCCAGCAGCGGATAGAACACCGACGAGACCCGCATCGGCAGCTTGTACCGGTAGATGAAGAAGCCGAACGCCAGGCCGGGAAGCGTGAAGATCGCCCAGGTGTGCAGGCTGAGGTGGTACATGGAGAACGCCATCGCGTCCTGTGCCGCCTGGGCGCTGTAGGGCTCCACACCGTCGAACGGCGGGGTCGTGAAGTGCGAGATCGGCTCGGCGACGCCCCAGAACATCAGGACCGTGCCGATACCGCCGGCGAACAGCATGGCGAACCAGGACAGGTTCGTGAACTCCGGTTTGTCGCCCTCCGCGCCGAGCTTCAGGTTTCCGTACCGGGAGAACGCCGCCCAGATCAGGAACACCAGCCAGGCCGTCACCCCGATCACGAAGAACCAGCCGAGGTTGAACGTGATCCACTCGCGGCCCGCGCTGAACGCGGCACCGATCGGCTCCGGGAACATCAGCAGCACCGCGAGCATGAATACCATCAGCCCCGCCGACCAGAAGAAGATCAGCGGGTTCGTGCGCAGGCCGAGCCTGCGCGCCAGTTCGTGCACGTCGAACTCCTCCCCCCGACCGATGCCCGCACCGCCAGGCGTGATCGGGCGAGGTCGTCGGAGGTGGTGGCGGGACGGCATCGATGCAGTCGCGCAAGAATGTCCGATATGAGAGCAGGTGTCCACCTTTGAGTGAGCACCGCGCGGGCCTCGACCATCCGGTACGGAAGGGCTGACCTGGGACCATCTCAGGTCCACAACGGTCCACGTGGGGGATCACCTGTCCGGTGCCACGGGGCCGCCTCCTACCCTCTGCAGATGCGGCTCGGCTACCTCACCCACGTCACCGGGGGCGACCCCGCACGGGCATACCGCGAGACCGTCGAGCTGGCCGTCTGTGCCGAGGAGCTGGGCTACGACTCGTTCTGGGTCGCCCAGCACCACGACGGCCATCTGGGCGGACGCCTGCCGTCCCCGCTGGTGCTGCTCGCCGCGGTCGCCGAGCGGACCCGGCTGATCCGGCTGGGGACCGCCGCCGTCGTCCTGCCGCTGGAGGAACCGCGCCGGCTGGCCGAGGACACGACGGTGCTCGACGCACTGTCCGGCGGACGCCTCGAGCTCGGGATCGGTGCCGGGGCCGACGCCGCCGCGTCACTCCGGTTCGGTCGTCGGCACGACGATCGGCGCACCGACACGGTCGCCGCCCTCGACGTCCTGCTGGAGCTGCTGCCGACCGAGCTCGCCGAGCAGCGGATGTGGTGGGCGACGTCGTCGTCGGTGGACGCCGCCGCCGACCGCGGACTCGGAGTGATCTCCGGCAGGCCCGCGGAGCCCGGGTCGGGCGTCGTCCCCGATCTCGCCCGGTACTGGACCTACGCACGCGGGATCGCCCGCGTCGCGCTGTCCCGGCCGCTCCCGGCCGGGCACTCGCCGGGCCGGATCATCGACGACCTGCTCGCCGATCCGGCGCTGCCGTGGGCCGGCGAGCTGATCGTGCAGGCGCAGCCGTCGTCGGTGTCCGCCGACGTGCACCGGGAGACCATGCAGCGCTTCGCGCGGTACGTGCGGCCGTTCCTCGGGGTCGCCGGGCCGGCGCATCCGGCCCCGGTGCCGCAGGCCCCCGAGCCGGACGACGAGATCGTGCCGCTGCTGCGGCCGCGCCCGGTGGTCCGGCCCGCCCGGTAGCCGGGCGCTCGCGAGCGGATCTGCGGCCACCCGGCGCACGTCCGGCACCCGGGGAAGCCGTACGGTGATCCCGAGCGGACCGCCGGGCACCGGATCCTTCCGACGCTGCCTCCACACCCGCACGCCGATGACGCGTGTCCTGTGGAGGTCTCCCAGTGGCCCTGGTGCGCCACAGTGCAGCCGTCCTGCGTGCGAAAGCAGACGCACGGGAGCTGGACGATCTACTCGTGCGGCAGGCACGGATCGTGTTCGACAGCGCCGTCGGAGCGAGCGAGGTCCGCTCCTGGCGGGAGAGCCTGCCTGCGCTGCTCGCCGACGTGCACGAAGCCGGGCTCGACCACGTCGAGGTGCTTCTCGAGCACAAGTTGCCCTTCTCCCCGAAGCGGGTGGACGCGATCCTCTGTGGGATCAGCCCGTCCACGGGACGCCCCAGCTACGTCGTCGTCGAACTCAAGCAGTGGACGAACGCGGTCCAGCGGGAGGACGGTCTGGTCGACATCCCGCAGTACGGCGGGACGGTGCCACACCCCGTCGACCAGGTGCGGACCTACTGCGAGTACCTCGTCGACTTCGTCCCGTCCCTCGCGCCCGAGCACAGCGACCTCCATGGCATCGCCTACCTGCACAACGCATCGGCCGCCGGCTGGACGCTCGACAGGTTCGAGGTGGACGCGCACGGCCGGCTGTTCCGGGGCGACCAGCGCGGCGGGCTGGTCCAGGAGCTCCGCCGGTTGCTCGATCCCGATCCCGCATCCGCCGACGCGGCGCGGCTCGCGGCCGACCACCTGCTCGAGGCCGCCCCGCGCCCGTCGAAACCCCTGCTCGCCGTGGCCGCCGACGAGGTCCGCAAGCGGGAGCAGTTCGTGCTCGTCGACGAGCAGAAGGTGGCCTACACGCTGGTCGAGCACGCGGTGGCTCGAGCGCATCGGCACAACACGAAGACTGCTGTCATCGTGCTCGGCGGACCGGGCTCCGGTAAGAGCGTGCTGGCGCTCAGCCTTCTCGGTGACCTGTCCCGGAAGGGCCGCGAGGTCATGCACGCGACCGGCTCCAGCGCCTTCACCCAGACCTTGCGCAAGATCGTCGTCGGCTCACGGTCCCAGCGGTCGCAGAAGGTCTTCCAGTACTTCAACAGCTTCGTCGGCGTCGAGCCGAACACCCTCGACGTGGTGATCTGCGACGAGGCGCACCGGATTCGGGAGACGAGCGTCAACCGCTTCACGAAGGCGGACAAGCGGGCCAGGGCGCGCCCCCAGGTCGACGAGTTGATCAGCGTCGCCCGGGTGCCGGTGTTCCTGCTCGACGAACATCAGGTGGTGCGTCCCGGCGAGATGGGGACCGAGGCCGAGATCCGCGCGGCCGCCGAGCGGGCCGGATGCGAGGTGGAGGTCGTCCGGCTCGCCGGCCAGTACCGGTGCGGGGGTTCCGAGTTCTACGAGCAGTGGGTGCTGCGGCTGCTCGGGCTCGACCCCCGTCCACCGATCCGCTGGTCCGAACTCACCGGCCCGGCGCAGGACGAGACCTACCGGGTCGCGGCACTGCCCTCCCCCACCGCGCTGGAGGGCTGGCTTCTCGGGAAGACGGACGGGACGTCCGCGACCGCGCGGCTGGCCGCCGGATACTGCTGGCGCTGGAGCGACCCGGTGACCGACGAGGGCGGCCGGCGACTCGTCGACGACGTCGTGATCGGGAGCTGGTCCCGACCGTGGAACGCGAAACCCGAGAAGGCCGTTCCGGGGGCGCCGCCCTCGCACTTCTGGGCCAGCGATCCGCGCGGTTTCGGCCAGGTCGGATGCATCTACACCGCCCAGGGCTTCGAGTACGACTGGTCGGGCGTGATCATGGGGCCGGACCTGGTCCGGCGGGACGGTCGATGGGCCGCCGACCGGTCACGGTCCTTCGACGGACCGGTGAAGAAGGCAGGGGACGAGTTCGCCGCGCTGGTCCGCAACACCTACAAGGTGCTGCTGACCCGGGGTATGCGGGGCACCGCGATCTTCTCCACCGATCCCGAGACCCAGGCGTTCCTCGAGGATCTGTGCCGCTGAGCCCACAGCCACGTCATCCGGTCTGCTGCACCCACCGCCCCGCAGGCGGGAACCCTTCCGGCACAGGACTCGTTCACCACGCATGTACGAGTACAAGGTGGTCGAGCTCCGCGAGGGCCTCATCGGCGGCAAGATGTCCGGCGACAAGCTGGAGCGGATCCTCAACGATCACGCATCCAAGGGCTGGCAGCTCAAGGCGATCACCTCGGTCGAGGTGAAGGGCCGGATCGGCCCCGGCGGCGTCGACGGCATCCTGGTCACGTTCGAGCGGCAGCGCTGAGGGTCCTCACCACGCCCAGGATCCGGTCACCAGCCCGACCCCGGTCACCGTGAGCAGCGCGACGACGACGTGCTCGCCGCGCCCGCCGGTGCGGAACCGCAGCACGTCCGGCCACCGGATCCGGGCCAGTGGCCAGAACGCGAAGCGGTTCCCGGCCGAGGTCAGCTCGTCGCCGATCGCCCCGATCCAGCAGCCGGCGCCCGCGGCGATCCCGGTCCACACGGCGGTGTCGCCGGGCAGCACGAGACCGGTCGCCCACCAGGCGAGCAGGCCGATCCCGGCGGCGAACACCGGCGAGTGCGAGAAGCCGCGGTGCGAGATCCCGGTGAGCAGCCGGGACAGCCATCGGATCAGCCGGCTCAGCAGCCAGGTGATCGGGGGCAGCGCCCGCGTCGCCGTGCTGTTCGGATGGTCGAGATCGGGCGCGAACGCCGCCACCGCGCACACCACCACCACGAGCGGGACCAGCACCGGTGGCGGCGGTACGGCGGCGCACACGGCGAGCCCGAGCACGGCCCCGGACAATGCGTGGGTCCGGCCCATCACCTGGTCATCACGGTGGCGCGCTCCCCGGGAGTTCGTCGAACGGCGGTCCCGGGGACGGCCGGGCCACCGCCGATCCTATCGGCGCACGCGTCCCGCACCCGGTGCTCGACACGCGTGGCGGACAGGATGATTCGACCGCCGCCCACGAGGTACGCGGATTCGGCGGGCGCAACGACGCCTCGCACACCGACACCGCGCACACCGACACCGAGGAGCATCGATGACCTACCGTGACGACCTCCGCGTCGCCAAGTCCCTGCAGGGCGCCGACTTCCCGCGTACCCGGCAGCAGGTACTCGACTACGCCCGGGAACGCGACGCCGACGAGAAGACCCTCGAGGCGATGCGTGCGCTCCCGGAGCGCACGTACGACGACCGCGCACAGGTGGTGCGGGCCGTGCCGCAGGAGCCCGAGGGCGACCGGCCGGGCGGCATCGAGCGCTGAGTCCTGCTCAGAGCTCCGCGCGGACCAGCGCGGCGCCCTGGACCAGCGCCCGCATCTTGCCTTCCGCCGTCGCCCGCGGGAGGTACTTCAGCCCGCAGTCGGTGGATGGCACGATGCGGTCCGGGGTCGTGTGCGGGAAGGCCCGCCGCACCCGGTCCGCGACGACCTCCGCCGTCTCCACCTGCGGATCGGACAGGTCGATCACCCCCAGGATGATCGTCTTGCCGGACAGGTCCTGCAGCACACCCAGATCCAGCCCGGACTGCGCCGTCTCGATCGAGATCTGATCCACCGCACAGCCGGCCAGCTCCGGCAGGAACGAATACCCCTCCGGACGCTCGTGGATGATCGCCGCATACCCGAAACAGATGTGCACCGCCGTCGTCCCGGAGACACCCTCGAGCGCCGCGTTCAACGCCGCCAGCCCGTAGGCACGCGCCGCATCCGGCCGCGCCTGCATGTACGGCTCATCGATCTGCACGACGTCCGCACCCGCCGCGTGCAGATCCCGGATCTCGGCGTTCACCGCCGCCGCATAGTCCATCGCCGCGGCCTCGGCATCGGGATAGTGATCGTTCTGCGCCTGCTGGCTCATCGTGAACGGCCCCGGCACGGTGATCTTGACCGTCCGGCCGGTGTGCTCCCGCAGGAACCGGGCGTCCGCCACCTGGACCGGCGCCGGGCGCCGGATCGGCCCGGTGATCCGCGGGACCGGGTTCGGGTGCCCGCTGCGGTCCAGAGCCGAGCCCGGGTTGTCCACGTCCACCCCCTCCAGCGCGGTGGCGAAGTGGTTGGAGTAGCTCTCCCGGCGGATCTCGCCGTCGGTGACGATGTCGAGCCCGGCCTGCTCCTGGGCCCGGATCGCCAGCAGCGTCGCGTCGTCCTGCGCCTCCGCGAGGTGCTCCGGTGCCGGCCGCCACAGCTCCTTGGCCCGGACCCGCGGCGGGAACCGATCGGCCAGCCGGGCACGGTCGATCAGCCACTCGGGCTGGGCGTAGCTCCCGACCAACGACGTGGGCAGCACGGGAAGCGGCACGGGTTCTCCTTCGCGACGGCGGCGGTGAGGCATGCACCCCACCGCATATCGGACACATGTCCGATCCTCGGCCACCGCCGGTGGCCGGTCAACCCGCCGACAGCCCCAGCTCCAGTTGCGCGAGCCGGCGGTACATCGGCTCCCGGAACCCGGTGTTGCGGTGCCCCGCGATCGTCGACAGGTCGCGCCAGGCCCGCTCGAAGCGCTCCCCCGAGCTCAGCGCGCTCGATCCGACCACCGGAACCAGGGTGCCGACGGCCTCCCAGGCCGCGACGATCGCCTCCCGCGCGACGACCGTGAGCCGCAGCTCGTCGTGCTCCCCGTACGGCTCCGCGCCGGCGGCGCCCCGCGCGCTCAGCTCGGCGTGCTCCTGTGCACAACGCAGGACGACGGCGTCCGCGACCGCCAGCCGGCTCAGCGCCGTGCCGTACCAGCGCTGGAAGTCCGGGTCGTCGATCCGCGGCCGGACCGGCGGGACCGCGGTGCCCCGGCTGTGCATCAGCCGTCCGAACTCGTCGAGCGCGCCGAGACCCGCGCCCACGGCCAGCGCCGCCAGCGACACCGTGAACGGGGCGAGCGCGCGTCCGGCGTAGAGCGGGTTGCCGTGCAGTTCCAGGCCGGGTGTGCCGCCCGAGACGTCGACCGAGACCAGCCCGGCACCCTCGACGACCTGGTCGGCGGGGATCACCGCATCGGCCAGCACGATCCCGTTCGAGCCGCTGCCGCGCAGGCCGAGCACGTCGCCCCAGTCGTCGAGCACGGTCCACGCCGATCGCGGCGCGACGAACACCAGCGGCCGCTCCGGGTCCCCGTCGACGAACGCCTGGCCCAGGAAGTGGGTCGAGTACGGGATCCCGGAGCAGTACCGGACGGTGCCGTCGAGCCGCCATCCCTCGCCCGTCCGGACCGCCCGCACCGGCCCCGACGCCGAGGAGGCGCACCGGACGTCGCCACCGGCGAAGATCCGCTGCTGCGCGGACTCCGGGAAGTAGGAGCCGAGCTGCATCGCGTGGCTGGTGGCGAGCGCCCAGCACCACGCCGTCGACGGGCAGCCGCGGGCCATCTCCCGCTGCAGCCGGACGAACGTCTCCAGATCGAGCTCCAGCCCGCCGAACCGGCGCGGCTGCAGCACCCGGTACAGCCCGGCGGCACGGAACCGCTCGTGCAGCTCGGGTGCGTAGCGGGTCCGCAGCTCGGTCGCCGCCTGCTCCGCGAGCAGCGTCGGACGAAGCTCGACGACGGTGCGCAGGAGGGTTTCCGCGGTCGGCTCGTCCGGCTCGGCGGCGGCTCGGACGGCCCCGTCGGCGGTGCTGGGCGTGGTTCCGGTCATCGGCTCCCCCGTTTCCGTCCCGGCCGACGCTAGGACCGCCGGACCGGCCGGCACGAGGCCCGTCCCGCCCGGCGAAAGGCCCACCGGCCGGACTTCCGCCGCTCGGCAACCGCCCTTGTCGCCGGTGTGCGCCCGGCACACCATCCACGAGGCGGCCAGATGTCCGAACCTGACCAGGAGGCACCCGTGCCGGAGCCCACCCGTATCCACGTCCCGATCGGTTCCGGCCGGATCGCGCTGCTGCGCCACGGGAGCGGCGCCCCGCTGCTGGTGCTGCACGCGGCGGGCGGTGCCGGGGAGTGGAACGAGTACCTGGAGCTGCTCTCCGCGGCCGTCGACGTGATCGCCCCCGACCATCCGGGGTTCGGCCACAGCGACGACCTGCCGGAGGTCACCGACACCGCCGGGATCGCCCGGCTGTACCTGGAGCTGCTCGACCGGCTCGGGATCGGGCCCGTCGACGTCGCCGGAGCCTCGTTCGGCGGCTGGGTGGCCGCCCAGCTGGCGAGCCTCGCGCCCGAGCGGGTCCGCCGGCTCGTGCTGATGGCCCCGGCCGGGCTGCACCTGCCCGAGCATCCGCCCGCCGATCTCGCCGGGCTGGGCCCGGAGGGGGTCGTACGGGCGCTCTACCTCGATCCCCGGCGGGCCGAGGAGGTGCTGGCGGCGCCGCGGTCCGCGCCGGCACTCGCCCGAGCCGCACGCGACGCCGCTGCCGCCGCCCGGTTCGCCAGGGCCCTGCCCGACGCGCCCCCGCTGCACGACCCGGAGCTGCCCGGCCGGCTCACGCGGATCTCCGCGCCGACCCTCGTCCTGCTCGCCGAGCAGGACGAGATCATCCCGCGCGAGCACGGGCAGGCCTACGCGTCGGCGATACCGGGGGCCCGGACCGACACCGTCGCAGGATGCGGGCACGCGCTGTACTTCGAGCAGCCGCGGGCGGTCGCCGACCGGGTGCTGCGGTGGGTCGGCGCTACCCGGTGAGCACCCGCACCGGGAGCGAACCGAACGCGCGGATGACGTTGTTCAGCGCGCGCTGCGGGGTGCCCAGCTCGAACCGGGTCACCGAGCGGGCGAGCGCGGCCAGCAGTGCCTCGATCTCCATCCGGGCCAGTGCCTGCCCGGCGCAGCCGTGCTCGCCGTAGCCGTAGCCGAGCTGCTGTGCCGAGTCCGGCCGTCCGACGTCGAACTCGTCGGGCCGGTCCCAGCGGCGCTCGTCGCGGTTGGCCGACGCGTAGATCACCAGCACCCGGGAGCTCTCGGCGATCGGAACTCCACCGATCTCGGTGTCCCGCACGGTGATCCGTCCGAACGCGCGGACCGGGGCCTCCAGCCGGACGACCTCGTTGGCCGCGCCGGCCACCAGCCGCGGATCGGCTCGTACCCGGTCCCACTGCTCGGGGTGGTTCCCGAACAGCCAGATCGCGCTGCCGACGGCGCTGATCGTGGTGTCCAGCGACGGCGCGAGATAGTCGAGCATCAGCATCATCGCCTGCTCGGTGTCGATGTCGCCGCGATCCCGCGACTCCAGCACGCCGGCACCCAGGCTGCCGGGCAGCACGTTGCCGGTGCGGACCAGCTCGGAGCCGTACGCGGCCATCTCCCCGCACTGCGGCAGCGCCCGCTCGGTGCGGGCGTTCATCGGCCCGAACGAGTCGAAGTTCGCGGCGGCCCAGCGCAGCAGGTGCTCGCGCCCCTCGCGGGGCCAGCCGATGAAGTCCGGCACCACCGAGAGCGGCAGCGCCTGCGCGAGATCGGTGACGGCGTCGAACGACCCGCGGGCGACCAGCTCGTCCACCAGTGCGTCGGCTCCGGCGGTGACGGCCTCCCGGATCGGTGCGAGCGAGCGCGCGGTCAGCCGGTGCGCGACGACCCGGCGCAGGTGCGCGTGCCGCTCGCCGTCGCTGGCCAGGGTGCAGCCGAGGATGGCGTCGTTCGCGGGCTCGTTGAGGGCGATCCCGTGCGCCGACCGGAACGTCTCCCCGTCGAGCAGGACCGCGCGGGCGTCCGCGTAGCGGCCCACCGCGTACGCCCCGTGCTCGGGCAGCCACACCGCCGGTCCCAGGTCCCGGATCGCCCGGTAGTGCGGGTACGGATCGTGCAGAGCGTCGTCGCTGTAGACGTCCGCCGGGTAGACCGGGGCCTGCGCGGTGGTCATGAGCGGCTCCCTCGCCGTCGGGCCACACCGCCGACCTGTCCGCGCGGCGGGCGAATCGACGATGCCCGATCGGCGCGGGCCGGGCAACGCCCCTTCCGTCCGGCGAAACGGGGCCGGGGTGGTCAACGACCGCCGCGCCCACGCAGGATGGGGCCGTGAACGGCACCTGGCGCAACTGGGCGGGCAACCAGCGGACCCGGCCGGTCCGCACGGTCCGCGCGCACGACACCGGTGCGGTCGCCGACGCCGTCCGCGCGGCCGCCGACGAGGGCCTGCGGGTCAAGGCGGTCGGCAGCGGCCACTCCTTCACCGGCGTCGGGGTCGCCGACGGGGTCGCGATCGCGGCACCGTCGGACCCGAGCGGGATCCGGCTGGACGGCGAGACCGCGCACGTCCCGGCCGGGGTCACCTTGCACGCGCTGAACCGGCGGCTCTGGGAGCTCGGCCGGGCGCTGCCCAACCTCGGCGACATCGAGGCGCAGACCGTCGCCGGTGCGATCTCCACCGGCACCCACGGCACCGGCGCCGGGTACCGCGGCATCGCCGCGCAGGTCGAGGGCGTGGAGCTGGTGCTCGCCGACGGGACCGTGCGGCGCCCCGCCGGTGACGAGCTCGCCGCCGCCCGGATCGGGCTCGGCGCCCTCGGCGTGCTGACCGAGGTGAGCCTGCGGACCGTGCCTGCGTTCCGGCTGCGCGCGACCGAGACCGTGCGCCCGCTGCCGGAGGTGCTCGACGGGCTCGACGCACTCACCGCGGCGCACGACCACGTCGAGTTCTACTGGTTCCCACACACCGACCTGGCCGTGCTCAAGGTCAACGACCGCACCGGCGACGACACCCCGGGGCGCGGCCGGGCAGCGGCCTGGATCGGCGACGAGCTGCTCGGCAACGCCGGGTTCGGCCTCGCCTGCCGGGCCGGGGAGCTGGCCCCGCCGCTGGTCCCCCGGCTGAACGGGATCCTCGCCCGCCGGATGCCCGCCGGCGGTTACACCGGCAGGTCCTACGAGGTGTTCTGCAGCCCGCGCCGGGTCCGGTTCCTGGAGATGGAGTACGCCGTCCCGCGGGCGGCGCTGCCGGAGGCGTTCGCCGGTCTGCGCGCCGCCGCCGCCCGGCACGGCCACGGCGTCACCTTCCCGGTGGAGGTGCGGGTGCTCGGCGCCGACGACGTCCCGCTTGCCACCGCGTACGGCCGCGACACCGCCTACCTGGCCGTGCACGTGCGGGCCGGACGGCCGCACGAGACCTACTTCGGTGCCGTCGAACCGGTGCTGGCCGCACTGGACGGACGCCCGCACTGGGGCAAGCTGCACACCATGACCGCGCCGACACTGCGGTCCCGCTACCCGGCGTACGACGACGTCGTCGCCGTGCGCGACCGGCTCGACCCGGAGGGCCGGTTCCGCAACCCCTATCTCGACCGGGTACTGGGAGTGCCGTGCGCGTCGCCGACCTGACCACACCCGCGCTGCTCGTCGAGGCGGGCGCACTGGAGGCGAACCTCGCCGACATGGCCGCCGTCCTGCCCGGACCGCGGTTGCGCCCGCACGTCAAGGCGCACAAGACGACCGCGCTCGCCGCCCGGCAGCTGGCGCACGGCCACCAGGGCTTCACCTGCGCCACCGTCCGCGAGGTGGAGGGCATGGCGGCCGCCGGCCTGGGCGCCGACCTGCTGCTCGCCAACGAGGTGCTCGACGCCCGCAGGCTGGGCGCCGTCGTCGACTCCGGTGCCCGGGTGACCCTGGCGATCGACTCGGAGGCGACGCTGCGGGCGGCCGTCGACGGCGGGATCCGCGAGGTGCTCGTCGACGTCAACATCGGGCTCCCGCGCTGCGGGATCGCACCGGACCGGGCCGGTGCGCTCGCCGACGCCGCCCGCGCCGCCGGACTGAGGGTGCGCGGCGTGATGGGCTACGAGGGGCACCTTCAGATGCTCGCCGACCAGGCCGAACGGGCCCGGCTCACCACCGAGTGCACCGACCGGCTGCTCGCCGCACACGCCGACGTCGGCGGTGAGGTGATCTCCGGTGGCGGCACCGGGACGCACACGATGAACACCGCCTGCACCGAGATCCAGGCCGGCTCGTACGCGCTGATGGACACCGCCTACACCGCGGCCGGGCTGACGTTCCGGCAGTCGCTCACGGTGCTGTCCACAGTGGTATCGGCGACCCCACCGGCCGGTGACATGCCGGGCTGGGCCGTCGCGGACGCCGGGCTGAAGGCCTTCGGCATGGACCATGGCAATCCCACCGTGCCCGGCGCCGACGTGTGGTTCTGCTCCGACGAGCACCTGACCTTCACCGCGACCCCGCTACCCCGGCCCGGCGACCGGATCCGGATCGTGCCCGCGCACGTCGACCCGACCGTCGCACTGCACGAGCGGATGCACGTGGTCGACGGCGACGGCCCGGACGCCGAGGTCCTCGACAGCTGGCCGGTGGACCTCCGAGGCTGGTGACCGTCCCCGCGCCGCGCACCCCACCGCACCGACGCGCCGGCGCCCCACCACGGTGTCCCGGTGTCCCGGCCGCACCACGGCCGCCGGCGCCCGGCGGGTCTGCACAGGACCACCGCACCCGCACTGGGTCGCCACGTACGCACGAGACTCCGGCGTCCGCACGGGATCGACGTGTCCGCATCGGATCGCCGCACCCGCTCGGACCGACGCGCTCGCACGGGACTCCGGTGGCCGCACGGGATAACCACGTCCGCACCGGGTCGCCGACTCCACGGGGTCGCCACGTTCGCACCGGATCGACGCGTTCGCACGGGATCGGATCCCGTGCGAACGCCGGAATCCCGTGCGGCTGTGCCGACTCCGTGCGGGTTGCCGGTCCTGCGCGAGCACGGTGCCGGTGCCGGTGCGATCGCTCCCGCGCAACGCGGACGCACCGCGGCTGCGCGACATGCCAGTCCTACGCATGCGCGGGACAGTCGCAGAACCGAGCCCCGACCCGGCCCCGCCGGCGCACCGAAGCCGCGCGGTCACCGCGGGCGTGCAGTGCACCGCGGCCGCGCAGCGCACCAAGACCGCGCAGTGCACCGGGGCCGCGCGGTGCGGGACCACGCCGTGCACCGAGACCGCGCCGTGCATCGGGGCCGCGCAGTGCATCGGGGCCGCGCGCCAACCAGCATGCGCACGGGATCGCCACGTTCGCACGAGATCCGATCCCATGCGAACACCACGACCCAGTGCGAACACCGGAAAACCGTGCGGCCGCCGGGCCCCCGCGCGAAAACCGGAGCCCACACGAAAGCCGGGGCCGCGGGTGTGCTGTCAGGCGTAGCGCTGGGCGAGCGCCTCCAGGCCGGTCGCGAACACCCCGTTCGCGAAGAGCTCGACCAGCTCACCCTCGGCTGCCGCGTCGGCGTCGAACTCGGTCCACCACTCACCGAAGGTGTGCCCGGCGGCGGTGACCGGGGCCAGCCGCAGGGTGGAGACGTAGCGGCGCACCGGGAACGGTGACTCCAGAATCTCGTAGGTGACGGCGTGCCCGCGCTCGTCGAGGGCCAGCAGCTCCTCGACGACGACACCGCCGTCGCCCAGCACGAGCCGGCGCTGCGCCCCGATCTCGGCGCCGGACGCGCCGCGGGTCAGCTCGCAGGAGTCGATCGCCGGGTGCCAGCGGTGGATACCGCCGAAGTCGCGCACGTGTGGCCAGACCTCGGCCAGCGGTACGGGGATCACGGCACTGGAATAGGGGCGGGGCATCGTGTCTCCTCCTCGGGAGCGGTCAGGTCTCGGTGCGCAGGTGCGGCGCCTGGGCGGCGAGGGTGTCGAGCTGGGCACGGACGTCGGCGAACCCGGTGGCCGAGCGCAGGTCGAGCGCGATCGACGCGGCCTGCTCGGTGGTCTGGCCGAACGCGGCGCGGGCCTCCTCGAGCCGTGCGGCGATCGTGACGGCGGTGGGCCCGCCGGGGGCCTGCCCGGCGTCCAGGCTCTCGCCGAGCACGGCCAGCCGCAGCGCCTCGTCGAGCTGCCAGTCCAGCTTCCGCCCGACGTCGGCGAACCAGCTGCGGGCCGGGCCGTCCGGGGTGGTCCGCACGACCGCGTGATAGGCGGTCACCGCGCGCACGCAGTCCTCGTAGGCGCCGGCCCACCAGCTGCCCGGACGCAGCCCTGGCGGCTGCACCGGCCGGGCCTGACCCTGCGCGGCACGCATCGCCGCCAGCTCGTCGGGGCTGGGCGAGCGCAGCCAGGCGCGGGTGGCGAGCTGCACCGGCAGGCCCACCAGCAGACCGGCCGGGATCCCGACGAACATCACCATCACCAGCAGGATCGCGATCGCGCCCGGCACGCCGTCGAGGGTGCTGGGCTCCTCCGAGACCGCCATCCCGATCATGCCGAGCAGGCCGAAGCCGAAGGCCGCGAGCCCACCGATGATCAGGGCCCCGAACCGGGCCATCGCGTGCTGCAGCCGCCCCCCGCGGACCCGCATCCGCCGCCGCCAGTCGCCACCCGGCGGCGGCGCGGGCCGCTTGGACGCCATCACCGTTCGAGCGCGTTCTTGAAGGCGCGGGTCTGCGCGGTCAACGCCTGCTCGGTCGGCAACCGTTCCATCGAGGACGCCCCGTAGAAGCCGTGACAGGCCTTCGTCCGGGACAGCACGTAGGCGGCGTCCTCCGGCATCGCGATCGGGCCGCCGTGGCACAGCACGAGCACGTCGTCGCGGACCTCACGCGCCGCGGCCGCCCAGTCGTCGACCAGCTCGACGCAGTCGTCGAGGGTCTTCGCGGTCTCCGCGCCGATCGCCCCGCCGGTGGTCAGCCCCATGTGGCAGACGACGATGTCGGCGCCGGCCCTGGCCATCTCGCGGGCCTGCTCGGCGGAGAACACGTAGGGCGTGGTCAACAGCTCCTTCACCCGGGCCGCGGCGATCAGGTCGACCTCCAGCCCGTAGCCCATCCCGGTCTCCTCCAGGTTCGCCCGGAAGACGCCGTCGATCAGCCCGACCGTCGGGAAGTTCTGGATCCCGGCGAAACCGAGCGAGGCCAGCTCGTCGAGGAACCGGTCGGTCAGCAGGAACGGGTCGGTGCCGTTGACGCCGGCGAGCACCGGCGTCCGGCGGACCACCGGCAGCACCTCGGCGGCCATCTCGACGACGATCTCGTTGGCGTTGCCGTAGGCGAGCAGCCCGGCCAGCGACCCGCGACCCGCCATCCGATAGCGGCCGGAGTTGTAGATGACGATCAGGTCGATCCCGCCGGCCTCCTCGCACTTGGCGGACAGGCCGGTCCCGGCGCCGCCGCCGACGATCGGCTCGCCGCGCGCCGCCATCCCGGCGAAGCGCTCCATCAGCTCGGAGCGGGTGAACCGCCTCATTCCTGCACCTCCCGCCACGCGGCGAGCACCGCGTCGGCGAATTCGGGGTCGTTGACGTGGTGCGGGATCCGCCGCACCCGGCCGGTCCCGGCCACACCGGACTCGATCGCGGCGAACAGCGCCGCGTCCGCCTCCGGATCGTGGAACGCCTGGCCCGGCATGTCCAGCGCGGACACCCCGCCCAGAGGGAGCAGGAACAGCCAGCGTCCGGTGAAGGTGTTCAGCTTGCGCGCCAGCCACTCCCCGATCGCGCGGTTCTCCTCCACGGTGGTCCGCATCAGCGTGACGTTCGCGTTGTGCTCGTAGCGGAGCCGCCCGGCGAACCGGTCCGGCACGGTCGCGACCGCCCCGAAGTTGACCATGTCGAGTGCCCCGCAGGACCCGACCCAGGGCACCCCGGTGCGGGCGATCGCGTCGAGCCGGACCTCGCCCGCCGCCATCACACCGCCCACCAGCAGATCGGCGACCTCGGTGGTGGTCAGGTCCAGCACCGAGTCGACCAGGCCGTCGTCGACCAGCTTCTCCAGCGACGCACCGCCCGAGCCGGTCGCGTGGAAGACCAGCGCGTCCACCTCGTCGCCGAGCAGCTCCCGGACCCGGGTGACGCACGGCGTCGTCACCCCGAACATGGTCAGCCCGACCGCGGGCCGATCCGTGCCGGCCGGCGGGGGCCCGGCGGCGACCGCACCGGCCAGCATGTGCGCGGCGTTGCCCAGCACCACCCGGGAGATCCGGTTCAGCCCGGCCACATCGGTGACGGCGTACAGCATCGCGATGTCGCTCGCCCCGACGTAGGGCGCGGTGTCGCCGGACGCCACGGTCGACACCATCACCTTCGGCACCCCGACCGGCAACGCCCGCATCGCTGGGGTGACCAGCGCCGTCCCCCCGGAGCCGCCGAGCCCGAGCACCCCGGCGACGTCGTCGGCCCGGGCGAGCAGGAACACCCGCAGCGCGAGCGCCATCGCCGCCACCGCGCTCCCCCGGTCACCGGTGAACACCGCCGCCGCGCCGTCCGGGTGGTGGGCCGCCACCTCGGCGGCGCTCACGTCGCCACCGGCCGGCGCGGGGCCGGGCCCGGTGGACACGTCGATCCGGCACACCGCGACCCCGGTCGCGGCCACCAGGTCCGCCACGAAGTCGATCTCGGCGTGCTTGGTGTCGCGAGTCCCGATCACATACGCACTCCGCACACCGGAGTTCTACCGGTACCCACCGCTCCGGGGCGAGGGCCGAGGCCGGAACGACACAGGGCAGTATGGGTCCGGTGCCCGCCAGCCGGGCTCGTGACCTCGCGGCCCCCGACGTCGTTGGAGTGACATGCACGGTCAACCGGACGACCACCAGGGCATCGTGCTCCCGCTCGACGGGCGGCCCGGCGGCCCCGCACCCGGGCCACCGGAGCGCAACGGCGGCCGTCGGCCCCCCTACGTGGGGCCGCCGCCCGGACCCGCGCTGCTGCTGAGCTGGGAGCCCGCCGCCGAGGCGGACGACGCACGCGGCTGGGGCGACCGGCTCAGCGCGTCCTGTGAGCTGGCCCGCCATCTGGTCCGGCCGCGCGCCCCGCAGGCGGATCTCGCCGTACGGCTCGCGCTGCCCGAGGCGTTCGGCGCGGAGCCGCTGCTGCGCCTGGTGGGGGCCGAGGCGCCGCCGGCCGGGTCCGGCCCCTCGACGCTGCTGCCGGTCGGGGCGCCCGGTTCCGGGCCCGCGCCGGGCGCACCGCTGGGGGCGCTGGTCCTCTCGGTCGCCGTGGAGATCGCCGCCACCGGGACCCAGAGCCGGGTGCTGGACGCGATCACCTCCGCGGCCGCTGCTCTCGCGCCCGCCGGTGTGACCGGGCCGGACTCCCGGCTGCGGGCTGCCGAGGAGGCATTGCGGGCGGCCCAGAACGATCTGCTCGAGCACGGCGCGGTCGGCGCCGGCACCGGTCTGGACACCGCGATCGCGAACCTGTCGGTGCTGCGTCACCAGACGCACGCCCGGCTCTCGGGCTGGGAACGGGTCGCGGCGGCCGCCGATCCGGCGGGCTCGCCCGGGATCGCGCTGCGCGAGCAGCTCGGCGAGGTCGGCAAGCTCGGGTGGGACGGGTTCCCGGCCGCTGTGCACGGCGCCTACCAGGCGCTCGTCCTCGACGCCCGGCGGATCCTGCTGTCCGCGGCCGATCAGCTGCTGCGCTCACCGAGCAGGCCGTTGGCCGCCCTGCGCCCGCTGATCGAGCCGGATCTGGCGGGGCGCGCATCGGACATCGCGCGGCTGCACCGGCTGCTGGGCACCCTGTCGGTGCTGCCGCTGACCGTGCGCAAGCGCTCCGGCGGGATGCTGCCGAACCTGATCGCGGAGCAGGCCGCGACCAATGCGCGCACCCAGGCCCTGTTCACCCGGATGGCGAACGCGCTGCACCCGCCGGCGTGGTGCGGCCGGGTCGCGGTGGAGGTGCGCGCGCTCCCGTCCGGGGAGCTGCAGATCCTGCGCCCGGCCTGACCGGACCCGCAACCACGAACGGACCCTGTCGTGGCGGTACCGCCCACGAAGGGTCCGTTCGTGATGGTGCGGGGTCCGATCAGCGCGCGGCGGCCTTGGCCCGCTTCCGGGCGTCCTTGGCTGCGCCCTTGGCCTGCTTGGCGGCGTCCGCACCGGCGCTCGACGCGCGGTCGGCGAGGTCCGAGCCGAAGCGGGCGGCCTGGGCCTGAGCCTGGCTGGCCAGCGTGCTCAACCGGTCGGCGTACTCTGGGGCACGCTTCTCGGCGCGGGCCACGGCCTTCTGGGCCTGCTTCTCCCAGCGGGCGCGCCGCTTCTCGGCCTCCTTGAGCCACCTGTCGCCGGTCCTGCCGGCGGCCTTGCGGTACTGCGCGCCGCGCTTGTCGACGGCCTTCTCCAGCTTGTTGCCCTGCTTCGCGGCGGCCTTGGCGAGCTTGGCGCCCTTCTTCTCGGCTGCCTGCGCCTTCTTCTCCGCCTTCTTCGCGGCCCGCTGGGCGGCCGCCGACAGCTGCTCGGACCAGGTGGAAGCCCGCTCGGAGGCGACCTCACCGAGATGCGCAGCCTGCTCGGAGGCCTTGCCGCTCCACTCGGTCGCCCGCTCGCGCACGACCGGGCCGTACTCCTCCGCTGCGTCGTGCAGCTTCTCCCGGGTGCCCGCGGCCGCGGCCGCGATCGAGGTGCCCGCACCGGCCAGTCCGGCGGCGATCTGCGCACCGGTGTCCGAGTCGGAGCCGGGCGACAGGCGGGCCTGGGCCTTCGCCGCGGCCTGACGGGCGCGGTAGGCGTTCGACGGCTTGCCGTGGGTGTCGGACGCCGCGATCAGCAGTCCGCCCAGCAGGCCGACGTTCTTCAGGAAGTGGATCTGCTGCTCGGTCCGCTTCTGCTGGTCGGTCTCCTCCCAGAAGCGGTGCCCGGCGAGCGTGGTCGGGATGATCGTGGCGGCCAGCGCGGTGGACGCCAGACGCGGGAACCTGCCCAGCGCGAGCAGCGACCCGGCGGCGATCTTCACCCCGGCGTCGACCTTGACGAGGGTCTCGTAGTCGGGGCGGCTGTTCAGCGGCGCGTTCTCGACGACCTTGTCGATCGCCGGTGCGGCCTGGTCCAGCACGGGCTTGGCGGCTTGCGCGTGGCCCTCGGGCTGGCGGAGAGCGGTCACGCCGCCATAGATGAAAACGGCCGCGAGCATCGGCCGGGCAACTCGTCGCAAGACTGGCATGGGTCACCTTTCCCCGGTTCACCGCGTCCGCAAACCCCGGGTGCGCTGGCATCACAGCGACTGTGCGGCAATCATGCCCGGGTGACGAACGGACGGCGGGCTATCGGGCTCGACATCGGAGGAACGAAGGTCGCCGGAGCGATCGTGGGCGAGGATGGCACGGTCCACGCGGAACTGCGCCGCAACACCCCGGACACGTCCGACGCGACCACGATGAACGACCTCCTGCGCGGGATGGTCGAGGAGCTGCGCGGCGGCGACGCGGGCGACGGTGTGTGCGCGATCGGCGTCGGCGCGGCCGGGACGGTCGAGTGGCCGATCGGCCGGATCCGCTGGGCGCCCAACAACAACTACGAGAACTGGGACCTGCGCGGCGACCTGGAACGGATGACCGGGCTGCCGACCGTCGTCGACAACGACGGCAACGTGGCCGGCCTGGCCGAGGCCCGGCTGGGCGAACGCCGCTTCGACGACATGCTCCTGCTGACCGTCGGCACCGGGGTGGGGGCCGGGATCGTGCTCGGCGGCCGGATCTACCGAGGCGCGCACGGCCTGGGCGCCGAGGTCGGGCACATGAACGTCAATCCCGACGGTCCGCAGTGCGGCTGCGGCAACTTCGGCTGCCTGGAGTCGGTCGCCTCGGGTACCGCGCTCACCAGGATGGGCCGCACCGCCGCCGCGCACGACCCGGACGGGATGCTGGCGCATCTGGCCGCCGAGGACGGCGGCGAGGTGAACGGCCGGCACGTGACCACGGCGGCGATGGCCGGTGACCCCACCGCGCAGTCACTGTTCGAACGCCTCGGCCGGGCGCTGGGCACCGGGATCGCCGGCCTCAACGCGATCTTCGAGTTCGAGGTCGTCCTGATCGGTGGCGGTCTGGTCGACGCCGGCGAACTGCTCCTCGGGCCCACCCGGCGCGCCGCGCGCGAGTTCCACTACGGCCCGCCGCACGTCCGGCCGATCCCGGAGGTGCTGCCGGCGACGTACAAGGGCGACGCCGGGAAGATCGGCGCGGGACTGCTCGCGCTGGAGGAGACGATCGCCCCGGAACGGGCAGGTCTACCCTCGAACGAGTGACACTCCTGCTCGGGCCGGTACTGCGGCACGTCGACGAGACATCCGCCCTGGTCTGGGTGCAGACCGACCGGTCGTGCCGGGTGGAGGTGCTCGGCTGCGCGGCCCGCACCTTCGAGGTCTCGGGCCTGCACTACGCCCTCGTCGTCGTGCACGGCCTGGAGCCGGACACCCGGCACCCCTACGAGGTGCACCTGGACGGGGTCAAGGCGTGGCCGCAGCCGCACTCCCCGTTCCCGGGCAGCGTGATCCCGACCCGGGGGCCGTCCACCGAGCGGCGGCAGCGGATCGTGTTCGGGTCCTGCCGCTACGTCAAGCTCTCGGACCCGAAGACCGCACGCACCTACGGGCTGGACGCCCTCGACGTCTACGCCGCCCGGATGGCGGGCCGCCCGCCGCAGGAGTGGCCGAGCGTGCTGCTGATGCTGGGCGACCAGGTGTACGCCGACGAGCTCACCCCGCAGACCCGGCGCCGGATCGCCGGGCGCGGGGAGCGCCACCCCGACTGGCCGGACGACGAGATCGTCTCCTTCGAGGAGTACTCCGGGCTCTACCGCGACACCTGGTCCGATCCGGAGGTGCGGTGGATGCTGTCCACCGTCCCCACCGCGATGATCTTCGACGACCACGACGTCCGGGACGACTGGAACACCTCCGGCGCCTGGCGGGCCCGGATGGCGGAACTGCCCTGGTGGCCGGAGCGGATCCGGGCCGGGCTGGCGTCGTACTGGGTGCATCAGCACCTGGGCAACCTCACCCCGGCCGAGCTCGCCGCCGATCCCGACTGGCAGGCGGTGCAGGCGGCCGACGGCGACGTGTGGCCGCTGCTCGCCGAGCGGGCCGACCGGTGGGACCGCGAGATCGGCGACGGCGACGACCGGCACAAGGACGAGCGGTTCTCCTTCTGCTGGGAGCTCGGCGGCACCCGGCTGATCGTGATCGACTCCCGGAACGGCCGGATCGTCGAGTCGCTGCCCCGCAAGATCGTCTCCGACGCCGAGTTCGGCTGGGTGCGCGAGCGCGCACTCGCGCCGGGCCGGATCGACCACCTCGTGCTGGGGTCGTCCATCCCCTGGCTGCTGCCCCAGGTCATCTCCGACCTGCAGGCCGGGGTGGAGAAGGCCGCGAACCGGGGCGGCCGGTCCGGCCGGGCGGCCGAGTTCCTCCGCCAGGAGGCCGACCTGGAGCACTGGCCGGCGTTCGGGCACTCGTTCGCGCGGATGGCCGATCTGGTGCGGGACGCCTGCCTGCCGCGCGCCGGGGACCCGCCACCGGCGAGCGTCTCGGTGCTGTCCGGCGACGTGCACCATTCCTACGCCGCCGTCGCCGACGTGCACGCCGACGCCCCGGGCGACCGGCCCGGTCGCGGCGTCGACGGCACCCGGGTGCACCAGCTGACCTGTTCCCCGGTGCACAACGTCGTGCCCGGGTTCATGCGGGTGCTGTTCCGCGTCACCTGGTCGCGGCTGATCGCGCGGGCCAGTAACCGGTGGGCCCGCGACCACGGCACCGGCCGGGCCGGGGTCTCCTGGGGGCGCACGGCAGGGCCCCTGTTCGGCAACCTGATCGCCACCCTGACCCTGGACGGGCGCCGGGCGGCGGTCCGCTTCGAGCGCCCGCGTTCGGCGTCCACCCTGGAGCTGGCCGCCGAGGTCGCACTGACGCCGCAACCTCCCGCCGAGCGCTCCCCGGCGCAGGTCGCGCTGGGCGCGGGCGGGTAGCCCGCGCTCAGAACCCGGTGCGGGACAGCCAGGTCGTCCAGACCGCCGGATCGCCGAGCACCTGCAGTCGGGCGTCGTCGGCGGGGATCCGGCGCAGCACACCCAGCAGCAGATCGGCGGCGGCGCCCCGGACGGCGGCCGCGCCCTTGCCGTGCCCGTGCTCCCACACCACCCGGCCGCCGGCGGTCGTGATCATCCACTCGCCGGCCGCGCCGAGCTCGTCGTCCACCGCGTGCAGGTGCAGCGTCACGCCGTCGGGCAGCGGCGGCTCCGCGGCCGCGGGGCGGGCGGTCAGCAGGTCGAGCCATTCCGAGACGCCGTCCGCGGCGACCTCGGGCGCGATCTCGAAGGCGGCGCCGAGCGCGAGCGCCGCGTCGGCCCGGTGCACGGTGGCCTCGTGCAGTCGCCGCCGGATCCACCAGGCGGCGGGCTTCGGCCCGGTGAACGTCCACACCGGGGCGTCGCGGCCGGCGACCGTCACCGCATCGAGCAGCTCGGTGACGCTGTCGCGCAACCACTGTGCTCCCGATTCGGGGCCGTCCTCGGCAGGCTTGCCGCCGACGACGGCGCGCGGGTCCAGCCCCTCGGTGGCCCCCGCGGCGATCATCTGGGCCGCCCAGCGGTGCCCCCGGCCGACGTGCCGCTCCAGCTGGAGCAGGCTCCATCCCGGACAGGTCGGCACCGGGACGGACAGGTCGGCCGCCCGCAGCAGGTCGGCGAGCCGGTCGTTCTCCGAGATCAGGAGCCCGGCGTAGGGGTCGATCGTGCTGCCCTGGGGTGTCCCCGGCATGAACTCGGGCCTCCACTCGCAAAACTGTCGAGGTAGTTCCGGCGAGTCGCGCATGACGACCGCGCCGGTCGGGTAGGTATAGATCATGCCTCCGCACCGCGACTGGACGCGACGGGGAGTAGGGCGCGCGCTGCTCTACTGGCCGCTGGTGGCCTTTCTGCTGGTGGCGGCCTTCCCTGCCGTCGCGGTGCCGCTCGTGATCGTATCGGGATTCGGCCTGCTGTTCCTCGGCCTGATCGGCGGTTTCGCCGGGAAGCGTTGGCGCGCACGGCGACTCGCGCGGGCCCGGCGGGCGGTTGCCGAGCTTGCGGAGCAGGTCGCCCCGGGGGCCGGCGAGGAGCCCGGCACCGATGGCATCTCGGAGCGCCCGGCGCCCTGCCCCGCGGCATGGCCCACCGGACGACACGCCCGACGCCCCCGGCAGCCGCACAGCGTTGCCGCACAGCCGATCGCGGCCGCCGAGGAGCCCGCCGAGCAGAGCGCAGCCTGAGGGCTGCTCCGACCCGGCTCGTTCCACGCCTCGGGCCCCGCCACACACCTGTCGTCACGGGTGCGCGGCGGGGCCGAGGCGTGTGTGGCCTGCACCGGGAGTGATCGTGATGTGACCCGCACCCCGTTTCTTGTACGTCCGATACTAGGATGTCAAACTAAATGAGCCGGGCCCGTCGTCCGCACACCCGGCGGGAGGAGCGGGTCATGGCCGACAGCCGCGGAGTGAGCACCGAGACCGAGCTGCACATCCCCACCCACCCGGTCCGGTTCGTCACCGCGGCCAGCCTCTTCGACGGCCACGACGCCGCGATCAACATCATGCGGCGGATCCTGCAGAAGCAGGGCGCCGAGGTGATCCACCTGGGGCACAACCGGTCCGTCGACGAGGTCGTGACCGCAGCCATCCAGGAGGACGTGCAGGGCGTCGCCATCTCGTCCTACCAGGGTGGCCACGTCGAGTACTTCTCCTACCTGGTCGAGCTGCTGCGCGAGCGCGGCGCCGGCCACGTGCGGGTCTACGGCGGGGGCGGCGGCGTGATCGTCCCCGAGGAGATCGAGCTGCTGCACTCGCGCGGCGTCGCCCGGATCTTCTCCCCGGAGGACGGCCAGCGCCTCGGCCTTCCCGGGATGATCAACCTGATGATCCGCGAGTGCGACACCGACCTGGCCGAGCTGCCGCCCTCGCCGTCGGCCACCGACGGACCGGCGGAGGCCGCCTTCGCCGACGGGGTGTTCTCCGGCGAGGCCGCGACGCTCGCCCGCGCACTCACCCTCGCCGAGACCGGGCGTCTGCCCGAGGAGATCCACCGGCGGATCGCCGCCACCGAGCGGCCGGTGCCGGTCCTCGGTATCACCGGCACCGGCGGTTCCGGCAAGTCATCGCTGACCGACGAGCTGGTCCGCCGGTTCCGGCTCGACCAGGAGGACAAGCTGCGGATCGCCGTCCTCGCCGTCGACCCGACCCGTCGCCGGGGCGGCGGCGCGCTGCTCGGCGACCGGATCCGGATGAACGCGATCTCCGGCAGCGGGCCCGCCGGTGCGGGCGGCCACGGCAACGTGTACTTCCGCAGCTTCGCAACCCGCGGCAACGAGGGCAGCTCGCTGCCCGAGCGGCTCGGCGACGCCATCGCGGTACTCCGCAGCGCCGGGTTCGACCTGGTGATCGTCGAGACGCCCGGCATCGGCCAGGGCGACGCGGGCATCGTCCCGTTCGTCGACCACTCGCTGTACGTGATGACGCCGGAGTTCGGCGCCGCGTCCCAGCTCGAGAAGATCGACATGCTGGACTTCGCCGACGTCGTCGCGATCAACAAGTTCGAGCGTCGCGGCGCCGAGGACGCGCGTCGCGACGTCGGCCGCCAGCTGGTCCGCAACCGCGAGGAGTTCGGTGCGAGCTGGGAGGACATGCCGGTCTACGGCACCTCGGCCGCCACCTTCAACGACGACGGCGTCACCGCCCTCTACCAGCACCTGCGCGGCCTGCTCGCCGCCGGCGGGCTGGCCGTGGGCGAGGGCAGGCTCGCCCGGGTCGACACCAAGACCTCGTCGGATCACGCCGCGGTGATCCCGCCGGAGCGCAGCCGCTACCTGGCCGACATCGCCGACACCCTGCGCGGGTACCACGCCGACACCGAGCGGCACGCGCTCGCCGCGCGCACCCGTCAGCACCTGCGTACCGCCCGCGAGCTCGTCGGCGAGCAGGTCATCGAGGCGCTCGACAAGGCCGAGCGGCAGCTGCCCGCCGAGGCGGCCGAGCTGCTGGAGAGCTGGCCGTCGCTGGTCGAGGACTACTCCGGCGACGAGTACGTCTACACCGTGCGGGACAAGGAGTTCCGCACGAAGCTGACGCGCGAGACGCTGTCCGGCAACAAGATCCGCCGGGTCTCGCTCCCGCGCTACGACGACGACGCGCAGCTGCTGCGCTTCCTGCGGCGGGAGAACCTGCCCGGCCGCTTCCCCTTCACCGCCGGGGTGTTCCCGTTCAAGCGGGAGGGCGAGGACCCGGCCCGGATGTTCGCCGGCGAGGGCGACCCGTTCCGCACCAACCGCCGCTTCAAGTACCTGTCGCAGGATTCCGCGGCCAAGCGGCTCTCGACCGCGTTCGACTCGGTGACCCTCTACGGGCACGACCCGGACACCCGGCCCGACATCTACGGCAAGGTCGGCACCTCGGGCGTCTCGATCGCCACTCTGGACGACCTGAAGGCGCTCTACGAGGGCTTCGACCTCTGCTCGCCGACGACGTCGGTGTCGATGACGATCAACGGCCCGGCCCCGACGATCCTGGCCTACTTCCTCAACACCGCGATCGACCAGCAGACCGATCGATTCCGCGACGAGCACGATCGCGAGCCGGACGCCGCCGAGCGCGAGCAGATCACCGCGTACGCGCTCGCGAACGTCCGCGGCACGGTGCAGGCCGACATCCTCAAGGAGGACCAGGGGCAGAACACCTGCATCTTCTCCACCGAGTTCTCGCTGCGGATGATGGCCGACATCCAGGAGTGGTTCATCGCGCACCAGGTGCGCAACTTCTACTCGGTCTCGATCTCCGGCTATCACATCGCAGAGGCCGGGGCGAACCCCATCTCGCAGCTGGCCTTCACGCTCGCCAACGGCTTCACCTTCGTCGAGAGCTACCTCGCCCGCGGGATGAGCATCGACGACTTCGCGCCGAACCTGTCGTTCTTCTTCTCCAACGGCATGGACGCCGAGTACACCGTGATCGGCCGGGTCGCCCGGCGGATCTGGGCGGTCGCGATGAAGGAGCGCTACGGCGCGAACGAGCGCTCGCAGAAGCTGAAGTACCACGTCCAGACCTCCGGCCGGTCGCTGCACGCGCAAGAGATGAACTTCAACGACATCCGGACCACGCTGCAGGCGCTGTGCGCGCTCTACGACAACGCGAACTCACTGCACACCAACGCCTACGACGAGGCGATCACCACGCCGAGCCAGGAGTCGGTGCGCCGCGCGATGGCCATCCAGATGATCATCACCAAGGAGTGGGGCCTCTCGATGAACGAGAACCCGCTGCAGGGTTCATTCGTCGTCGACGAGCTGACCGACCTGGTCGAGGAGGCCGTGCTCCGCGAGTTCGAGTCGATCGCCGAGCGCGGCGGCGTGCTGGGCGCGATGGAGACCGGCTACCAGCGCGGCAAGATCCAGGACGAGTCGATGCTCTACGAGCACCGCAAGCACTCGGGCGAGCTGCCGATCGTCGGTGTGAACACCTTCCTCAAGCCCGAGAACGACGACGAGCCGCAGGAGATCGAGCTCGCCCGCGCCACCGAGGACGAGAAGCGCTCGCAGCTGGAGCGGCTGGCGGACTTCCAGTCCCGGCACCGCACCGAGGCCGAGCAGGCGCTGCGCCGCCTGCAGGACGTCGCCACCGGTGACGGCAACGTGTTCGACGAGCTGATGAAGGCCGCGCGGGTGTGTTCGCTGGGGCAGCTGACGACGGCGTTCTTCGAGGTCGGCGGGCAGTACCGGCGCAACATGTGATCGAGTGGGGGCGGCGCCGGCGACATCCGGCGTCGCCCCCACTCGATTTGCTTGCTTCAAGATAACTATCATGGGCGTGACCCCGACGAAGGGCACGCCGACCGTGACCGAGAGCGTCCGCGACACGCCGCACGCCGCCGCCCAGCCGCTCCCCCGGCGGCACGCCGTATTCGCCGTCGTCGCGCTCGCCCTGTTGATGGTGGCCCTGGACCAGACCGCCGTCGCCACCGCGCTGACCACGATCAGCAACGACCTGCGCACCGACCTGGCTTGGGTCGGCTGGATCATCACCGGCTACGCGGTCGGGCAGATCCTCGCGCTGCCGCTGGGCGGCAGGCTCTCCGCCCGCTACGGCGCCCGTCGGGTGTTCCTGCTGGCGATCGTCGGCTTCACCGTTCTGACCTGCCTGTGCGCGCTCAGCCCCGGGATCGGCCAGCTGATCGCCTGCCGGTTCCTGCAGGGCGTCGCGGGCGGGGTGATGCTACCGGCGGCGAACGGGATCGTCGCGCACCACTACGGATACGACCGGGACCGGGCGCTCGCGCTGTTCACCAGCGTGCTGCCGATCGGGGCGATCCTCGGCCCGCTGCTCGGCGGCCTGGTGCTGACCGTCTGGTCCTGGCACGCGATCTTCCTGGTCAACGCCCCACTCGGAATCGTGGTGATGACCGCCGGGGCGTTCCTCGTCCTCGATCCGCCACGCCGCGATCCCGGCAGGCTCGACATCCTGGGCATCGCCCTGCTGCTGAGCACCCTGGTCACCGGGATGATCGCGATCACCGTGCTGGGCGCGGTCGGCACCGGCCCCACCGGGATCGCGATCGTCGTGCCGGCCGCGCTGCTCGCCGTCACCGCCGGGTACCTGTTCGTCCGGCACGCCCGGCGGCGGCCCGATG
This sequence comes from Pseudonocardia autotrophica, assembly GCF_003945385.1. Taxonomy (NCBI): domain Bacteria; kingdom Bacillati; phylum Actinomycetota; class Actinomycetes; order Pseudonocardiales; family Pseudonocardiaceae; genus Pseudonocardia; species Pseudonocardia autotrophica. Next base: position 4,883,147 of record NZ_AP018920.1, read on the forward strand.
CGGTGGTGCCGTGGCGGCTCATCGCCGGACGCGGGCTCGGCATCATGAACTCGACGAACCTGCTGCTCGGCGCCGCGATGATCGGCTCATCGGCGCTGCTGCCGCTCTACGCCCAGACCCGCTACGAGATGGCGCCGCTGGCCGCCGGCGCACTGCTGGCCGGGCGGGGGGTCGGCTCGATCGTCCTGTCCGGCGTGTCGGTCGCGCTGCTGCGCCGGACCGGGCACCGGCCACTGCTGCTCTGCGGGATGGGCCTCGTGGTGACCGGGCTGCTGCTCGCCGCGGCACCGCCGTTCCGGACGACGCCGGAGATCTGGCTGCTCGTCGCCGCCACGATGCTCGGCGCCGGAACCGGACTGACCGCCCCGGCGGCGAACAACGCGGGCATGCACCTGGTCCCGGGCGAGGTCGCCGCCGTGTCCGGACTGCGGATCATGTTCCGGCAGGTGGGCGGCATCGCCGCGGTGTCGGCGACCACGGCGGCGGTCGCCGCGGCGAGCTCCCCCGGAACCGCGGGAGCGGTCGCACTGGTGGTGCTCGCAACCCTGCTCGGCGGGATCACGCTGGTCGCGGCCCGGCTGCCCAATCAGCGCGGCCGCTGGTGAGGGTGTCCGCCCGCCCCGACCCGGACGGACACCGCCCGGTCAGCGGCGCGACCGGGACCTGCTGCCGCGACGGCCGCGGTTCCAGCCGCCCAGGATGCCGATGGCCTCGACGAACGACTCGGCAGCCTTGGAGAGCTTTCGACCGGCCTTCTTCATCGGGTGTCCTCCACGGGGATTCGGTTCTGCACGGGGTGGTGCTCGGGAGCGGCGTCCACCGTCTCAGAGCCCCGGACCGCAGTTCGCGAGGGGTCATTGCTCCATCCCGGTGACGCCGGGCCGCCGATTCGTTCCGGATCGGAAACACATCACCCACCTGCTGCACCGGGCCCCGGCGTGTCCGCTCGGTGCCCGCCGTCCGGACCAGCGTCGGCGGCCACCCCGTCAGCACCGCCGCCTCCCGGGTGACCCCGCTGCCGTGTGTGATCTGCGCTCCGCGGTGGTACTCCGCGCGGGTCACCCGGTGGAGTGAACACCGATCGCTGCCGGGCACGACGTATCGAGGGGGTCAGGTGACACCGGACGTAGTGATGTGGGTCGTGATCGCGGCGGTCGTGCTGCTCGTACTGGGAGCCGTGCTGGTGGTCGGCTCGCGGATGCGGGGCAGACGCCGGACGGCGGCGCTGCGCAGGCATTTCGGCCCGGAGTACGACCACGTGGTCGAGCACTCCGGCGGCCGCACCCAGGGTGAGGCGGAGCTGCAGCGCAGGCTGTCCCGGCGCAACGGGCTCGACGTGCGCGAGCTCGACGCCGACGAACGGGAGCAGTTCGCGGCCGGCTTCCAGCAGGCTCAGAACTCGTTCGTCGAGACGCCGCGGACCGGGCTGCGCGACACCGATCTGCTGGTGCAGCAGGTCATGCGCAGCCGCGGCTACCCGGTCGAGCACTTCTCGGAGCGCGAGGCGATGGTGTCGGTGGACCATCCCGATCTGGTCGGGCACTACCGGGCCGCGCACGCGATCGCCGTCGCCGACACCCAGGATGACGCCGACACCGAGCAGCTCCGGCAGGCGATGGTCGACTACCGATACCTGTTCGACGAGCTCATCGGTGCCGGGCACCCGGAGAGCACGCACCGCGATCTCCGGGCGTCGTGACCGGACCGGGCGAGCGGACGACGCAGGTCCCGGCCGCCGAGGGGGACCTGCTCGGCGGCCGCTACGAACTGCGCGGTGTGCTCGGCGAGGGCGGCATGTCCCGGGTGCATCTCGGGCACGACCGCCAGCTCGACCGGCCGGTCGCGATCAAGCTGCTGCACTCCGCGGATCCCGACGACATCGCCCGGATCGGCGACGAGGCCCGTGCCGCCGCGGCGGTCGACCACCCGGGTGTGGTGACGGTGCACGACGTCGGCGACACCGGCGACGGTGGCGGCGGGGTCTATCTGGTCATGTCGTTGATCGAGGGCGACACGCTCGCGCAGCGGGTGCAGCGCGACGGCCCGCTCGATCCGGCCGAGGTGGTGCGGATCGGTGTCGCCGTGTGCGACGCGCTGGGCGCCGCGCACCGGGCCGGGGTGGTGCACCGTGACGTGACGCCGGGCAACATCGTCCTCGGTCCGGACGGCCGGGTGACCGTCACCGACTTCGGCATCGCGCGGCTCGGCGAGGGCGCCGGGCGCACCCGCACCGGGTACGTGATCGGCACCCCGCTGCACATGGCGCCCGAGCAGGGCCGGGCCACCGGCCGGGTGGACGGGCGCGCCGATCTCTACGCGCTGGCCTGCTGCCTGTTCACCGCGCTGACCGGCCGCCCGCCGTTCACCGACCCGGACGCCTTCACCGTGGTGCTGGCGCACCTGCGCGACGCCCCGCCGCGCCCGTCCACGCTGCGGGAGGGGATCCCGCCGGCGCTGGAGGAGGCACTGCTGTGGACCCTGGCGAAGGACCCGCAGCGGCGCCCGCCCGACGCGGCCGCACTGGCTCGCGCGCTGGCCGCGACCATCGGGACGACGACGCCGGTGCAGCGGCCGGACGCCGGATCCGGCTCGACCCGGCAGCTCCCGGGCGGCGGGCAGGCCGAGGCGTCGCACGCGCTGCACAGCACCCTCGACGACGTCGACAACGACGACGCGGCCGCCGCCGACCGGCGACGCCGGGTCGGCCTGGCCCTGATCGTGCTGGCCGCCCTGCTGGTGCTGGTGGTCCTGGCCGCCGCCCTGCTCCTCTGACCGGGGCCGGCCACACGCCATCATGTCCGTCAGCCATGTCCGTCAGCCCAGGCGGCGGGCCCGCACGTAGCTGCTGCTCAGCAACGCCGCGGACAGGATGATCGCGACACCGGACTGGATCAGCTGGAGCGGCCAGAAGTTCGACTCCGGCTGGTACTCGAACTCGGCGGCGGTCACGCCCTCGCGTTGCAGGCAGGCCGAGTAGTTCTCCTGCGGACCACAGCCCACTCCGACCTGGCCCGACCCGATCATCTCGCCGGCAGGGCCTCGGAAGGCCATGTCACGGGGCATCCCGTCGACGTCGGCGGTTCCGTCGAACTCACCGATCGGAACCACCTGCACCGATGTCGGGAGGATGTCGTATCGCGTGTAGAGCAGAACCGCGAAGATCACGAGCCACCCGAGCACGGTGCCCACGACGACGGCGAGGCTGCTGCGCAACCACGTCCCGAGTGCCGCGGCGAGGCTGAAGCTGATCAGTACGGAGGCCAGCGGCCAGGTCCCGTGGAGCTCGAAGCCGAGTGGTTCGATCCGGCCCTGCCGGAAGAGCGTCTCGAACGGCGCCAGCGCCCATCGGGCGACCAGGGTGAGCACGAGCGCACCGGCGAGCGCGGGAAGCAGGGTCGTGGCGATGTTCGTCGTCCACCACCGTGCCCGGCTCACCGACTGGGTCAGCACGAATCCCGCGGTGCCTTCCTCGGTCTCTCGTGTGAACAGGGCGGCGGCGACGATCAGCCCCAGCAGCGGAACCAACGCCCACAGCCAGAACTGCAGGAACCGGTGGGGCCAGAGGAAGGAGTCGTAGAGCTCGCGCCCGCGACCCCAGCCGGTGCAGTCCTGAGCCGGATCGACGAGGCAGGCCGAGTCGCCCAGGCCTGCGGCACGCGACTCGAGCAGGAGCCGCGCGACCACGAGCAGGGCGACGGTGACGACGACCAGGGCGGCCGCCAGCAGCAGGGCACCACGTTGACGCCGCCATACCAACCAGGTCATGCCGCCTCCGGATCCGACGCGGCCGGAGCCTGGAGGTAGGCCACCACGAGTTCCTCGAGGGTCGGTGCCGAACCCGAGGGCCCGGGTTCGGCCGCAGGCTCGTGGTCGCGGACCAGCGCGACGGTGTGGCGTCCGCCGTTGCTGCGGTGCACGACCGTCTCGTCGTCGACGAAGGACGTGGCCGGTCCCGAGTGGATCCGGTGACCGGCGAGCAGCCCGTCGATACCTCCGTCGAGCATCACCCGCCGGTCGCCGAGCAGGACCAGGTGATCGCAGGCGTCTTCGATGTCGGTCACGACGTGCGAGGACAGCAGAACGGTCATCCCGGTCTCGGCGACCGCGGCGAGCACCGTGCCCATGATCTCCCGGCGTGCCAGCGGGTCGAGCTCGGCCAGTGGTTCGTCGAGCAGCAGCAGCCGCGGGCGCCGCCCCAGGGCCAGGGCGATCGCGACCCTGGCCCGCTGCCCCGCCGACAACTCCCCGATGCGCTGCCCGACGCCGATGCCGGCATCGGCGATCAGCGACGCGGCATGGGCGCCGTCCCAGTTCCCGCCCGAGTTCAGCACGGCCGCCGCACGCAGCATCTCCCGCACCCGGAAACGGCGGTAGAGCGGCTTGTCCTGGGCCACGTAGCTCACCCCCGCGGGCGTCCCCGTCGCGGCTGGATTCTCACCGAGGACCTCGATCCGCCCCGCGCTCGGCCGCGCCAGCCCCACGGCCATGCGCAACAGCGTCGTCTTGCCAGCCCCGTTGGCACCGACGAGCGCAGCCACCCGACCGCGGGGCAGGGCGAAGGAACAGTCGCGCAACGCGTCCCGACGCCCGAACTGCTTACCGACGGCGTCGTAGCGCAACACCGTGTCCGTTGTCTCGTCCTCATTCATCGGTTCACTCCCCCTCGTACCACCGCTCGACGACGTCGGCGAACAACGCCTGCACGTCCTCGACCGTCATCCCGGCCGCGACGGCCTCGTTCATCCAGTCCTCCAGGCGCGTACGCAGCGCCCGGTCGGCCACCGAGTCGGGCCGGCCCAGCGTGTGGAGCACGAACGTGCCCTTCCCCGGCCGGGCCTCCACCAGTCCCTCGCGCTCGAGTTCCCGGTAGGCCTTGTGCACGGTGTTCGGATTGATCGCAATGGCCTCGACGACCGCTTTCGCCGTCGGCAGTCGGTCGCCGGGTGCGAGCGCACCCACGCGCAGCGCCTGCCGCACCTGCGTGACGAGTTGCAGGTATGTCGGCACGCCTGATCGGCGCTCTATCCGGAACTCCACGACCACCCCAAACCACTAAGCTCTTAGTGGAATGGTGGCAGTGCGGACCACCGCGGGTCAAATCGGCCGCGCCGGCCCGGCGCGGCCCGGCCACCGCATGTATCGTTCATCGATATGTTGTTAATCGATATGACCGGGACCGCGTCGTGACCGTCCACTCGCGAGTCCTCGACGTCGTCCGGCTGCTCGCCAAGGTCTTCATCTGGTTCGTCGTGCTCGGACTGATGGTGCCTGCGTACAAGCTCGTGTCGGTGCTGATCGGCGGCGTGTTCGTGGGGTGGCCGTCGTTCGTGTTCGAGCTCGGCGACGATCGGCTGCCGTTGGCCCCGGATGCGAACATGGTGGAGGGGACGCTGCTGGTCGTCGGGCGCAGCCAGGCGTTCCTGGGAGCGGTGGCCGTCGAGCTCGACGCCGTGTTCACCGTCGGCTATCCGATGTTGATCGCCGTTCTGGCGGTGCGCGCTCTGGACCTGGCTCGCAGTGACGGCCCCTTCAGCGAGGCGATGCCGACGCGCCTGGGCCGGCTGGGCTGGGCCCTGGTGGCGCAGCCGGTGAGCGCGGCCGCTCAGGCCCTGTGCACGGCGCAGCTGAGAAGCACCGTGCTGGCCGGGTCCACGTTCGGCGACGAGTTCTCCAGCGCCTTCGGTGATGCGCTCACGTGGGCGGCGATCGCCTCCGGGGCCGGGATCCTGGTGTTCCGCTCGATCATCATCGAAGGGGTCGGGATGCGCCGGGACCTCGACGGGACGGTGTAGCCGTGCCACCACGCACGACGGGCACCATCAGGGTCGGTCTCGATGCACTGCTCGCCGAGCGAGGCATGACGGTGACCGAGTTGGCGCGCCGGGTCGGGATCACGCACGCGAACCTGTCCGTATTGAAGAACGGGCATGCTCGCGCGATCCGGTTCTCCACCCTGGCAGCTCTCTGCGAGGAGCTCGACTGTCAGCCCGGGGACCTGATGGCGTACCGCTCGGACTGAGCGATCCCCGGTCCGGTCCCGCGTGCTCCGGAACCCGGGATCACCGCCGGCTCAGCTGCCCAGCGTGTCGAGTGCGATGCCGGCCCGCATCAGCGGGCCCAGCAGGGCGGACGGCCCGCGCTTCGGGAGCGCGGCGAGCCGGCCCGCCAGCTTCGGCAACGCACGGTGCGCGCCGGCCTCCATCACGTGCGCGACATTCAGCGCCGCGAGCCGGTGGGTGTCCAGCGCGCTGTGGCCGTGTGCCGCGATCGGGACCAGCACGGCGTCGGGCAGCAGCTCGGTGACCCGCTCGGCGACCGGTCGTGGCGTGCGCAGATCCCGGTCGCCGGACACCACCGCGACCGGCCAACCGAAGTGGTCCAGCTCGGCCGCGACGTCGTAGGGCGGGGTGCGCGGCTCCGCCGCCGGGGCTCGCGCGAACAGCCGCTGCGGATCGAGCACATGCCCGTCCGGCGGGGCGTCGAAGCCGAGCTCGCTCTGCCCGATCGGCCGGACCAGGTCGGGCTCGAACACCATCGGCTGCCCGGTCGGCGACTCGACCTCCGCCCGGCCGAGCCCGGCGATCCGGGCCCAGCTGCGTCGGCCCCGGCCGCGCAGGCGCGCCTCGAGCAGCCGCTCCAGCGGCGCGGTGCCCGCGAACTCGTACACGTGCTGGACCACACCGGACAGGTCCAGCGGGTCCTCCCCCGCGGCGGCGAGTTCCCGGACCAGCGCCGCGCACCGGGCCGTCGCCGGATGGTGCCCGTCCCAGAACAGCGCGCGCAGGTGCGCCCGGACCTCGGCGATGTCACCGGCGTCCAGGCCCGGCGAGTCGAGCACCATCGCCGCGATCCGGTCCGGGTGCCGGATCGCGAACACCTGGGCCAGGTAGCTGCCGTACGAGGTGCCGTAGACGATCGCCCGCGGCACCCCCGCCGCATCCAGCACCGCCGCCAGGTCGTCGGCCGCCGCGGTGCTGGTGACGTCGTCGACGGTCAGGTCCGCCCCGGTCGAGTCGTGCCGGGACAACCCGACACCACGATGCTCCACCATGATCAGATCCAGGCCGCGGCGCACCGCGGCCCGGCGCAGTCCCCGGTAGGGCAGCACCGAGGCCAGCCCCGGGCCGCCCGGGATCGCCAGCACCGGCGTCCGCTCGCCGGGACCGGAGCGCGCCCAGGCCAGCGGCAGCTCCCGGCCGCCGTCCAGCGGGCGCGGCACCCGGCCGCCGAAGCGCGCCACCTCGGCCTGCCCCATCGACGTCCACGCGGCTGTCGGGTCCCCCATCGTCGCCCCCCCTCGTCGTGTACCCCGATGATCCACGAACGAAGGGTCCGCCGCGTTCCCGGTTCAGCCCTGGCCTGCCGGGGCACCGACCCGGCGCAGTACCAGCGCCAGCGCGAGTGCCGCCAGCAGCAGCACACTGACGTAACCCGCCAGCGCGGACCAGCCGCCGTGGTCGAAGGCGATCCCACCGGCCGCGCCGCCGACGCTGGAGCCCGCGTAGTAGCCGACCAGGTACAGCGACGACGCCTGTGCGGGCACGGCACCGGGGAGCAGCCGGGAGCGGCGGCCGACCCAGCTGCTGGCCACCGAGTGCGCACCGAAGAAGCCGACCGTGATCATCACCAGTCCGGCGAGCACCGAGCCCAGGACGTCCGGCACCGTCACCCACACCCCGGCCAGCGCGAGCAGGGTGGCCGACCACAACACCGGACGACGGCCGAACCGGTCCCCCAGCCGACCGGCCCGGGTGGACGCCCAGCTGCCCGCCAGGTAGCCGAGGAACACCAGGCCCACCAGCGTGCCGGGCAGCGAGAACGGCGCCGCGAGCAGCCGGAACCCGAGGTAGTTGTAGACCGTCACGAACGCGCCCATCAGCAGGAACGCCATCCCGAACAGGCACAGCAGTCCCGGATCGGTGAGGTGCCGGCGCAACGGCCCGCCGAGGTCGCGCAACCGGGTCCGGGACGGGGTGGGTGCGGTCGCCGGCGGCAGCAGCAGCCGGAACGCGACGGTCGCCAGCACCGACAGCGCGCCGACGGCGGCGAGCCCGGCCCGCCAGCCGCCGAACTCGGCCACCCAGGCCGCGACGAGCCGGCCGGACAGCCCGCCGAGCGTGTTGCCCGCGATCAGCAGGCCGACCGCGCCGCCGAGATGCCGCCCGGAGACCTCGTGGGTCAGGTGCGCCATGGACAGCGCGGGCAGCGCCGCGAGTGCCACCCCCTGGAGCGCCCGGACCGCGACGAGGGTCTCGAAGGTCGGCGCCAGCGGGGCCAGCAGCGCGAGCACGGCCGAAACCGCGAGCGCCCACGTCATCACCCGGGCCCGGCCCCACGCCTCGGTGACGGCCGAGAGCGGGAGCACGGCGAGCGCCAGCGCGCCGGTCGTCGCCGAGAGCACCAGGCTGGCCCTCGACGAGCTGACACCGAACTCGGCGGACAACGCCGGCAGCAGCCCCTGCACGCTGTAGACCAGCACGAACGTCGCCATCCCGGACAGCCACAGCGCGGCGCCGAGCCGCCGGTAGCCCGGCGAACCGCGCTCGTGCGGCGGGGCGGCGAGCGCGGCGGGACGTTCGGTCGTTGTCATCGCACACGACCGTAGGCCGGACCGCTGCGATGCGTCCAATGCATGTGCTGGACATTTACCATGCAGATATGCATGAGTTGCTGGCACCGGCGCTGCACCGCTTCGTCGCCGTCGCGCAGGACGGGAACCTGACCCGCGCGGCCGAGCGGATCGGCGTGCCGCAGCCGACGCTGTCCCGCTCGATCGCCCGCCTGGAGGACGATCTGGGCATCGCGCTGTTCCGGCGGGTCGGCCGCGGCCTGCGGCTGACCCCGGCCGGCCGCACCCTGCAGACCAGGGCGGAGGCGGCGCTGGCCGAGCTCGCGGCGGCCACCGCCGAGCTGGCAGGCGACGCGGACCCGGCGACCGGCCTGGTCACCCTCGGCTTCCTCGGCACGCTCGGCCCCGAGGTGGTGCCCCGGATCCTGCGCGGCTTCCGCGACGCACACCCGCGGATCCGGATCGACCTCGTCCAGACCCAGCACGCGGCACTGCTCGACCGGGTCCGCGACGGCACCGTCGACCTGGCCCTGACCTCGCCGATGCCCGACGAACCGGGCCTGGTCGCGAACGCGCTCGCCGAGGAGGAACTGCGGCTCACGGTGCCGTCCGGCCACCGGCTGGCGGACGAGCCGGTCGCCGATCTCGCTGAGGTGGCCGGCGAGCCGTTCCTCCAGTTCGCCCGCGGGTACGGGCTGCACGGCATCGTCCGCGCCTGGTGCGAGCAGGCCGGGTTCCGGCCGCGGGTGGCGTTCGAGGGCGGCGAGACGGCGACCCTGCGCGGCCTGGTCGGCGCCGGTCTGGGGGTGGCGCTGCTGCCGCTCGGGCCGGACGTCCCCGGCGTCGTCCAGCTGCCGGTCCGCACGCCGCGCACCGTCCGCACGCTCGGGATGGTGCATGCCGCCGGTGGCCGCCGGACCGTGCCCGTCCGCGACCTGTGCGACTTCGTCGCCGAGCACGGTCCGCGGCTGCTCGGCCCGGATCCTCGGGCTACCGTCGGACGATGACCCCGGTGATCGACGACGAGGGCACCGCGGTGCCCGTTCCCGGCGAGGTACGACGGGTGGTGTCGCTGGTGCCATCGCTGACCGAGGCGGTCGAGGCCACCGCCCCCGGCCTGGTGGTCGGCGCGACCGACTGGTGCACCCACCCGTCCGACCTGGCCGCCGAGCGGGTCCGCGGCACCAAGAACCCGGACGTCGAGCGGATCGTCGCGCTCGCCCCGGATCTCGTGCTGGCCAACCAGGAGGAGAACCGGCCGCCGGACCTGGCCGCGCTGCGCGCCGCCGGCCTGGCCGTGTACGTCACCGACATCCGCGACGTCGACGGCGGGCTCACCTCGCTGGGCCGGCTGCTCACCGCCTGCCGGCTCGACGAGCCGGGGTGGCTGCGCGAGGCACACCAGCTGTGGGGCGCGATCCGGCCGTCCTCGCCACGGCGCCGGGTGGTCGTCCCGATCTGGCGGAAGCCCTGGATGGCGGTCGGTTCGGACACCTTCACCGGCGCTGTGCTGGACCGGCTCGGGTTCGACAACGTGCTCGCCGGCTCCGCCGAGCGCTACCCGCGCATCGATCCGGCCGAGCTGCCCCCGCACGATCTGGTGGTGCTGCCCGACGAGCCGTACCTGTTCACCGCCGACGACGGCCCGGAGGCGTTCGGCGCACCGTCCGCCCTGGTCAGCGGGCGACTTCTGACCTGGTACGGCCCCAGCCTGGTGGAGGCGGCGCGGGAGCTGCCCGGCGCGCTGGGCCTACCGGCCCGCACCTGAGGCCCGGCGGGGCCCCGGCGCGGGCCCGGCTCAGGACCGGAGCAGGTCGGCGCACTTCTCGCCGATCATCATGGTGGTGATGTTCGGGTTGATCGCCGGCAGGAACGGCATCGCCGAGGCGTCCGCGACCCGCAGGTTGGTCACGCCGCGCACCCGCAGCCGGTGATCGAGGACGGCCGCCGGGTCGTCGTCGGTGCCCATCTTCGCAGTGCACGCCGGGTGGTAGACGGTGTTGTGGGTCTTGGAGATGTAGTCGGCCAGCTCGTCGTCGGTGACGGCGTCCGGGCCGGGTGCCAGCTCCGCGGCGATCCACTCCTTCAGTGCGGGCTGCTCGGCGATCCGCCGGGCCAGCCGGATCCCCTCGGTCATCACCCGCATGTCGTGGCCCTCGGGATCGGTGAAGTACCGCGGATCGACGCGGGCCCGGTCCCGGAAGTCGCGGGTGCGCAGCCGCACCGTGCCCCGCGACCGGCCGCGGGTGACGTTCGGGGTCAGGCAGAACCCGTTGTCGGTGGTCGGGTAGCCCCAGCGCAGCGTGTTCATGTCGAACGGCACCGAGCCGTAGTGCATCATCAGGTCCGGCCGGTCCAGCCCCGGGTCGGTGCGGTGGAACAGGCCGATCTCCCACCACTGGGTCGATTCGGTCACCATCGGGCGTGCCGCGTCCCAGAAGACCAGGCCCTCCACGTGGTCGTCCAGGTTGGACCCGACGCCGGGTGCGTCCACCCGCACGTCGATGCCGAACTCGCGCAGGTGCCCGGCCGGCCCGATGCCCGAGAGCATGAGCAGCTTCGGGGTGTCGATCGCGCCCGCCGAGAGGATCACCTCGCGGTCGGCGTGCACCGTCTCGCGGCCCGGGCCGATCCCGCGCTGGTACTCGACGCCGGTCGCCCGGTTGCCCTCGAAGAGCACCTGCGAGGCCCAGCAGTCGGTCCGGACCTCCAGGTTCGGCCGTGAGTCCAGGATCGGGTGCAGGTAGGACGCCGACGACGACGCCCGCGTCCCGTCCGGGAAGGAGTTGATCTGGAAGTACCCGGCGCCGTCGGTGACCGTCGTGCCCTCGTTGAACCGCACGGTCGGCATCCCGACCGCGGCCGCGGCCTCCAGCACGGCATTGCCGCACGGGTCGTGCGGCGGGATCTGCATGAGATTGACCGGGCCGGAGCGGCCGTGCCCGTCCCACTCCCCGTCGTTGGTCTCCAGGCGGGCGATCAGCGGCCAGCACTCGTCGGCCGACCAGCCGGTCAGCCCGGACGCGGCCCACTCGTCGAGGTCCTCGCGCGGGGTCCAGAACGCGATGCACGAGTTGTGCGACGAGCAGCCGCCGAGCACCTTCGCCCTGGCGTGCCGCATGTGCGAGTTGCCGCGCTCCTGCGGCTCGACCGGGTAGTCCCAGTCGTAGCCGGAGTCGAGCAGGTTCATCCAGTCGGCGAGCCGCAGGATGGCCTGGTCGCCGACGTCCGACGGGCCGGCCTCCAGCAGCAGCACCCGGGTCGACGGGTCCTCGGACAGCCGCGCGGCGAGCGCGCATCCGGCCGAGCCGCCACCCACGACGACGTAGTCGAACCGGTCGCTCATGCCCGGCCTCCCTCGGTGCTCCCGGCGAACCAGCGCTGCGGCTCGGGCGCGGTGTTGTGCCAGATGTGCTTGATCTCCTGGTACTCGGCCAGCCCGGTCGGACCGAGCTCACGGCCGTTGCCGGAACGGCCCATGCCGCCCCACTCCGCCCCCGGGAAGTACGGGTGGAAGTCGTTGATCCACACGGTGCCGTGACGCAGCGCGTTCGCGACCCGGTTGGCGCGCCCCATGTCCTGGGTGAACACCGCGCCCGCGAGGCCGTACTCGGTGTCGTTGCCGAGCCGGATCGCCTCGGCCTCGGTGCTGAACCGCTCGACCGTGAGCAGCGGGCCGAAGGTCTCCTCCCCGATCAGCCGCGAGCCGGGAGCCAGGTCGGTGATCACGGTCGGCAGGTAGAAGTAGCCGTCCTTCAGCTCCGGGTCGTCCGGCCGGGCGCCGCCGCAGCGGATCGTCGCCCCCTCCGAACGGGCCGCCGCGACGAAGTCCTCGATCTTGGCCAGGTGCGCGGCGGACACCAGCGGGCCGACCTCGACACCGTCGGCCAATCCGTTGCCGAGCCGGATCAGCTGCGCCCGGCGGACGATCTCGTCGACCACGGCATCCGCGATCGAGTCCTCGATGATCAGCCGCGCACCGGCCGAGCAGACCTGCCCGGAGTGCAGGAACACCGCGAGCATCGCGTAGTCCACGGCCAGCTCGAAGTCGGTGTCGGCGAAGACGATGTTCGGGTTCTTCCCGCCGAGCTCGACGGCGGTGCGCTTCACCGTCTCCGCCGAGGCCCGGATGATCGCCCGCCCGGTGTTCAGCCCGCCGGTGAACGACACCATGTCGACGTCGTCGTGCTCGGTCAGCGGGGCGCCCACCGACGGGCCGTCGCCGAGCACGATGTTGACCACGCCGGGCGGGATCCCGGCCTCCGCGCACAGCTCGACCAGCTTGACCGACGTCAGCGGGGTCACCTCGCTGGGCTTGATCACCATCGTGTTCCCGGCGGCGATCGCCGGGGCGACCTTCCAGGACAGCTGCAGCAGCGGGTAGTTCCACGGCGTGATCAGCGCGCAGACGCCGATCGGCTCGTGCACGATCCGGGACACCACGGTGCTGCTGCCGGTGTCCACGATCCGTCCGGCGTCCTTGTCGGCGAGTCCGGCGTAGTAACGGAAGACGGCGGTGACGTCGTCGACGTCCTGCCTGCCCTCGGCGATGGTCTTTCCGGTGTCCAGCGTCTCGGTCCGGGCGATCTCCTCCCGGTCCCGGACCAGCAGGTCCGCGATCGTGGAGAGGATCTCGCCGCGCTCGGCGGTGGACGTGGCACGCCACGGCCCGGTGTCGAACGCACGGCGGGCGGCGGCGACGGCACGGTCGACGTCGTCCGGCCCGGCCTGGTCGACCTCGGCCACGGTGGAGGCGTCGTACGGGTTGATCACCGGAGCGGTCCCGGCGGAGCCGCCGGTCCAGGTTCCGTCAATGTAGAGACTCGGCACCGGGGCAGCGTTCACCTGCGGATGAACGAACGCAAGCCGTGGTCGGAACGGTATGACGATCCGCACCGGGTGGGTGAGGGTGACGCCATTCCGCGATGTCCGGGCGGGCGTCCCGCCGACTGCCCGGTTAGGGTTGCGCCATGGGCAACCCGGTGCGTAGTCGCGAGTCCGGGGTGCAGTCCGTCGATCGCGCGATCACCGTGCTGGAGCTCATCGCCGGGCTCGGCGAGGCCGGGGTCAGCGAACTCGCCGCTGCGCTCGAGGTGCACAAGTCCACGGCGTTCCGGCTGCTCGGGGCGCTGGAGGAGCACGGCCTGGTCGAGCAGATCGGGGACCGGGGCAAGTACCGGCTCGGTTTCGGCCTGATCCCGCTCGCCGGCCGGGTAGCCGAGCGCCTGGAGGTCACCACCCAGGGCCGCCCGGTGTGCGACGAGCTCGCCGCCCGGCTCGGCGAGACCGTGAACATCGCGATCCCGGACCGCGGCTTCGCCGTGAACGTCGACCAGGCCCGCGGGCCGTCGATGGTCACGACCTACAACTGGCTGGGCCGGATCACCCCGATGCACAACACGTCCAGCGGCAAGGTTCTGCTCGCCGCCGCCGTGATCGACGATCCCACGGCGCTGCCCGATGAGGTCCGGCCGGCCGATCGCGCTGCGCTGTCCGAGGAGCTCGCCGAGGTCGCCGCCGCCGGGTACGCATGGTCGATGGAGGAGCTGGAGACCGGGCTGAACGCGGTCGCCGCACCGGTGCGCGACCACAGCGGGAGCGTCGTCGCGGCGCTGTCGGTGTCCGGGCCGTCCTACCGGCTCTCGGTCGAACGGATCGAGTTGATCACCCCGGACGTGGTCGCGGCCGGGCGCGAGATCAGCCGCCGGATGGGCTTCTGGGAGCCACCCGCCTAGAGCTTCTCGAGCGCCGGCGGGAGATTGCGTTCGATCTCGTCCCCGAGCCGCTCGAACTCACGGCGCAGAAACGGCGCGGCCAGCTTGAGCAGCCCCTTCAAGCGCAGGTCCGCCCGGTAGGTCACGACGCTGCCGCCGTCCTGGGCGGGCTCGACGGGCTCCGCGACGACGTCCACGGTGGCGGTGACCGTGCTGTTCTCCCCGACGAACTCCAGCCGCGAGTCGCTGCGCCCGATCAGGGTGTAGGCCAGCTCGGTCTCCCGGCCGTTGTAGACCGCGACCGCGTGCCAGGTGGAGCCGACGCAGATCGGCCCCCCGGCGTCGGACCGGGTGCACGACTTCGTCCCGGGGTTCCAGTCCTCGCTGTGCCCGAGATCGGCCAGGTAGCCGAGCACGGCACCGGCAGGGGTGGACACCGTCATCACCCGCTGGAAGCCGACCACGTCGCTCCTCTCACCCCGACTCGGACGGCGAAGATGGTCTCACGTCGCGGAACCTTGATCGAGAGCGCGGCCGGGTACCGGTGCGGCGATCGCGGCCGTGATCCGGTTCCGGCGTTCCGCCGCGCGGACAGCGCCGTCCGGCGCAGACTGCGGAACCCCAGCGGGACGTACCGAACGCCCGCGCCGCACCCGGGAGGCCGACCGGTGGCACCGAGGAACACGTCCGCGACGACCGGAACGGTGCAGGTCGAGCCGGACCTGCTCGTCAGCTCGGCGGAGCGGCTGACCCTGCTCGCCGACGCACTGGGCTCCGCAGCCGCATCGGTGCCCGCGCTGCCGCCGGAGCCCGGATTCGGTTCGGGCACAGCGGCCGCCGACCTGGAGGCGGACCTGATCGACGCCGTCCGCGGGCACGCAGAGCGGGCCCGGCACACCGCGGGTGCGGTGCGCGCCGCCGCCGCGAGCTGGCTCGAGGCCGACGCGACCGCCGCCGCGTCGTTCGCCGGCTGATCCGGTGCCGTCACTGAGCGAGCTGCTCGCCGCCGATCCGGGAGCCTGGCTGCGCCGAGCCGGTGCCTGGGACGCGCTGTCGCGCGATCTCGCGGCCCGCGCCGACGATCTCGACCGCACCGGGCACGCGGCGCTGCCCGGGCGCTGGACCGGCGCCGACGCCGATCGTGCGCGCGAGCAGCAGGACGCGCTGCGCGCCCGGCTGACGACCGACGGCGCGGTCGCGACCCGCGCCGGGGAGGTGCTGGGCCGGCACGCCGGGGAGGTGCTCGCGGCACAGCGCCGGATCGTGCAGGCCGCGCTCGCGGTGCATCCGCTGCTCGACGTCGATCTGGCCTCCGGCACCGTCTCGGTCCCGGCCGTGACACGGGGCATCGCCACCGTGTTCGCGGTCGGCGGACCCGCGGTCGTCCGCCTGCTCGCGGTGGAGAACCTGCGGTTCGGCAACGCCGTACGGTCGGCGCTCGCCGAGGCCGCCCGCTCGGACGCCGCGACCACCGCAGCGCTGCACGCACTGCGCCCGGCGGCGCCCGGCGGGGTCCCGGCGGTGGCGCCGGCCGGCGCGGCCGCCGCCCGTACCTGGTGGGCCGGCCTGCCGGAGGGCGAGCGCGACCGGCTGACCCGCACCCGGCCGGATCTCGTCGGGGGCACCGACGGGATCCCCGCGGCGGCCCGCGACCGGGCCAACCGGATCCGGCTGGACGCCGAGCGCAGCAGGCTGCGGGCACACGCCGACCGGCTGCGGATGGCCGGCGACGACGACGGCGCCGAGCGCGCGGAGGCCGGCCTCGCCGGACTGGACGCGGTGTCCCGCAGGCTCGACGCGGGCGACGCGACGCTCATGGGGCTCGACCGCGGCTCCGGGAACGGGCGGGTGGCGCTGGCCGTCGGCGATCCGGAGCGGGCCGCACACGTCGTCACGCACGTCCCGGGGACGGGTACCGGCTGGACCTCCGCGAAGGAGGACCTGCGCCGGGTGGACGCGACCCGCGACGCCGCCCGCGACGCGGCGGGCGACGGCGAGGTGGCCGCGGTGCTGTGGACCGGCTACGACGCCCCCGCCGACCTCGCGGGCGCCACCGACGGCCGGGAGGCGGACCGCGCCGCCGCGGACCTGCGCCGCTTCCAGGACGGGCTGCGCACCGGTCACGACGGACCGGTGCACCTGACCGCGGTCGGGCACTCGTACGGTTCGCTGGTGCTCGGCCGGGCGGCGGGGCCCGGTATCGCCGCCGACGACGTGGTGTTCGTCGGCAGCCCCGGCGTCGGGGTGCCGCACGCGTCCGAGCTCGGGGTGCCTACCGACCGGGTCTGGGCGACGACCGCACGCAACGACCCGATCCAGCACGCTCCGGGCACCGAGGTGTTCAGCACCTCGCGTGGGCAGGCACCGACCGGCCTGGTGCACGGGGCGAATCCGGCCGGTGCCGGATTCGGCGGCACCGTGTTCGACTCGGCGCCGGGACCGCTGGGTCGCGACCGGTTCGACGACCCCGCGACACCGACCGACGAGTCGGAATGGATGTCCGCGCACAGCGCCTACTGGGATCCGGGGACACCCGGACTCCACACCATCGGGCGGATCGTCGCGGGCACTGCGACACGATGACGCTGAGTGACCGGAAGGACGCTCTTCGGGACCGCCACCCCTCCGTCCGGCGGAATGAGCGACCGCTCAAGGAACCATCGATGGCGCAGGTCACAGATAGTCGTCAGATAGACGGCGACTACCCTCCCACCGGAGCAGGAACGAGCAGTAGCATGCCGAGCGTGACCGAGACCGAGAGCAGACCGGCGCGGCGCACCGGACGTCCCCCGTTGACCGACCGGGCAACGCTGCTCGCAGCGGCCCGAGAGCTCGGCTTCTCCGACCTCACGGTCGGCGCGGTGACCGCCCGGGTCGGCGTCAAGTACTCGACGTTCTACCGGCATTTCCCCAGCCTGGAGTCGCTGGTGGCAGCCCTGGTGGACGACGTCGTGACCGAGGACGCCTTTCCCGACGCCGAGGGCCGCTGGCAGGAGCAGCTACTCGCCTTCGCGGCGGCGACCTTCGACATCATGGCAGCGCATCCCGGGCTCGCACCGGCGATGGTCCGGCTGCCGGAGACGCCGGATGCCTTGATGGCGGCGATGCAGCGGCTCACCGACCGGCTGCTCGCCGCGGGCTTCAGTGCCGAGGATGCCGTGCTGGCCACCAGCACGGCGTTCGAGATGGGCATGCACCCCTGGCTCAGCGCGAACGGCCAGGGGGTGGGCGATGCCCGCCGCCGCGACCAGATCATCGATTCAACGCGGCAACTCGACCCGCGGATCCGCGCGGTGTTCCGCGACCAGGTCGACAATCCGCCCCGCAGCTGGACACTGCGCCGGGTCGAGCTGGTCATCGCCGGGCTGGAGGCCCGGCCCGCCGGCTGACCGACCTACCGACACGGGAACGCCCGGGGTGCTCGACGCACCCCGGGCGTTCCCGTCGGTGAGAGATTCTCCCGCTCAGGTGGGCACGACCTGATCCGCCTGCGGACCCTTCTGCCCCTGTGTGACCTCGAAGGTCACGGCCTGCCCCTCGTCGAGGGAGCGGTATCCGGAGGACTGGATCGCGCTGAAGTGGACGAACAGGTCCTGCCCGCCTCCGTCCGGCGTGATGAACCCGTACCCCTTCTCCGCGTTGAACCACTTGACGGTTCCCTGTGGCATCCGGATATCTCCTCGCGTCTTGCCGGTACCTACGAGATGGACCCTAGCCGTCAACACGCCCGAGGGGGACTGCACAACAGCATCAAAATCTCGGGCGCGTCGCCGGGCGGCGTCCGCTCGGTCCTGATCTTTGCGACCGCCCCCCGGGCGTGCTCAGCCGATCTCGACGTGGGCGCGCACTGCCGCGCCGTCGTCGGTGAGCCAGCCCTTCCGGTCGGCGTAGGCGAGCATCCCGGCGAAGCCGTCCTCCCAGTCGTCGCCGACCCGGCCCGCGGCGAGCCTGCGGACCGCGTCGACCCGCACCAGGACGTCCTCGCCGTCGAGCTGCCCGACGTCGTGCCCGGCCAGCGCAGCGGCGAGCCCCTCCGGCGTCATGTCGGCCGGACGGACCACGTGGAAGGCGGTGAACACCTCCGGCTCGGCCAGCCGGACGTCGGACTCGGTGACTGCTACGAACACGGGTCTCCTCAGAGGCGGTAGCTGCGGATCTTGGCATAGAGCGCGGTCCGGGAGATCCCCAGCTCGCGGGCGGCGGTGGACTTGTTCCCACCGTGCGTGCCCAGCACGGTACGGATGACCTGTGCCTCGGCACGCTCGAGCGGGGACAGCGCCCGGCGGGCGGCCGCGGCGCGGATCCCGTCGGGCAGCGCGGTGGCGGGCAGCACCGGCCCGGGATCCTCGGCGACGGCGTCCCGGACCACCCTGGCGAGCTCGGCCAGATTGCCGGGCCAGTCGTGACGGCGCAGCGCGGCGAGTGCGTCCGGCGCGAACGACAGGCCCTCGCCGTGCCGGCGCAGCTGCGTCCTGGCGAGCGCGGCGACGTCGTCGGGGCGGCTGCGCAGCGACGGCAACGACACGGTGCCGGCGCCGAGCGCGTCGAGCAGCATCGCCGCGGACGGCCCGGGTACCTCGCCGTCGCCGACGGTGACGGTCAGCCCGATCGGCGACCGGCCGGCGAGCACGGCGGCGGCCGCGCGGGCCGTGGCCGGATCGAGCATCTCGACGTGCCGCAGAAGCACGGCACCCTCGTCCAGCGCGGCCCGCAGGCGCCCGATCCACGGCCCAGGGCCGTCGACGGCCTGCATCGCGGCGTCCACCGTGGTGTGCGGCCCGAGGACGGTGCCCAGCGCGGTCGCCTTCCCCGTCCCGGCCTCGCCGCGGACCGCGACCGGCCCGGAGTCGATCAGCCGGGCGGCGCGGTCGGCGGCCGCCGACCACGGATCGGCCTCCGGGGCCGGGCGGCGGCGCGGGCCGGGGACCGCGGCCGCCGGCTCCTGCGCGGACACGGTCAGCAGCGCGCCCGCCGTGGTGCCGCCGGCCCGCACCAGCCGTACCCGGGCGGTCAGATCGGCGGGCAGGTCGATCGAGGTCCCGTCCACGACGGAGCGCGGCGAGCGGAGCTCGTCCCAGATGTCGAGCCGGTCGAGGCCGATGTCGGCGGCCTCCGAGTTGGTGATCAGGACACCCTCGCCGATCACCGCGACCGGCCCGCTCCCCCGCCGCTGCTCGGCCAGGAAGGCGTCGAGCAGGTGCCGTTCGCGGATGCTCGCCTGGTCGAGCATGGCGGTCCGGATCTCCTCCACCAGCTTGCGCACGACCACGACGAGCAGATGGTTCGCGTCGCCGGCGCGGCAGGTCACGTTGACGGCACCGACGGTGCGCCGGGTGATCGGGTGCCGGACCGGCGCGGCGACGCAGGTGACGTCGTGGAAGCGCTGCACGTAGTGCTCCGTGCCGTGCACGACGGCGAGCGCGCCGGTCTCCAGCGCGGTGCCGAGGCCGTTGGTGCCGACGTACTCCTCGCCGAAGCAGAAGCCCTCGATCACCGACAGGTTGTCGAGGGTGCCGCGCAGCATCGGCTCGGACACCCAGCGCCAGATCACGCTGCCGTGCTCGTCGGAGAGCGCCAGGCAGGACCGGTCGCCGACCAGCAGCCCGGCCATCTCGGTCATGATCGGGACGGCGACCCGGGCGAACGACGAGTCGATGTCGGTCTCGACGTAGGGGACGTCGACGTACTCGGGATCGACACCGCTGAACCGGGAACGGCGCCACGAGGTGAGGACGTCACCGCGCAGGTCGCCCGGCTCCTCGCCGGACTGGAACAGCTCCCAGACGCTCCTGGTCGTCATCGACCCCTCCCTTCACCGGTGATCCTCGCCCGTACGCCGCCGGGACGCCAGGGCCGGGCCCCTCGGCGGAGGGCCCGGCCCCGGCGGGAACGGGATCAGCTCCCGGCCTTCTCCTGCTCGTAGCGCTTGGTCATGATGTCGACGGCGTCGAGCTGGGTCTGCGCGTGCTTCTCCCGGGTCGAGGTGGCCCGGTCCTTCGCCGCGAGGGTGCTCGCGGCCTGGCCCTGGAACTCCGGCATCACGTGCTGCGCGATCAGCTCGTAGGACCGCTTCGTGGCCTCCGGGTTCGCCCACTCGTGGCCCAGCAACAGGAACGCACCGAACCCGCCCGACTGGTCGGCGAGCTTCTGCACCTGCGCCTTCGCGTCCTCGACCGTGCCGATCGCACCGATCCCGGCCTCGTTGATGAAGTCGATCATCTCCTTGATGTCCCCGCCCGCGACCGCCATCTGCGGGAACGCGGCGACCTTCTGGAAGTACCGGAACCAGTGCTCGATGCCGTACTCGACCTCGCGGTAGGCCTGCTCGCGGGTCTCGGCGATGTGCATCAGCCCGACCAGGCGCCACTTCTCGCGGTCCGGGGCCGGCTGCCCGAAGTGGGCGGCCCGCTCCTCCACGACGCTCCAGTGATGGGCGAGCGCGTCGAACCCGTCCTGGGTGAGCGTCGCACCGATCGAGAGCAGGCCCACGCCGTGCTGCCCGGCCATCCGCGGGCCGGTCGGCGAGGCCACCGCGGCGACCGCCACGTCGAAGCACGGCTGGGTGTAGGGGGCCAGCTGCAGCTGTGCGTCGATCAGCTTGTGCGTGCGGGTCTCGGCGTTCACGACCTCGCCGCGCAGCAGCCGCATGATGATGTCGAGGTTCACCTCGAGCAGCTCACGGGTGTCGGTCGGGTTCAGCCCGATCATCGCCGAGTCGGTCGGCAGCGAGCCCGGCCCGCAGCCGAGCATCGCGCGGCCGCGGGTGAGGTGGTCGAGCATCACCATGCGGTCCGCCACCCACAGCGGGTTGTGGTAGGAGATCGATGTGACACCGGTGCCGAGCTTGATGTTGCGGGTCCGCTCGGCGGCGGCCGCGATGAAGATCTCCGGCGAGGCGATGATCTCCGAGCCCGCCGAGTGGTGCTCGCCGAACCAGGCCTCGTCGTAGCCGAGGCGGTCCAGGTGCTCCACCAGCTCGAGATCCCGCTGCAGGGCGAGCGTGGGGTTCTGACCGGGCTTGTGGAACGGTGCCAGGAACGAGCCGAAGCGGATTCGGGTCACGGGGTCCTCCTGAGGAGCTCTCGGGTGCGGCCGTGATCCCGACCGCGCTGTCCGGAGCCCCAGGATGACCCCCGTCACTCCCGCCGGAGTGTACGAAAAGTTGACACCTTGGCGACGGCACGCCGATCCGGTGTCACCTGCCGCGCTCCCGGATCTCGATCCCGGCCGGTGTCGTCGCCCCGGCCAGCCCGCACACCAGGTCCAGCTCGGCAATCACGTTCGCGATCACCTGCTCGACACCGCAGGCTCCCTCGAGCGCCAGGCCGTGCACGAACGGCCGCCCGAGCAGCACGGCGCGGGCGCCGAGCCGCAGCGCCGTCGCGACGTCCGCACCCGTGCGTACGCCGCTGTCGAGCAGCACCGGCGCACGTCCGGAGATCGCGTCGACGACACCGGGCAGCGCGTCCAGCGAGGCGATCGCGTGGTCGACCTGGCGTCCGCCGTGGTTGGAGACGATCACGCCGTCGGCACCGGAGTCCAGCGCGCGGCGGGCGTCGTCGGGATGCAGGACGCCCTTGACCAGGATCGGCAGCCTGGTGCGCGCACGCAGCCCGGCCAGGTCGTCCCAGGACAGCCGGGGCCGCGAGTAGACCTGCAGGAACGTCTCGACCGCTGCCCGCGGCACCGGTGAGCGCAGGTTCCCCCAGAACGGGCCGGGCGCGTTGCGGGTGATCTCGACGAGCGTCCGCAGGGCCTGCGGGGTGACCTTCGGCGCCGGCCCGGACCGCGGCCGGGCCAACCGCTCCTGTACCAGCCCGCGGAAGACCGGGTCCGAGGTGTACTGCGCGATGCCGATCCCGCGGGCGAACGGCAGGTGCCCCAGGTCGAGATCGCGGGGCCGCCAGCCGAGCATCGTGGTGTCCAGGGTGACGACGACGGCCTCGCAGCCGGCCGCCTCCGCGCGGCCGAGGAAGCTGTCGACGAGCTCGTCGGAGGTCGACCAGTAGAGCTGGAACCAGGTCGGGCCGCCGCCGGCAGCGACGATCTCCTCGGTCGGCGCCCCGGCCTGGTTGCTGATCACCATCGGGATACCGGCGGCCGCGGCCCCCCGGGCCACCGCACGATCGGCGCCGCGCCGGACGAGATCGAGTGCGCCGATCGGGGCGAGCAGCAGCGGAGCCGGCAGCGTGCGGCCGAACAGCTCGGCCGACAGGTCCCGGTCCCCGACGTCGCGCAGCACCCGCGGCACGAACTCCCAGCGGGTGAACGCCTCCCGGTTCGCCCGCACCGTCGTCCCGCCACCGGCCCCGCCGGTCACGTAGGCGTCGGCGCGCCTGCCCATCGCCCGCCGCCCGCGGCGTTCCAGCTCGTCAGGTCCGGTGGGGACGCGCGGCCGGGTGCCGACGACACCGTCGGTGTAGATCCGTTCCTGCCGCGCCCGCCCCGGCGCCGGCCCGCTCACCTGGCCGCCGGTCCCGTTGCGGATGCTCCCGTGGCCGCCGGTCCCGTTGCGGCCCCGGCCGGCGCATCCAATCTGACCGGCAACCGGGTGCGGCCGTGGATCAGCGTGCTCATCCGGTGCGGGCCGGGTTCGCCGGCGAGCCGCAGATCCGGGAACCGGGCCAGCAGGGTGCGGAAGGCGATCTCCCCCTCCAGCCGGGCGAGCGGGGCGCCGACGCAGTGGTGGATGCCGAAGCCGAAGGCCAGGTGGCCGGACGGGTCGCGCTCGACGTCGAACCGGTCCGCGTCCGGCCAGCGCTGCGGGTCGCGGTTCGCCCCGAGCAGCGAGACGAGCACGAACGCGTCGGCCGGGATCGTCGTGCCGGAGTACTCGACCGGCTCGGTGGTGAACCGGAAGGTCGCCAGGTTGACCGGCCCGTCGTAGCGCAGGATCTCCTCGACGGCGGCGGGCACCCGGTCCGGGTCGGCGCGCAGCAGGGCCAGCTGCTCCGGGTCGCGCAGCAGCGCGAGCGCTCCGTTGCCGATCAGGTTCACGGTCGTCTCGTGCCCGGCGACGAGCAGCAGGAACGCCATCGCCGTCGTCTCGCCGGGGCTCAGCGAGTCGCCGTCCTCGGAGGCGCGGACGATCTCCGAGAGCATGTCGTCCGCGGGATGGGCGGCCTTGTCCTCGACGAGCTCGGAGAGGTAGGTCGCCATCGCGGCGGCGGCCGCGCCTCGTTCGGAGTCCCCGGCGGCGGAGAGAAGGGTGTTCGACCAGGTGCGGAACTCCTCGCGGCGGTCCGGCGGGACGCCGAGGATCTCGCAGATCACCGTCATGGGCAGCGGGAACGCGAACGTGTCGAGCAGGTCGACCTCGGGCCCGGAGGCCGTCATCGCGTCGGCGAGCTCGGTGGCGATCTGCTCGATGCGGGGTCGCAACCTGCCGATCGCCCGCATCGTGAACGCCCGCCCGACCAGCTTGCGCAGCCGGGTGTGGTCAGGCGGGTCGGCGTTGAGCATGTGCCCGACCAGCGACTCGGCCAGCTCTCTGGCCGGTGGCCCGGACTCCTGACGGGCCAGCAGCTCGGGGATCCTGCGGGCGTCCTTCGCCAGCCGCGGGTCGTTGAGCGCGGCGCGGGCGTCGGCGTAACGGGTGATCATCCAGAAGGCCACGCCGTTCGGGCCGATCGCCCGGGTGACCGGCCGCTCGGCGCGCAGCTCGCGGTAGAGCTGGTCCGGGTCGTCGAAGAACTCCTGGTCGAGCACGAGCGGTTCGGTGGTGTCTGTCATCGTCGGTTCCCCCCGGTTCCGCAGCGGGCCGCCGGCGTGCGCCCCGCCCACGGCCGAGCGTGGCACAGTCCGCGACGCACGTCGTCCGGAATCAGCGCCCGGCCGCCGCCGGGCGCACCCGGACCAGCTGGGCGACCAGCGCCAGCACCGGCAGCTCCAGCAGCGGCCCGGCGACCAGTGCGAGCGCGATCAGCGGGCGGTCCGGGAACGCGGCGACCGCCACCGCCAGCGCGATCGGCGAGTTCCGCGCGGTGACGACCATCGTCAGCGTCACCCGCTGGTCCGCGGGCAGTCGCAGCACCCGGGCGGTACCGGTCGCGAGCAGCGGAAGGAGCACGAAGAACACCGCCAGCGGGGCGAGCAGTGCGAGCAGCTCACCGGCGTGCCCGACGACGGTGCGTGCCTGCCAGGCGAACATCGCCAGCACCGCGACATACAGCATCGGCAGCACCAGCCGGGACGCAGGCCCGACGACGACCCGGTCCCGCCAGGCGGCGCCCCGGCGGCGCCGGGCGAACACCCGCAGGCCGGTCGCCAGCAGCAGCGGGACGACGAGCACCAGCAGCACCGACTCGGCGAGGGTGCCGGCGTCGACCATCGCCGCCTGCCCACCGAGCAGCAGTACGTACACCGGCAGCAGGGCGAGTTGCAGCACCAGATTGACCGGGAGCAGTGCCGCGGCGATGCCGGTGTGCCCGCGTGCGGTCGCGGTGAAGATCAGGTACCAGTCGGTGCACGGTGTCACCAGGAGCAGCAGCAGGCCGATCCGCAGGTCCGGCTGGTCACCGAGCAGCCCGGCGCCGAGCGCCCACGCCAGCAGCGGGGTGAACACGAAGTTGAGCAGCATGCTCGCCGTGACCACGGCCCCGGCGCGGCGTACCTCCCCGATCCGGCCCGCGTCCATCTGCACGAAGACCGCGGTGACCATGACCAGCAGTGCCGGGAGCACGAGATGCCCGGCGAGCTCACCGACCGGGAGCAGCAGGCCCAGCCCGAGCCCGGCCAGCGCCGCGAGGGTGACCAGCACGCTCTGCAGCCGTTCGGCGAACGACAACGGCCGTCGCCCCCCACTGTCAGCCGAGCAACACGAGATCACCAAGCCTAGACCGGACCGACGACGAAGCCCGATCCGCGTTCGCACGAGCCAAGGGAGCTCAGGAGGGCGAGGTCGCTCCCTGGTAGTCGGCGAGTGGCGCGGCGCCGGTGACGTCGTACTCGAGTACCGCGATCCCCGACGGCGTGCGGCGCTGCTCGACGAGCCGGAGGCCGACGTCCGACCTTCCGGCGAGCAGGCGTCGTCCCCGGCCGAGGATCACCGGCGCGACGGCCAGCCGGAGCGTGTCGACGAGACCGGCGTCCAGCAGCGACGCAGCGAGCCGGGCACTGCCGTGCACCTGCAGTTCCCGTCCCGGGGCGGCCTTCAGACCGCCACCGTCTCCGCGATGTCGCCACGCAGGATCGTCGTCGGGTTCCAGTCGCCGCGGTCGAGCGTGTCGCTGACGACGTACTTGGGCAACGCGTTCATCCGGACGGTGAAGGGATCGGGTTCGGCGATCCCGGGCCAGTCGCGGGCGAACGCCGCATAGGTGCGGCGCCCGAGGAGGAGCCCGTCGGCGAGGTCCAGCCACCGCGACGCCTGTTGCACGAAGTCCTCGTCGAGGTGGGGGACGAACCAGCCACCGCGGGTGAACCCGCCGCCGGGGTCCTCCGCCACCGATCCCGGCCCCTGGGAGACGCCGTCGAGCGTGACGAACTGCGTGATGACGATCTTCATCCGGCAGCGTGCTCCTCGACCAGCGACGCCAGTGCGCCGGTGACCGAACCCCAGCCCTCGAAGAATCCGAGCTCCTCGTGACGATCACGATCGAGGGGATCACCGTGCCGCACGATCACCCGGTAGTCCGTGCCGTCGCCGCAGTCGGAGAGCGTGATCTCGGCGACCATCGGTACGGGGGCGGGTACGGCGGGACGCCAGGTGCTGTCGACGGCATTGGTGAACACGAGCCGATCGCAGGGTTCGACGATCAGGAAGATCGAGTCCGTGTGCGGGACGAATGCGGTCCCGTCGTCGCTCAGACTCGTGACGAAGGCGCCGCCGGGCCTGGCGTCGAGACGATCGACGCGCGCGACCGCCGGTGCCGGCACCCACCACTGCCGCAATCGGGCCGGGTCGGTCCAGGCCTGCCAGATCGCCGAGCGTGGAGCGCGGATCACGCGCTGGATCGTGAGGTCCAGGCGGGGATCAACCGTTGTCATCGGTACTCCTGTGATCGCGGACGAAGTCTTCGAGGCGGTCGGTCCGCCGCTCCCAGAGCTCACGCTGCTCGGTGAGCCAGTCATCGACGAGCGCGAGACGGTCGCGGTTGAGCGTGCAGGTGCGCACCCGCCCGGACTTGCGGGTGCGGATCAGGCCACTGACCTCCAGCATGCGCACGTGCTTCATGAACGACGGGAGCGTGATCGCGAACGGCTCGGCGAGCTCCCCCACGCTCGCCGAGCCCCGGCCGAGGCGGCGGATGACGGCTCGCCTGGTCGGGTCGGCGAGCGCGACGAACACGCCGTCGAGCGGTGCATGCTTAGCCACATGGAAAAGTATGCGGTCGACGAAACACTTAGCGCAAGAGCAAAGTGTGGAGGCCCGGTCAGCGGGCCCGGTCAGCGGCGCGGGACGGTCCCGAGGGCCAGCCCCGCCGCGAGCAGGGCGGCGACGCCGAGCAGCACGAACACCTGGGGGTAGCCACCGAGCGGACCGGCCAGGGCGGCGCCGGCCCACGGCGAGATCGCGACGGCGACCATCACCGGTGCCGACGCGATCCCGTTCAGCCGCCCGTAGACGCGCGGGTGCCAGCGGTCGGACAGCGCGGTGGCCTGCAGCAGGGTGAACATCCCGCGGGCGGCACCGGCGAGCAACGCCGCGGCGAGCAACGCCCCGGCCGGGCCGGGCAGCGCGGCGAGCAGCAGGGTGGTCACCGCGAGCGCGGCCATGATCCCGCATGCACGGCCGCGGACCGTGCTGTGTCCGGCCAGCGGGCCGTACCCGAGGCGGCCGAGCAGCTGGCCGATCCCGCCGAGACCGAGCGCCCAGGCCGCGAGGCCGGTGGACAGGCCGCGGTCGAGCAGCAGCGGGACCTGGTTGACCGCGACCGCGAACGAGGTGAAGGCGCCGAGCGTGACCGTGACGGTGGTCAGCACGAAGTGCCTGCTGCGCAGGATCCGGGCCGGGTCGTCGTCGACGAGGCGGGTCGTGCTTCCGTGCGGGACGGGATCGGCGACCGGATCGGGCCACGGCCCGCGCAGCCCGAACAGGTGCGCCGGGATGCACACCACGGCCAGGATCCCGGCGAGCACCAGGTAGGTGCCGCGCCAGCCGAACGGTTCCAGAAGCGCGGCGGCCAGCGGGGCGAACACCGTGCTGGCCAGCCCGGCGACCAGGGTCAGGCCGGTCAGCGCCCGCACCCGGTCGGCGCCCCACCAGCGGGTCAGCGCCGCGAACGCGGGCGGGTAGAGCGTCGCGGCCTGGGCGACGCCGGCGAGCAGCCAGGCGGCGACGAACGCCGGATACGACCCGGCCGTGGCGATCAGCAGCGTCGCCGGGACCGCGACGACCGATCCGGCCGTCATCACCCAGCGGGGGCCGTGCCGGTCCAGCAGCCGCCCGACCGGGATCCCGACCGCCGCCGACACCAGCAGCCCCGCGGAGAACGCCGCGGTGACAGCCGGGACCGACCAGCCGGTGTCCGCGGCGATCGACGGCGCGAGTACCGGGAAGGCGTAGTAGAGCGCTCCCCAGCTGGTGATCTCGGTGACGCACAGCACCAGCAGCACCCGCCACCGTCCGTACCGGGACAAGCCGTCCATGCCCGCAACGATGCCCGGGCGCTGCGCGGGCCACAGGACCGGTACCGGTGTGGCGGTGCACCGCGGCACAGTCGCCCCGGGCCGCTGCGTCTCGGCGCGCAGCGGTGACGGCTAGGCTCGGCGAGTGCTCGGGTACGACGCGCACCTGCCCCACCGGCCGCGCCGGATCGCCGTCGCCGGGGTGTCGGGGTCGGGGAAGACCACCCTCGCCGCCCGGATCGCAACGCTCACCGGTGGGCCGCACACCGACATCGACGGGCTCTTCCACGGCCCCGGCTGGACGCCACGGGAGTCGTTCCTCGACGACGTCCGCGCGCTCGTGGCCGCCGACGCCTGGACCACGGAGTGGCAGTACCGCACGGCGCGGCCGCTGATCGCGCAGCACGCCGATCTGCTGGTGTGGCTCGACCTGCCGTTCTGGACGACGACCTTCCCGCGGGTCCTGCGGCGGACCCTGGGCCGGCGGCGGCACCACACCGTGCTGTGGAACGGGAATGTCGAGCCGCCGCTGCGCACCCTGTTCACCGATTCCGAGCACATTCTCCGCTGGGCCGTTTCGACCCGGCGGAAATACGCCGATCAGGTTCCCGCGATCGCCCGCGAGCTGCCTTCTCTCACCGTCGTCCGGCTCCGTTCGGCGACCCAGGTCGAACAGTGGATCACCGGTCCACTGCGGAATGCGGTGCACCGGCACCGGGAATGAGCGCTGTCGCATGCGCGAGCGCCCCACCTCGGGACGAGGTGGGGCGCAGTGCTGTCGATCAGCCGCGGTCGATCAGCCGCGGTACTCGAGCGTCCCGGTCACCGATCCGGGCTGGGCCGCCTCGGTCGCCGTGATCACGGCGGTCAGCCGCTGGTTCCCCCCGGAGGGGATCGTCCGGTCGAGGCCGGTGGTGGCGCCGACGATCCAGCCGCCGGGCAGGTTCAGGTTCGCGGCGCCGACGGCCAGCGCGACGTCACCGGTGTTCTTGACATTGATCATGATCGTGCATTCGCCACCCTGAATCGGCTGGGTGGAGGCGTTGCCGCCGTTGGCGGCCGGCTTCGACAGCTTCGGGTTGAAGGTCAGAGTCGTCGAGTCCTCGGAGACCGTGATGTCCGAGCAGTCGAGGTTCGATCCGTTCGCGGCGTTCGCGTCCACGTCGACGGACACCTTGTTCGCCACCCCACCGCCGTTGCCGCCGGATCCGGTGCCGGGCACATTCGTCACCGACGCCTGGCCGGAGATACTGGTGGACAGCAGGATCGCGGCGACAGCGACGCCGGCGGCGAAGGTGACGAGGAATCCGACGATTCCGCCGACGATCTTCTTCGAACGCGAGGACATGGGAACTCCGATTCGGGGAACGAGCCGCCCCGGCGAATCCGCGGCGGTGTTGCCCGGTTCATCGGGGACGACAGGGCGTCGTTAACCCGGATCCCGGTGGATACACAACTCTGAGTAAACGTCCGACGCTCACCGATCCGAAAGCAACCCGGACAGTGCGCCACGACCGGGCTCTCGCCGCGAAAGGATCCGCAGCGCCCCGGTACCGGCACGCCGGGTGACAGCCGTCACACTGCCCGGGTCTTGAGTGTGCCGCAGCGGCACGCCGTCTCCTGTCGACCGGGGGACGAGCACGACAGAGGAGCAGCAGATGTACGACATCATCGTCGTCGGTGCGGGATCCGCGGGAGCAGCGGTCGCAGCACGGCTCACCGAGGACGACGGCCGGCAGGTGCTGCTGCTGGAGGCCGGCCCGGACTACCGCTCGGCCGAGGCGTCCGAGGAGCTGCGCAGTGTCGAGCCGGGGAAGATCGGGCTGACGGTCCAGCTCGCCGCCACCCACACCTTCCCGGACCTGACCGCGACGAGATCGTCGGCGCAGGAACCGAGGCCCTACATCCGGGGCCGCGGGGTGGGCGGGAGCTCCGCGGTCAACGGCCTGTTCGCGATCCGCGCCACCGTGGAGGACTTCGACGGCTGGGCCGCCCACGGTGCCATCGGCTGGGGGTACGACGACGTCCTGCCGCTGCTCAACAGACTGGAGAACGACCAGGACTTCGCCGGCGAGCGCTACCACGGCGGGGACGGGCCGATCCCGGTCGTCCGGCCGAAGCGCGAGCACCTCGCCACCGTGGAGTCCGCCGTCGACCGGATCACCGAGCGGCTGGGGCACCCCTGGGCGCCCGACCACAACGCACCCGGCTCGACCGGCGTGTCCCCGTACGCCTACAACAGCTTCGGCACCGAGCGCGTCTCGACCAACGACGGGTACCTCGAACCGGCCCGCGACCGGCCCGGCCTGCACGTCGTGGGCGGCGCGCTGGTCGATCGGGTGCTGTTCGAGGGCGGTCGCGCCGTCGGCGTGAGCGCGATCGTCGACGGCGAGCCGATCGAGTTCCGGGCGACCGAGATCGTGCTGTCCGCCGGGGCCGTCCACTCCCCCGCGATCCTGCAGCGATCGGGCGTCGGCCCCGCGCCGGAGCTCCGAGGGCTGGGCATCGACGTCGTCGCGGATCTCCCGGTCGGACACGGCCTGCAGGACCATCCCGGCATCTCCCTGGCGCTCGGCCTGAACGAGCCGGCCGACTACCGGGGACTGCCGGAGCGCGGCCAGCTCTGCGTGCGGTTCACCACCGGGGTCGGCGACGAGCCCAACGACGGGATGCTGGCCACGCCCGGCGCGCTCGGCATCGGGCTCCCGATGGCCGGGATCCTCGGCTGGGTGAACCGGGTCAGCTCGACCGGCCGCGTCCGGATCGCCGGCACCGACCCGGCGCTCGATCCGACGGTCGATCTCGACATGCTGTCCGATCCCGGCGACCTGCTCCGGTTCCGGGCCGTCACCGACGAGCTGCGGGCGATCGCCGCCCAGCCGGAGCTGCAGAAGATCGCCGGTTTCCTCGCGCTCGGGGCCGAGCTCGTCGCACCCGACACGGTCATGTCGGACAGCGAGTTCGCCCGGTTCGCCCTCGCCAACGTGATCGACACCGTGCACGCGTCCGGCTCCTGCCGGATGGGTTCGCCGGACGCCCCGGACGTCGTGGTCGACCCGGACGGCCGGGTGCTCGGCGTCGACGGTCTGCGGGTCGCCGACGCCTCGATCTTCCCGTGGGTGACCCGGGCCAACACCCACCTGACCGCCGTCCTCGTCGGCGAGAAGATCGCCGACTCGATCCGGCACGGGAGCGCCACCTGAACCGGCCCGACAGCACCGTGCGCGAGCTCGTCGGCCCGCAGGGGGCCATGCACTGCTCATCGGCGCGGTGGCCGGGCTGCTCGAATCCGCGGCGAGCCGGATCGAGGACGGGCTCGGGCTCGGGCTGACCTCCTCGGCCGGCGGCCGGACCCGTGGCAGCTCCCGCAGGGCCCCGGCGGCGATCCGGCTGCCGTTCAGCGCGTCCGCACGGGTTCATTGCATTCGCACGGGGTCCGATCCCGTGCGGATGCGCCGAACCCGTGCGAACAGGACCATGCGGGGAGGCGGCGGCCGGTCAGGCACCCGATCGCTCGCAGGTGTGCTCCAACCCGCGTCGTCCCGCACCGTGGTCGGGGGACGAATCCCGCGCTACGAACGTGGTTCCGCGCCGGCCCGTCGCCTGCGAAAACGCCGGACGACCGCGATGCCGGCGATGCCCGCACCGAGCATGAGCGGCGTCAGAGCGACGCCTGCGGGTTCAGATCGCGATCCGGTCCTGGTGTTGATGGCCTGCAGGACGCGACGCCTCATCGGACTGGACGAGATCGCCGAGTTCACTCGGCGGGTACTCCCCGGAGCGATGGAGAACGGCACCGTCGAGTACCGCGTGGAGCACGTCCGCTTCGTGACGCCGGACATCGCCCTGACCGGCGTGGCCCAGCAGTACCTCGATGCTGCGGGACAGCCGCTGGAGCCACCTGCGCTGGGGAGTCCCAGCTACGTCTGGCAGCGCACCGATGGCACCTGGAAGATCATCATCGCGCAGAACACGACGTTCAGCTCCACATAGTCGCGGCAGACAGACTGTTCCCCGACGGGCCACCCCCAGCCGTAGGGGCAGAGGCATGGCCGACAACGCATCGTCACTCTCGCCGGTCCTTCACTACGACGATACCGAGACGGCGCTTCGCTTCCTCGTGGATGTTGTCGGGTTCCGCGAGGCCGTGATTGTCAGAGACGACGGTGGCGACGTCGTTCCGCCGAACTTCGGTGGCCGGGTGGTGGCGCGCTCCTCTTCGGCAGGACAAAACATGTTGACGGGGTCCACTCCGGCCTTCGAGCTGCCGCGCTGTACCTCGTCACCGATGATGTGGACCCCGTGTATGAGCGAGTACGACAGGCAGGCGGGGAGGTCGTTCAGCCACCACACGTGACCGAGTTCGGTTTTGGTGGGCCCACTTACCAGCTACGGCAATCCGCTGGCATCGCGGTGACAACAACCCGTCGTCGATCCTGCAACGCCGCCCCTTCTCGCACGACTGGGCGAAGGCGGACCAAGGCGGCTCACTTGCCGCGCAACGACACCGCTGTCGCACCCCATCAGTGAGTCACCACTGCGGTCGCGTCGATCTCGATCAGAAGTCCGGCCTCGAACAGTGCGGCGACCTGCACTGCTGTGCTGGCCGGGCGACGATCCGCCGCGATGAAGGTGTCCCGCACCTCGCGAAGCACCGGAATGTCGGAAACATCAGTCAGATAATAATTGAGCTTCACGATATCGGAGTAGTGCGCCCCCGAGGCTTCGAGCGCCCTACCGAGATTGATGAACGAATACGTCGCCTGTTCCCGGAAGTCATCGAGCCCCACCAGAGTGCCGGCCGGGTCGAGAGCCACCTGGCCGGAGATATGGACAGTACGCCCAGAGTTGAGAGCAGCCACGGCATGACTGTACGAGTTGCCCGTACCGTGAAGAGTGGCAGGCTGGAAATATTCGATGGTCGAATCGCCGTGGTCAGACACTACTCACCCCTGGACTGTTGCAACATTAGAATAATTCCGCTGCGGCAACGCTACCAGTACCGGCAGACTCTGGGCGGGGGATTCGCATCGATCTGATCCCACTGAGAGCGTGTTTGAGAAGATCAAGTCGCGGGTGTGATCATGTACTTCTGTTGCCGGGCGGCCGGGGTGCCGCGGGCGAGGCGGCGGGTGATGGTGTTGATCGCCGCCCAGCGGATCATGGCCTCGGACACGGCGGGGTCGCGTTCGTAGTCTCGGGCCAGACGCCGGTGCGCGGTGAGCCAGGCCAGGGTCCGCTCGACCGCCCACCTGCGCGGCAGGACGGCGAATCCGCGCTGCTCAGGCGGTTTGCGGACGACCTCGACCGTGGTCCGCAGGATCGAGGTGGCCCAGTCGAGCAGGCGGCCGGCGAACCCGGCGTCGGCGAACACGAAGCGCACCCTCGTGCGCAGGTAGAGGTCGAGCAGGATCGACTTGGCGCCGTCGCGGTCCTGGACCGACGCCGAGCACACCATCGTCGTCAAGAGCAGGCCGAGGGTGTCGGTGATGATGAACCGCTTCCGACCGTTGACCTTCTTTCCGGCGTCGTATCCACGTGTGTCCTGTCCGACGGTGTCGGCGCCGCGCACGGACTGGGAGTCGATGATGCCCGCGCTCGGCTCCGGGTCGCGGCCCTCGTCGGCGCGCAGCTGTCCGCGTACGACCGGCAGGATCTGTTCGGTGACCTTCTGCTGCTCCCATCGGTTGAAGTACCAGTACACGGTCTGCCATGGCGGGAAGTCCGCAGGCAGAGCACGCCATGCGCACCCCGCGCGCACCACGTAGAGGATCGCGTCGACCACGTCCCGGCGTGGATGCTTCTCCGGCCGCCCACCCGATCCGGCCTCGGGCAGGAGCGGCTCGATCAACGCCCACTGGGCATCGCTGGTGTCCGAGGGATACCGCCGCTTACGCCGAGCCACCCATCCACGATGGACCACACCGGCGCCCGGACCACGCAGACACGCCGGCCTTCTCAAAC
The DNA here is from genome assembly GCF_003945385.1 of Pseudonocardia autotrophica. Lineage (NCBI taxonomy): Bacteria > Bacillati > Actinomycetota > Actinomycetes > Pseudonocardiales > Pseudonocardiaceae > Pseudonocardia > Pseudonocardia autotrophica. The sequence goes on from NZ_AP018920.1 coordinate 4,916,963, forward strand.
ACGCTCTGAGTGACGGAGACAAGCGCTGATGCGCCACGTCATCGCGACGATGGCCATTCCGTTCCCGTTGGTGGCGAATCTGTTCACGACTTCAAGGAGGCCCTGACGGGCGGCGCCGCTGCCCTCCCGCCTATCGGCTTGGGGCCGGCGATCGCGCGCACGCTTGACGCTGCGGACCAGCTCGACACGCCGAGGAGCCACCTTGCCGGATCGACCGATGGAGCGGCCACGAGCAGGGTCCGCCCGCCCGAGTGCGACCACGCGACGCGAGCCGGGGCGGAGGCCGGGGAGCGGGGGACATGCTCCGGAAGGCTGGGGCGGGTCGAGAGTACCGGGGGTCCGGAATCCGACGACCTCGAGGTGTGAGCATCAATGGTGCTGCGCAGCGGCTACGCCGGCGGCCTCCGAGGGTCATTGACCCTGAGCCCTCGGGCCCTTGTCAGGTGCGCGGCGCGGAGGCGGGGAGCGAACCCGGCCCCATCGCTCGGGGCGAGCTCTGCATCAGTTGCTCGTCGACCCTGCCGTCGAGCTGTGCTGATCCGTGCCGCTACCTCGATCGACGTGGATGCTGTCACCGTGCTTGTCACGGCTCTCTTCGCCGAGGACGCCGGTACCTGAGATCCGCACACTTGCGCCGATCAGTGGCGCGCAGCAGTGGATACAAAGGCACCTGCTCTCAGGCACGCCGTACGTAGCGACCTGGAAACTTATTTGACGCTCAGTCAATCTGATCGCCAGAACTCACCACCTCACCCGTCGAAGCCAGATCTCGCCCGCCTCATCTATGACCAATCCAGTATTTCCTACTCATCTTGACAGTCGATTTTTCCGCTCCCACCTGTGCTAACCAGCGCTTCCCTGAGCATATATTTCAGAGTGAACCGACACAACGCCTCGACTTGTCGCCGATCAACCATCGTCATGTCTAACTGAAAGAGCAGTGCAAGTCGCCGCCCCCTGTCGTGTAAAAATGCAGAATAGTGGGACCTCTCACCGTTCTCGATCTCCACACGAGCACGTCGAGCCTCGGTGCGGCAATATTCACGCGCGAATCCATCGTGACGCTTCTTCGTCGAGAGCGCCTCGGCAAGCTCCCCAAGGTCAGCCGCAACTAGTCCGCGTTGGATATGCGTGCACGTGACTCGCTCGGCCAGTTCCATCATTAATTCATGCGCAATAACACGAGCCTCGTACACAGTCCGACCCTCGACCGCCTCAACTTCTATACACGGGCGGAATGACCAGGGGCCGCCTGATCCACGACGAGCATTCTCTCTGACGTTGACGCCCAGCCATGTTCCGTGCTTCCCACAAGGGTGCGGCGCCCAGAACATGAACATCGCGTTGCCTCCGCGAGTGGTCCGCCAGGCGCCGGCCGAGGAATCTGGAGGATCCTCCGAGAGCCGCAGATTCTCGGCTACCCGGCGAGTGAAAACATCGGGCGAGGATCGGCCACGTGCAATCCCGATTCGTCCGTCTGCCTCGCTGTCCCAGAGATGCAATACGTTGGATATCTCACCGGCAAGCCAGCGACCGTGCTCATTGCTACTGCCGATCGCAAAGGCGGCGAACAATTCGCTCAAGCTGACGCAGGTCCAAGACAATGGCGCGAGTCGGTCTCCATCAAGTGTACAAAGAAACCGACGAGGCAGTTGCTCGAGCGACTCCACCCAGCCGTCGTAACGACCCAACTGGTCGCCGTGGATGTCCGCCGACGTCTTCATTTCCAGCACTGCGACCGGTCGTCCGTCTTCATGAAGTTGAAGTACTAGATCTATACTTCCGCCTTTTACTCCTACTTCCCTCCGCGCCCGGACCGGCCCACTCCCCAGGCCTAAGTACTCTCGGATCGGAGAATCGTCGATTTCAATCAGCCATGCGAGCAGGTCGCTTACCCGGCTTTCGTGCGCGAGCAAGCGCGCCAGCGCCTCTGACTGCAACATCACGCTACCGATGATGCACCGTCTCCCAGCTCGCCGCTGACCAAAGTTGGCCGCTGGACAGAAGCACGTGGCCGGAGTATTGATGACCCACGCCGCCACGGGCCAGAGCCACTACAGGGTGCAGTTGGATGCCCTAAACCCGCGGAGACAAGATCCACTACTCCGGCGGCGCCAACTCGGGCTCTTCATAGTGGGCTGGGCGGTAGGTGACCCTGGCGGAAGAAAGTGCCTCGTGCCCAGGCAAGACAGAGCTTGTCGAGGGCCATGTCCGCCGCGGTCCGGGGGCCCTTTCCGCGTGTCTGCTCCCGGCCTACGGCCACGCAGGGGCTCGGCAGATCATATAGCTGCTGAACGACAAGCGAACCGATGAGGTGCTCGCCGTGCTCGACCGAAGCCACGTCGAGTTGCTCGTGGACCGACCGGCAGGCCCTGGACGCGATCGAACAGGCGTTGACGGAGCTGACTCGCGCAGCGGACGACGTAACGGCTCTCGCGCCGGGCACGATCGGAGCCCTGGCCCACCGGCTCGGCGTGCGTCCCGCCACCTTGCGGCGCTGGGAAAGGGCCCAGCTGCTGCGGCCGGGCCGAGACCGGACGACCGGATACCGGATCTACGGACCCGCCGACACCCGAGACGCACACATCGTTCACCAGCTACGGCGCAGCGGCTACCTTCTCGCGCAGATCAGGCCGTTGCTCGACGAGTTGCGCGATACGGCCTCGTCCCGCTCGGCTGCATCAGCACTGTCCGCACGCCGAGACAGACTCGGTGCTCGCGCACGAGCGATGCTCCACGCGTCTGCCGAGATCGAACGCCTTCTCCACGAGCAGTGAGATGTTCTCAGTAGTCGGAGCTCCGGGGGACACGCCGAGCGTGGTGAGACGATCAACGCCGGCGCGGGACCCGGCACCCTCAGTCTCGACAACCCGGACCGATGATCCTCCGCTCGTGAGGATCGTACTGCGGAATGGCGTTGCCCCGTCGCCCGTCGTCCAATCGGCACACGTTGTCGCCGGTACGGCTTCCCCCGAGTTGGACGTCGTCGAGGATTGCCAGTCGATGCCGGCGTCGGTCTCGCCGCGAGGCTGGTGCAGCGTCAGGCCCCCTCTGCGCAGGCGAAGATCGCGGCGCGACTCATCCGGACCACACACTCTGCGAGCCCATCGCCGACCAGCTTTTCGCCGTCAGGGGAGAGCGGTCGAACCAGAGCTTCGGTCATGATCCCGACGACCGCGGCGGACGACAATGCGACGTCATGCTCGGGAACCTCCCCCTGCGCGGTCGCGGAACGCACGAGTTCCGCGAGCACCACCCGGAATTCCTCGCGGAACCGCAGTCGCTGCTCGTCCACCGCGGGTCCGGCGGGCTCGAACAGGAGCGCGAAAGCGAGCGGGCCGGCACTGAGCGAGCGTTCACAGAACACGCGCACCGCGATCGACAGACGCCCCATTGCGCTGGTCTCCACCGCCTCGCTCTCACGCCGCATCACCTCCAGCTCGCGGGCGACCATGCGTTGGTAGATCTCGGCGAACAGCTCGACCTGGGACGGGAAGTGCGAGTAGATCGAGCCCACGCCGACCCCGGCACGCACAGCGATCAACGACATCTGGGCCGCACGAAATCCGGTCTCCCGCAGAAGTTCGATCGCCGACTCGACGATGCGTTCGCGAGCCGCGTCGCGCCTCTTCGCCGCTGCTGTCCGTGCCATCGGTCGGTCGTCCTCGCTTTCTCGCCCGTCGCCGCGCGGTCGCCTGCGCCGGCCCGTCCAGTCTTCACCCCGACCACCGCCGGAGGACATCGGGAGGCCGTGGGCGATTGACACGTTCTGAATCTCGAATCTAGATTCAGTCCCTGTCCGCGCCGCGCGCTCGACACGTCGGGGCAGGGAGGCAACACATGATCAGGACCGAGAAGGCCGACGACGTCTGGACGATCGTCCACAGCCGGTTCGACGAAGCCCGCAACGCGATGGACCCGGCCAGCGCCGACGCGCTCGTTGAAGCCATGCTGGAGTTCGACGCCGACCCGACCGCGTCGGTGGCCGTGCTGTGGGGCGAGGGCGGTGCGTTCTGCGCCGGATGGGACCTCAAGTTCGCGAGCACCCTGCAGGACCGCGACTCGTTCCAGCAGCAGATCGTCGAGGACCTCGGGTTCCCCAGCGGCGCGAACCGGGCTCCGCGCGGCCCACTCGGGCCCACCCGTCTCGAACTGTCCAAGCCGGTCATCGCCGCAGTCGAGGGGCCGGCCGTCGCCGGGGGCATGGAGCTGGCCATCTGGTGCGACATGCGCGTCATGGCCGACGACGCCTACTTCGGCGTCTACTGCCGCCGCTGGGGCATCCCCCTGCTCGACGGCGGATCGGTCCGGCTCCCCCGCCTGGTCGGCCAGGGCCGGGCCATGGAGATCATCCTGACCGGACGACAGGTCCCGGCGGACGAGGCGTACCGGATCGGGCTGTGCGAGAAGGTCACCGCGTCCGGCGGCGCACGCGCCGAGGCCGAGGCGCTGGCCCGCGAGATCGCCCGTTTCCCGCAGGCGGCCGTGCGAGCGGACCGTCGGTCGGCCATCGAGAGCTACGGATTACCGATCCGGGACGCGATGCGACGCGAGTGGTCCAACGGAGTCGAGGCCCACTACAAGGAGGGCGCCGCCGGGGCGGGCCGGTTCGCGAGCGGCCGGGGCCGGCACGGCGACTTCGCCGCCATCTGAGCGTCGCCCAGATGTCCGGTGGTTCGGCCCGACCCCTGTGTACCGCCCCGAGGTCGCGGCGTGCTGATGGACACGGACGGGCGAGCACGTCCGCGAATCTGCAAGCTGGGCCCGAAGCGGTACCGGGCCCGGACGCGGTTCCGCGACCACGACGGCTGCATCCGGCACCTGGAGCGGGTGGGGACCATCTCGGCCACTCGAAGATCTCGATGACGCAGGGCTTCTCCTTCGGCCGCAAGGTGGCCACGACCGGAGCCGAGGAGATCCTGGAAGTCTTCGGAAAGACATCGACCCCCGGAACCCATTAGTGGGGGTTTCCTGGGGGTCGATCTTGATTCACTACCGGGTCACGTCACTGACCTCGGGAAGTGCTCCTCCGATTGGACTCGAACCAATAACCGCCCGATTAACAGTCGGGTGCTCTGCCATTGAGCTACGGAGGACCGTTCGTGTCGCCCGAACCTTCGCCCTGGCGACAGACAGAACTCTACAACACGCTCCGGAGCGCCTCGGCAACCCCCCGTTCGGCAGCCGTTCCCGCAGGTCGGCCCGGTGTCCGGGTGCCACACGGCCGCAGCGGGGGTTCCGGGTACGGTCGCGGTCGGGAGGTGAGGGGAATGGTCAGGTTCCTCGTGGGAGTTGCCGTCGGGTACGTCCTCGGCACCAGAGCCGGGCGTGAGCGCTACGAGCAGCTGGTCCGCGCCTATCACCGTGCAGCGGACCATCCGGCGGTCCAGGGCGCAGCGGGCATCGCGCAGGCCGGGGTGGAGAGCGCCGTCGGCAAGATCGGCGGAGAGCGCCGCAACGACGGCGACTGATCCGCTCGGGGGCGGTGAGCCGGGGCTCGTCGGGCGGAGCCGGGCTCACGGGCTCCCGGGCAGTCGCTGCGCGAGCCCTTCGGCGAGCCGGCGGGCCGCCACCGGATCGGTGCCGGCGTCCGGACGCACCTGCAGCACCAGTCCGTCCTGTCCGGGGACCTTGCGCTGGAGCACCCAGGCCCCTCCCCCCGGCAGATCGCGGCGGTTGCGCGTGCGGATCGACTGCGTGACCCGCTCGTGTACAGCCTGCGGCACCTTCCCCGGCTCGGACAGCCGGTACCGGATCGGCCGGGCGTCGGTCAGGAGCTCCACGGCGCCGCCGATCGGTTCGGCGACCGTCGGCGTGACCACCAGCGAGGTCTTGTCCCAGGCGGCCTTGGCGATCTCGTGCCAGCCGATCCGTTCGCCGGACGGCGGCCACACCCCCCACGACGTGACGACGAGCATCCCGCCGCCGGACACCTCCGCCGTCGCGACGACGGCCTCCTCGTCGGCGAGATTGTCCGCGACCGCGTCCGGTACCGGATCACGCCCGAACAGCCGCCCCCAGAGTCCCTTCACGACGCCACCCCCGAAGCCTGCTCACGAAGCGCGATCCGGTACTGCTCGAGCGGGACGAGCACACCGAACAGCTCGTTGTACTCCTCGAAGTCGGTGGTCGCGTTGGTCCGCTGCAGCTGCGACTTCAGGTCGGCGATCTCGCGCTCGACCAGGCCGAGCCGCACCCCGGCCAGGACGCCGTTGACGTAGCGCACCTCGTCGGTGTTCCGCTTGGGCAACTCGAGATCCTCCACCGCCATCTCGCTGACCAGCCGCTTCACGTCCTCGGTCGCGATCTCCGCGACGACGGCGTCGAGCCACTCCGGGCCGTCCAGCCCGGCCTGGACCCCGCCCGCGGCCATGATCGCCCGGTGCACGGCGGCGAACTGCGGATGCGTGAACCCGGCCTCGGGCAGCTCGTCGAACCCGGGCCCGACGACGCCGGGGATCTGCAGTGCCGCCTTCAGCGCCTCCCGCTGGAGGTGCAGCTGAGTGTCGCCGCGCCCCGGCGCGGCCGGGGCCTCCCGGCGCCGGGAGCGGCCCTCGACCGGCGCTCCGGCCGTCTCCCGCACCCGCCGGACGACGACGGCGATGTCGTCCCAGCCGACCCAGCCGGCGAGCCGGCGAGCGTACTCGTCCCGCAGGTCCTCCCGCCGGATCCGGGCGACCAGCGGGACCGTGCGCTGCAGGGCCGCGACCCGTCCCTCGGCCGAGGTCAGGTCGTGCGAGCGCAGCTCGGTACGGATCGCGAACTCGAACAGCGGCTCGCGGCGGGCGACCAGGTCCTTGACCGCGGCGTCGCCGTGGTTGTTGCGCAGGTCGCACGGGTCCTGGCCGTCGGGGGCGACGGCGACGAAGGTCTGCGCCGCGAAGCTCTGGTCGCCCTCGAAGGCCTTCATCGCGGCGCTCTGACCGGCCGCGTCACCGTCGAAGGTGTAGATCACCTCGCCGCGGTCGAACGAGTCGTCGCCGATCAGCCGGCGGATGACCGAGATGTGCTCGGAACCGAAGGCGGTCCCGCAGGACGCGACCGCGGTCGGCACCCCGGCCAGGTGCATCGCCATCACGTCGGTGTAGCCCTCGACGACGACGACCTGCCGCGACTTCGCGATCTCCCGCTTGGCCAGGTCGAGGCCGAACAACACGTGGGTCTTGCGGTAGACCGGCGTCTCGGAGGTGTTGAGGTACTTGGCCTCGATGCCGTCGTCGTCGAACAGCCGGCGGGCGCCGAAGCCGACCACGTCGCCACCGAGGTCGCGGATCGGCCAGAGCAGCCGCCGGTGGAACCGGTCGATCGCGCCGCGCCTGCCCTCCTTCGAGATCCCCGACTTGATCAGCTCCTCGAGCTGGAAACCCAGCCCGAGCAGGTGTTTGGTGACGGTGTCCCAGCCCGCCGGGGCGTAGCCGCAGCCGAACGTCTCGGCCGCGGCGTCGTCGAACCCGCGCTCGCCGAGGAACTGGACGGCGGCCCGACCGGCCGGGGTGCGCAGCTGCTCGGCGTAGAACTCCGCCGCTTTCTTGTTGATCTCCAGGAGGCGGCTGCGGGTGCCGCGGTCGCGCTGCACCGAGGAGCCGCCGCCCTCGTAGGTGAGTCGCAGACCGCACCGGTCGGCCAGCCGCTCGACCGCCTCGGGGAAGCCGACCATCTCCATCTTCATGATGAAGTCGATGACGCTGCCGTGCTCGCCGCAGCCGAAGCAGTGGAAGGTGCCGTGCGAGGGCCGGACGGTGAACGACGGCGACTTCTCGTCGTGGAACGGGCACAGACCCTTCAGCGAGCCCGCCCCGGCGCGGCGCAACGCCACGTACTCCTCGACGATCTCCTCGATCCGAGTGCGGTTGCGGACCTCGGTGATGTCTGAGTCCCGAATCCGTCCCGCCACGGGGCCGATTCTAGGCGCGTCGGGTCAGTGCGGTGGGACGGCGGTCCCCGCCGGCACCGGTTCGGTGCCGCGTGCCGGCCGGTCCCGGCCCCAACCCCCCGGGGAACCTGCCGAGGCCGACGAACATCCCGACCAGTGCGATCGCCAGGCCGAGCAGCGCCTGCGGGGTGAGCGGCTCGCCGAGCACCGGGACCGCACCGAGCGCCGTCGTCGCGGGAACCAGGTTCAGCAACGACGACACGTACACCGTCGACCGCATCCGCAGCAGCAGGAACATCAGCACGAACGCGCCCGCCGAGTTGATCACCCCGAGCCAGCCGACCGCGAGCCAGCCGCCGAGTGTCGGCGGCAGCCAGGCCACCCCGAGGAACGGGAACACGGCCAGCGTGGCGACCAGCGACGTCGCCATCTGCACGACGACGCTCGTCACGACGGGGGTGCGGTCGTTGAACCGCTTCTGATAGAGCGTCCCGGCGGTCAGCGCGAGCATGCCGAACACCGGGAAGACGACGCTCCAGCCGAGCCCGCCGCCCAGGTCGTCGGCCAGCACGACGTAGACGCCGGTCGCTCCGATCAGCAGCCCGATCACCGGCGCGACGCCGAGGCGGGTCGCCAGCAGCAGCGGGGTGAGCAGGCCTACCAGCAGCGGTGCCATGCCGAGGATCAGGCTGGACAGTCCGGCGGGCACGCCCGCGGCGAGCCCGGAGTAGACGAACGAGAACTGTCCGACCTGCAGCAGCAACGCGGTGACCGCCAGGTGCAGCCAGGCCCGCCCGACCGGGAGTGCCGGCCGCAGTACGGCCGCGGCGGCCAGCATCACGGCCAGCGCGATCACGAACCGCCACAGCAGGACCGCCGGCACCTCCAGGTACCCGGTGGCGATCTTGCCCGCGATGAACCCGGACGCCCAGAGCGGGACGAACAGCACGCTCAGTGCGGGCACCAGCCAGCGGGAACGGGGCACGCCCCCACTTCATCGACTTGCCGACGAGGTGGCAACCCGGGGAGACCAGGGCCTCACCCGCACGGGCGGGTGAGGCCGGACCGGCCCCCTGCGGTCAGGACGCGCCGACCCCACGGTCGGCTCCCGAGCGGTCCCGCCGGGCCGCGGACCACTCGTAGTACATGGTCAGCACGGCACTCGTGAGCGGCACCAGCAGCAGAGCCCCCACCACCCACACGACGTCCTGACCCCGGTCGATCCGCTCGGCCGGGGTGGCCGCCCCGGCGACCACCCACAGCACGGCGGCCGCGGCGGCCACCACGAGCAGCCCCGGCAACACCAGCCGCAGCAACCTGTCCATCCCTCCTCCTCGTCGTCCCACCGGCGGGCACACCGACCCGCTGCCACATCGGGCACATCCACTATCTACAGTTGTAGACGTAGATTTGTGCCTCCGGCAACCTCACTTCTGCCGGTCGGCAGGAGAGGACGGGTGCATGGGACTGGACCGGCTCGACGACCCCGACTACCCGTCGATGGCCATGGGTGAGGCCGCCCGCGTCCTCGACGTCGAGCCGGCGTTCCTGCGGAGCCTCGACACCGCGGGGATCGTGCGCCCGCACCGGTCGGCGGGCGGCCACCGGCGCTACTCCCGCCGTCAGCTCGAACATGCGGCCCGGCTGCGCGAGCTGCTCGACGACGGCCACTCCCTGGAGTCGGCGTCCTGCATCGACCGGCTCCGCTCCGACCTGACCGCCAGCGAGTCCCGGCTCGACGCGGCGCACGCCGAGGTCGACCGCCTGAAGGGCGAGATCGACCACCTCGGCGAGCGAGCCGCACCCGACCGACACTCGTGAGTGCCGACGCTCCACCGCCCCGACGTGAGACATCGAGCGAATCGGGAAGGGGCAGGAGACGGCCGACCGGGCCCCGGCTTCGCCGAGACGACCGGCGACCGGCGACCGGCGACCGGCGACCGGCGACCGGCGACCGGAAAGGATGGCCGCCACCGGGCGGACCGGTCCGTCGTCGGGATCTACGGCGGACCGGCCCCGTCCACGCTGCGGTGACCGGGCGGGACCGCACACGCCGCATCGAACCCCTGGTCGGTGATCCCGAGTGCGTGGTTGGCGCGGGCGCGCATGTTCTCGACCGCGATCATCTGGGTGAGCTCCACGAGCCCGGCGCGGCCGAGCTCCCGTTCCAGCTCCGCGACCTGGTCGTCGGTGACGGTCATCGGCTGCGCGGTCATCGCGTCGGCGTAACCGATCGCGAGCCGCTCGGCACGGCTGAAGAGCGGGCTGGTGGCGTATTCGTCGATGTGCGCGAGCCGGTCCACGTCGAGACCGGACAGCCGCTGCAGCATGGTGCCGAAGTCGACGCACCACGAGCAGCCGACGACGGTCGCCGTCCGGTAGACGGCGATCTCCCGTACACCGGCCGGGAGCAAGGTCGCGGCGCGCTCCCAGCCCAGCTCACTGACCACCGACGCCCAGAACAGCCTGCGGTGGTGGCGCCCGACGGCGAACGGCTCCGGCACCGATCCGTACCGGCGGCGGGCGATGCGGTAGGCGAGCCGGCCGAACGGGCCCGCCTCGGCGGCGGTGACGGCGGGGATGCGGGGCACGATGTCCTCCCTGGGCGGTGCGGATGTGTCACCCGTGGGACGCCGCCGGCACACGAGATGTGACAGTCCGCCCTGTGACCCCTGTCACCCAGCCGCGATCGCGCGTGAGCCGGCGGGCCCACGTGACGAATCCCCCGGCGTGTCCGGCACTGCCCCGGCGTTCGCGATCGCGATCATCGTCGGGTGCGTGCTCGTGGTGATGTCGTCGCCGTGCTGGCGGCGGTTCTGGTGCTGGCCGGGTGTGGTGCCCCCGGATCGTTCGCGGACGTCTGGGCTGCCGGGCCCGGCACCGGCATCGTCGACGCCGAGGTCGTCGACTCCGGGTTCGAACCGGGCGCCGGTTCCGGCTCCGATGGTCCGGCCGGACCGGCCGTCTGGGCCGAGCAGGCACCGGCGGCCGGGAACGCCGCCGCCGTGCTCGGGACCCTCGAGGTCAAGGGCCGCGCACCGAAGACCGGGTACGCCCGCACCGAGTTCGGCCGCCGCTGGGCCGACATCGACCGGGACGGCTGCGACCAGCGCAACCAGGTCCTCTCCAGGGACATGGACCGGGAGACCTTCAAGGCGGGGACGCACGACTGCGTCGTCCTGACCGGCACCCTGCGCGACGCCTACACCGGGCAGACGATCTCCTTCACCCGTGGTCAGGGCACCAGCGAGCGGGTCCAGATCGACCACGTCGTCGCACTCTCCGACGCCTGGCAGAAGGGTGCCCAGCAGCTCGACGCCACCGCCCGCGAGCACATCGGCAACGACCCGCTGAACCTGATCGCCGTCGACGGCCCCACGAACAGCCGCAAGGGCGACGGCGACGCCGCCACCTGGCTGCCGCCGGACACCGGCTACCGGTGCGCCTACGTCTCCCGGCAGGTCGCGGTGAAGGCCAAGTACGACCTCTGGGTCACCGCCGCCGAACGGGACGCGATCGCCCGGGTGCTGAGCAGCTGCCCGGACCGGTCGGTCCCGACCGACGCCGACGCGATGCGCCCGGCGATCGACCTGCGCTGAGCACCGCCGAGTGGCGGCACCGGGCGCGCACCGGTAGAAGCTGGTGAGGTGCAGCCGGACGACGCCGTCTTCGTGCCCTACGGCACGACGCACTGGACGGCGCTGACGACCGGCGCGATCGTCGCCGTGCTGCTGGTGCTCGCCGGGCGGCGGATGCGCGGAACCGGCGCCGAGATCGTCACCGGCCGGGTGTTCGCGCTGGTGATCATCGGGTTCCAGGTGTCGATGCAGGTCCGGCGGCTGCTCCCGGAGAACTGGGACCTCTACACGTCGCTGCCGTTGCAGCTCAGCGACCTGAGCTGGGTGGCCGCGGCGTACGCGCTGTGGACGCACCGCTGGTGGGCCTGCGCGCTCACCTACTACTGGGGACTCACCCTGACCCCGCAGGCCGTCCTCACCCCGGCGCTGGACGCGCCGGACTTCCCGCGTATCGAATTTCTGGACTTCTGGGCGCTGCACCTGTTCGTCACCTGGGCCGCGGTCTACCTGACCTGGGGCGTCGGGATCCGGCCGACCTGGCGCGGCATGCGGGCGACGATCGCCGCGACCGTCGGCTGGGCGACCGTGGCGTTCACGGTGAACTCCGCGACCGGGACCAACTACGGGTTCCTCAACCACAAGCCGACGAACCCGTCGCTGCTGGACCTGCTGGGGCCGTGGCCGTGGTACCTGCTCGTCGAGTTCGCGCTCGTCGTGGCCGGATGGTGCCTGATCACCTGGCCGTGGACGCGCAGCCGGCAACGGGAGGACACGCACGCCGGCTGATCCGGCAGGTCAGGCCGCCGCGGGTTCATCGGCCGGCGCCACCCGGCGGGGGAACAGCAGAGCCGTGACCACCAGGGTCGCCAGTGCCGCGGGCAGCGACACGACGACCGAGTTCAGCTCCGACGCCCGGCCGGACACCTCCCACGCGACGGTCACCGCACCCCCGACCACGATCGTCGCGACGGCCGAGACGGCTCCGGCCCGGCGCCAGAACAGTGCCGCGAGGATCACCGGGGTCAGCGCCGCGCCGTACATCGTGTAGGCGTACATCTGCAGTTCGAGCACGGTCGGGAAGAACTGGACCATCACGAAGGCCAGCACGGCGAGCAGCAGCACCGACGACCGCCCGACCGCGACCCCGAGCCGTCCGCCCGCGCGCTCCGGCCTGCGCAGGAAGACCAGGTCGTAGACGACGTTCGCCGAACTGGTGAGCAGGTACGACGAGCCGGTCGTGACGATCAGCGCGAACGCCCCGACCAGCAGCAGCCCACCGACGACCGGCGGCGTGAGGTCCCCGCCGGCGAGCGCGAGCACCGCGGTGTCCGCCTCGATGTCCGGCAGCAGGAAGCTCGACGTCGAGGCCAGCAGCACGATCGGCGTGATCATCAGCAGCGCACCGCCGAAGAACAGCAGCGTCGCCCGGACCGCCGTCCGCGAGTCCCGCGCGGCGGAGAGGCGCTGGTGCATGTTCTGGTCGCCGAGGATCAGCAGGAACACCGGCAGGAAGTAGCCGAGCAACGCCAGCGGCGGCAGGCCGCCGGTAACCGTGCTCAGTGCCGGGTCAAGCCGGTCGACATAGCCGCCGATCCCGCCGACGTCGGTGGCGAAGAGGTAGATCAGGCACACGAACAGGCCGAGGACGACCAGCACGGAGGAGATCGCATCGGTCCAGGCGACCGATTTCAGGCCGCCGGACATCGACAGGACGGTGATCAGCGCCGCGGCCACCACCGCGCCCTGGGTCTCCGAGACGGGCGCCATCAGCGAGATGATGTAACCGGCACCGGTGAACTGGTACGCCGTGATGCCCACGAACGCGATGATGATCATGACGGTGCCGATGTAGCGGGCCGCCGTCCCGTACCGGTCCTGGAAGAGCTCCGGCACGGTCCGGAAGCCACCGGTGCGGACCCTGGTGACCAGGATCAGCAGGCAGAGGATCCCGATCAGGGTGCCGGCGAAGAAGAACATCCCGGCGATCGGGCCGTAGGTGTAGACGAAGTTCGCCCCGCCGATGATCGATCCGCTGCCGACGAAGGTGGCGAGCATCGTCGCGCCCAGCACCGTGGTCGACAGCGAGCGCCCCGCGAGCACGAAGTCCTCGCCGTCGCGCATAGCCGACGGCCGGGAGAACCGCAGGGCCACCACGGCCATGAAACCGAGATAGAGCACCAGCAGCGTGACGTTGAGCGCGGCCATGGCAGGATCGTAGATGCAATGTTTGTTGCAGTGAAGACCTCGCGGTCACTCGTCCTCGACCACCCCCAGCGAGTCCCAGAGCTCGTCCAGCTCGGCCAGCCGGGCACGGGTGGCGGCCGGCTCCGCGTCCGCGAGCAGTCGCAGGATCGCCTGGGTGACGCTGACCGCGCAGATGATCGACGGGACGAAACCGCGCCCCTCGCTCGGCACCGTGATCACGACGTCGGCGAGCTCGGCGACCGCCGAGCGGCGGTCGACGACCGCGACCACGGTTGCGCCGGCCCGGCGGGCCACCTCCGCCGCCCGGCGGACCACCACCGACGTGCGCCACAGGCTGAAGGTGAGGAAGCAGTCCCCCGCACCGAGCAGCCGCGCGCTGTTCAGCATTGCCGTCGCGGCACCGTTCTGCACGGTGACGTCGTGCCCGATCATCTGCGCGACGTGCGCGAGCTGGATCCCGGGGGCGGCATAGGTGCCGGTGGCGAAGACGACGGTGCGGCGGGCGGTGCGGACGACCTCGGCGGCCCGGTGGACGGCGGCCGGGTCGGTACCGGCGAGCATGGTCCGCAACAGGTGCACGTCGTGCCCGACCACCCGGTACAGCACGTCCCCCGGGTCGTCCGCCGCGGCCCCGCCGCCGGCAGGCCCGTCCGGCCGGGCGGGCTCGGCGTACAGGTCGTAGATCCGGTCGACGGCCAGCGACGACAGGTAGCGGCTGCGCAGCTCGGTCGCGAACTCCGGCCAACCCCCGAACCCCACGGCCTGGGCCGCACGCACCACGGTGGCCGGGTTCACCCCCGCCGCCCGCGCGACCGTGTGGGTGGAGGCGTAGGCGCACAGCTCGGGATCGGCCACCGCCGCGTCGAGCACCGCGCGGACACCACGACCGAGTGTCCGCTCCCCGGTCAGGCCGTCCAGCCACCGTCGCAGGTCGGCCATCCCGTCGCCCCCTCGCTTCCTCGTGTTCTGCAACATATATTGCAGCTAGGTCAACGCAACGTGTCACTGGAGGCATCGTGCACCTGTCCCCCGCGCTGTCCGCCGTCCGCAACGCCCGCGTCGTCGATCCGAGATCGGCGACGACGAGCGAGCCGCGCGACATCCTTCTGCACGACGGGCGGATCACCGAGATCGCTCCGCCCGGCACCGCCGGGACCGATGCATACGCTTGCGACGCCGCCGGCCGGATGGTCCTCCCGGGGCTGATCGACGCACACGTGCACGTCACCGCCTCCACCGCGGATCTCGCCACCCTCGGCGACACCTCGCCGTACCTGGTCGCCGCGCACGCCCAGCGGCTGCTGCACGGCATGCTCGCCCGCGGGTTCACCACGGTGCGCGACGCCGCCGGCGCCGACCACGGCCTGGCCGAGGCGCTGGACCGCGACCTGTTCGTCGGCCCTCGGCTCTTCTTCGGCGGCAAGGCACTGTCCCAGACGGGTGGGCACGGCGACGTGCGCGGCCCCGGCACCCAGGTGCTCGACCAGCACGCCTGCTGCCCCCATCTGAGCGTCGTGTGCGACGGCGTCAGCGAGGTGCGCCGCGCCGCACGCGAGCAGCTCCGCACCGGCGCCGACCACATCAAGATCATGCTCTCCGGTGGTGTCGCGTCCCCGACCGACCGCATCGACTCCACCCAGTTCTCCGACGAGGAGATCCGCGCGATCGTCGAGGAAGCCGAGGCCGCCGACCGCTACGTCCTCGGACACGCCTACACGGCGCGCGCCGTCGACCGCGGGTTACGACTCGGCGTCAGGTCGATCGAGCACGGCAACCTGATCGACGCCGGCAGCGTCGCACTGTTCCGCGAGCACGACGCGTACCTCGTCCCGACCCTGGCGACCTACGACCGGCTCAAGGCCGAAGGGGCCCTGCACGGCCTGCCCGTCGCGTCCCAGCGCAAGATCGACCAGGTGCTGGCCGGCGGTCTCGACGCGCTGCGGCTGGCCACCGAGGGCGGGGTGAACGTGGTGTTCGGGACCGACCTGCTCGGCGAGATGCAGCAGCACCAGTCCGCCGAGTTCCGGATCCGGGCCCAGGTCGTGTCCTCGGCCGAGGTGCTGCGCTCGGCGACGACGACGGCCGCGCGGCTGCTGCGGGCCGAGGGGGACATCGGGGTCGTCGCCCCCGGCGCGCACGCGGACCTGCTGGTCGTCGACGGGGACCCGCTCGATGACGTCACCGTGCTGGCCGACCCGGCGCACGCCCTGCACACGGTCCTCAAGGGAGGTCGCCCGGTCGTCGACGACGCCGGGCTCGTCGGGAGCGTCTGAGCACCGGCGGCCGGACCACCGCGCCGGCAGCTCCCGCCGCCCGGCCGCACCGGGCACCTACCGGCATGCCCTCCGATGCCAGGCGACCGCCTGCTGATCGGTGAGCAGCGCGACCTGGTCGATCACCACGCGCAGCCGGGCCCGGTCGTCCGGCGCGGCGCTCCAGTCCTCGGCGCGGACCGGGTCGAGCCCGTCCGGGCCGCGCGCGGACAGCGTGGCGACCAGCTCGCGCAGCAGCTCGCGCTGCCGCTCCTGCATCGCCAGCCGCTCCGGGTCACTCATCACGTACCGGGTGGCGAGCTCCTTGAGCAGCACCACCTCGGCCTGCGCCTCCAGCGGGACGACGAGATCGGCGCGGTGCCGGGCGAGCGGGGCGTCGCCGTAGGTGTCCAGGGTGGAGTCGGTCGCGGCGAGCGCGAACCGCCCGACCAGCTCACTGGTCAGCCGCTTCATCGCGACCAGGTCGTCGCCACCGGCGGTGCGCACGTCGAACCCGCGCACCGCGCGGACCACCGGCAGCGCGTCGAGCTGCGCGGCCGCCTCCGCGCAGGCGCCGGAGTCGGTACCGAACCGCCGCGCGGCCTCCGCGGCGAGCGCCTCGCGTTCGGCCGGCGACGAGAGCACGGCCAGATCCATCCGGCCGGCCAGCACCGCGTCCTCGACGTCGTGCACCGAGTACGCGACGTCGTCCGCCCAGTCCATGACCTGCGCCTCCATGCAGCGCACACCGGGCCGGGCCCCGAGCCGCACCCAGTCCAGTGCCGGGAGGTCGTCGGCGTAGGCGCCGAACTTGCGCTCCGCCCCGCGCCGGGCCCACGGGTACTTCGTCGCGGCGTCGAGGGTGGCCCGGGTCAGGTTGAGCCCGCCGGGGCCGCGCCCGTCCGACGACCGGGCCTTCGGCTCCAGCCGGGTCACGATCCGCAGGGTCTGCGCGTTGCCCTCGAACCCGCCGCAGCCGGCGCCCGCCTCGTCGAGTGCGCGTTCGCCGTTGTGTCCGAACGGTGGATGACCGATGTCGTGGGCCAGCCCCGCCGCGTCGACGACGTCCGGATCGAGGCCGAGTTCCTCGGCGATCCCGCGACCGATCTGGGCGACCTCCAGCGAGTGCGTCAGCCGGGTCCGCGGGATACCGGTGACCTCGGCGCCCTCCCCCGGGCCGACGACCTGCGTCTTGCCCGCGAGCCGGCGCAGCGCCGCCGAGTGCAGCACCCGCGCCCGGTCCCGGGAGAACGGGCTGCGCCGCTCCACCCGGCCGCGCTCCCCCAGGCCGGATCCCTTGGGCTGCTCGGGATGCCGTCGCTGCGCGTCGTCCGGGGTGTACCCGGCCGACGGCACCGCGCAGACATCGGGGGCGGCCGTGCTCCCGGGCCGCTCGGAGAGCTCCGACACGGCCTCAGCCCTGCCCGGAACTCGCGGTGTCGACCGAGGCGTGCGTGAGCGTGTAGAACAGCAGCGCCCCGGTCTCCCGGTAGATGTAGCGCAGCTGGGTCTCCCGGGTCTGCACGATCGGACCGCTGCGGGTCGGCGACGTCCACGCCTCCAGGCCGGCGTCCCGGGCCATCGTGCGAGCACGCAGGCTGTGCCACGGATCGGACACCAGCAGCGCCGACGACCAGCCCTGGGCCCGGGCCCCCGCGGCGACCGCCTGCAGGCTGCCGAGGGTGTCCGATCCCTCCGGCACCGCCTGCACCGCCGACGCCGGCACTCCGCGGGCGACCAGCCAGTCCCGGCTGGCCTCGGCCTCGGTGTAGCGGTCGCCCGTGCGCCCGCCGCCGACCGTGACGATCCGCGGGGCGACACCGTCGGCGTAGAGCTGGGCGGCGTGCCGCAGCCGGGCCGCGAGCACCGCGCTCGGCTCGCCGTTGTACTGGGCCGCCCCGAGCACGACGACCGCATCCACCGGGCGCTGGTCGTCGACCCTGGCGACCTGCCAGACCCGCAGCGCGGTCACGCCCACGACGGCGATCAGCATCACCAGGCCGCCGACGAGCAGCCGGGCACCCCAGGTCATCCCGGTCCGGACCGGGCCGCGGGCCGCGGGGCGCACCGGTGCCGGCGCGACCGGCGCTCCGCCGCCGAGACCGCGGCGCGACGAGGCTGCGCTCATCCGCCGATCCGTCCGGCCGACTCCGCCAGCGCCGACGCCGATCGCCCGGCCCGCAGGGCGATCACCTGCGCGACGATCGACACCGCCGTCTCGGCCGGTGTCCGGGCACCCAGGTCGAGCCCGACCGGCCCGTGGATCGCGGCGAACCCGCCCTCCCCGACGCCCGCCGCCGCCAACCGCTCCCGGCGGGCGGACTGGGTGCGGCGGGAGCCGAGCGCGCCGAGGAAGCCGCGGCCGTGTGCCACACCCTCGATCAGGATCGAGTCGAACTCCGGGGCGTGGTCGAGCAGGACCAGCACGTCGGCATCGGTGAAGGCGGACACCGCCGCCTGCGCGTCAGCCACGGTGGTGACGGTGCGCGCGGACCAGCCGAGCAGCCCGGCCTGCGCGTGCAGCGCCGCGCCGAGCGCACCCTCGCCGACCACCAGGACCGACGGCACCGGCACCCAGACGTCGACCAGCACGGCGGTGCCGGCGGCGTCGACCTGCTCGGTGGCGATGGCCCCGCGGCGCAACAGTTGCCGGGCCGCGGCGGTGGCCGCCTCGCCGACCGCGCCGTCGCCCAGCGATCCGTGCTCGGTCATGAGATCCGGCCCGGTCAGCACCAGCGCCGACGCGCCGTCGACGGTGGACAGCAGTGCGGCGGGACGGGCCGCCTCCAGCGCCTCGCCGAGCGCGGCGGCCGGCCCGGCCGGCAGCGGGTGCCCCACCAGGGTCGCGCCGCCCGCGCAGGCCAGCCCGGCCGCCACCGCGGAGGACTCCGCGACGTGCGCCTCCCGGACCGTCGCCGCACCGGCGGCGGCCTCGGTGGCCAGCGGATGCGCCGTGTCGTCGAGCGCACCGAGATAGAGCAGACCGTGCACCTCACCGCCGGGGGTACCGGCCAGCAGCTGACCGGACTCGACGGAGCCGAAGCCGTGCCGGTCGAGCACCCGGACCACGCCGATGCCCGCAGCCTCCCCCGCAGCCCAGCGGCGCAGGGTGGCGCCGAGCGCACGACGCGGATCGGTGGGGCTCTGGGACGTACCGGTGCTCACGGGCGCCAGGGTAGCGACGGCGGCTGACAGATTCCTGAGGGGAGCGCCGGCCCGTCGCCGGCGGTCGGCCCGATCCTCCGGAGTCACATTTCAGAGACACGTGACGAGGCCGACGCGACGAGTGCGCGCCGGAACCTTACTATTCCGGCACGCGTTATGCGCGTGCACGACACATCCGATCGCGAGTCAGGAGTCATGGACCCCAGCGACAGTCCCGGCGCCGTCCGGCACACATCCGGACGGCGACCCCGCATCGCCCTCGTTCCCGCCCGTACCCACGGGCCCGACCGCCGGGCGGTGACGCTCCGGTGATCGGCACGATCCTCGGAATCCTGCTCGGCATCCTGGTCGTTCTGGCCATCACCGCGCTCACCGGGTATTTCGTGGCGCAGGAGTTCGGCTACATGGCCGTCGACCGCTCCCGGCTCAAGGCCAAGGCGGCCGAGGGCGACACCGGAGCGATCCGCGCCCTCGACATCACCCGGCGCACCTCGTTCATGCTGTCCGGCGCCCAGCTCGGCATCACCGTCACCGGCCTGCTGGTCGGTTACGTCGCCGAGCCGCTGATCGGCAACGGCATCGCCGAGCTGCTCGGCGTGGTCAACGTCCCGAGCGGGATCGGCCTCGCGATCGGCATCACGTTCGCGCTGCTGCTCTCGACCGTCGTCCAGATGGTCTTCGGCGAGCTGTTCCCGAAGAACCTGGCGATCGCCCGGCCGGAACCCGTGGCGCGCTGGCTGGCGCTGTCCACGAAGACCTACCTGGCGATCTTCGGCTGGATCATCAAGCTGTTCGACGCCGCGTCGAACCTGCTGCTGCGTGCGCTGCGGATCGAGCCCGTGCACGACGTCGAGCACTCGGCCACCCCGCGTGACCTGGAAGCCATCATCGACGACTCCCGCGACTCGGGCGATCTCTCCCCGGAGTTCGCGGCCCTGCTGGACCGGGTCGTCGACTTCACCGACCGCACCGCGCGCGCCGCGATGATCCCGCGCCCGCGGGTCTCCTGGGTGCGCGACGACGCCACCGTGGAGAGCCTGATCGGCCAGATGGCCGTGCAGCACTCCCGCTATCCCGTCCTCGGGACGCCGCCCGACGCGGCCGACCCGGAGAACGCGCTGGAGCTGGTCGGCGTCGTCTGCCTCAAGGACGTGCTGGCCCTGTCCGAGCGCACCGACCTGGGCGGCCGCGGCGCGGCCGACGTCCTGGTGTCGGAGCTGATGCGGGCACCGGTGCTGGTGCCGTCCTCGCTGCCGCTGCCGCAGGTCATGGCCCGGCTGCGGGAGGAGGGCGAGGAGCTCGCCTGCGTGCTCGACGAGTACGGCGGCCTGGCCGGCGTCATCACCGTCGAGGACGTCGCCGAGGAGCTGGTCGGCGAGATCACCGACGAGCACGACCAGGCCGGGACCGATCAGGCCCGCCAGGCAGAGGACGGCTGGGTGGTGCCGGGTGACCGGCACGTCGACGAGGTCGGCAGGCTGATCGACGCCGAGCTGCCCGAGGGCGACTACCAGACCGTCGGCGGCCTGGTGATGGCCGAGCTGCAGCGGCTCCCCGAGCCGGGTGACGAGGTCGTCGTCATGATCCCGGCCGAGGATCCGGACGACCCGCCGCGGAGGCTGCGGATCAGCGTCCAGGAGGTGGACCGCCGCGTTCCGGCGGCGGTGCACCTGGTGTGGACCGAGTCCGCCGACTCGGACGATGAGCAGGAGGTGTGGGCATGAGCGTCACCTCGATCGTCGTCTCGATCGCCCTGGTCGGGCTGAGCGCGTTCTTCGTGGCGGTGGAGTTCGCACTCGTCGCCGCCCGGAACTACCGGCTGGAGGAGGCCGCGCAGACCTCCGCGTCGGCGCGTGCCGCGCTGCGCAGCGCCAAGGACCTGTCGCTGTTGCTGGCCGGTTCCCAGCTGGGCATCACGCTGTGCACGCTGGGCCTCGGTGCGGTCGCGAAACCGGCCGTCGACTACGCCCTGCGGCCGGTGCTGGAGGGATGGGGGCTGGCCTCGGGTATCGCCACGGTCCTCTCCTTCGTCCTGTCGCTGATCGTGGTCACCTTCGTGCACCTCGTGGTCGGTGAGATGGCGCCGAAGTCCTGGGCGATCTCGCACCCGGAACGGTCGGCGATCATGCTGGCGCTGCCGATGCGCGGCTTCATGGTGCTGACCCGGCCGATCCTGGTGCTGCTGAACGGCCTGGCCAACCGCTGCCTGCGGGCGGTCGGCGTCGAGCCGGTCGACGAGATGGCCTCCGGCCGCAACGCCGACGACCTGCGCGAGCTGGTCGATCACTCGGCGAAGACCGGTGCCCTGGACCAGGAGCGGCGCGACCAGCTGGTCACCGCCCTGGAGCTGGAGCGGATGCCGTTGAGCGAGCTGGCACACGAGCCGTCCGGGGTGGGCGCCGACGACGACGTCGCCTCGGTCCAGGAGACCGCGCGGCGGACCGGCCACCTGCGGCTCATCGTGCGCGACGGCGAGACGCCGATCGGCTACGTGCACGTGCGGGACACGCTGACCCGCGAGCCCGGGACCCCGGCCCGCGAGCTGATGCGCCCGGTGCTCACGCTCCCGGCGGACACCCGCTACAACGCGGCGGTGAACACGATGCGCGAGCAGCGTGCGCACCTGGCGCTGGTGGAGTCCGAGGGCAGCCTGATCGGCATCATCACGCTGTCCGACCTGGTGGAGAGGCTGCTCCCCGAGCCGGTGTAGTCCCCGCGAGACACAGATCGGCCCCCGCCCGTACCCACGGGCGGGGGCCGATCTGGATGTGCGGGCCCGCTCAGCAGCCGAGCAGCCGGGTGGCCAGGTAGGCCTCGACCTGGTCCAGCGCGACCCGCTCCTGGGCCATGGTGTCGCGCTCCCGGATGGTCACCGCCTGGTCGGTCAAGGTGTCGAAGTCCACCGTGATGCAGAACGGCGTGCCGATCTCGTCCTGACGACGGTAGCGGCGGCCGATCGCGCCGGCGTCGTCGAAGTCGACGTTCCAGCTCTTCCGCAGCTGCGCGGCCAGGTCCTTCGCCTTGGGCGACAGGTCGGCGTTGCGCGAGAGCGGCAGCACCGCGGCCTTCACCGGGGCGAGCCGGCGGTCCAGCTTCAGCACGACGCGCTTGTCGACGCCGCCCTTGGCGTTGGGCGCCTCGTCCTCGCTGTAGGCCTCGATCAGGAACGCCATCATCGACCGCCCGACCCCGGCCGCGGGCTCGATCACGTACGGCCGGTAGCGGGTGTCGGTGGCCTGGTCGTAGAACGACAGGTCGACGCCCGAGTGGTTCGAGTGCGTGGTCAGGTCGAAGTCCGTGCGGTTCGCGATGCCCTCGAGCTCGCCCCACTCCTGGCCGGTGAAGTTGAACCGGTACTCGATGTCGACGGTGCGCTTCGAGTAGTGGGAGAGCTTCTCCTTCGGGTGCTCGTACTGGCGCAGGTTCTCACGGTCGATGCCCAGGTCGGTGTACCAGCGGGTGCGCTCGTCGATCCAGTACTGGTGCAGCTCCTCGTCGCTGCCGGGCTCGACGAAGTACTCCATCTCCATCTGCTCGAACTCGCGGGTCCGGAAGATGAAGTTGCCCGGGGTGATCTCGTTGCGGAAGCTCTTCCCGATCTGGCCGATGCCGAACGGCGGCTTCTTGCGCGAGGTGGTCTGCACGTTCAGGAAGTTCACGAAGATGCCCTGGGCGGTCTCCGGGCGCAGGTAGGCCATGCCCTCCTCGGACTCCACCGGGCCGAGGAAGGTCTTCAGCATCATGTTGAACTCGCGCGGCGCGGTGAACTGGCCGCGGGTGCCGCAGTTCGGGCAGGGCACCTCGGACAGGTCGTTCGGGTCGGCCTGCTCCGGATCGCGGCCCTTGCGCTCGGCGAACTCCTCGGCCAGCTGGTCGGCGCGGTAGCGCTTGTGGCACGAGGTGCACTCGACCAGCGGGTCGGTGAACGCGTTCACGTGGCCGGAGGCGACCCAGGTCTGCCGCGGCAGGATGACCGAGGAGTCCAGACCGACGACGTCGTCGCGGCCGGTCACCATGGTCTTCCACCACTGGCGCTTGATGTTGTCCTTCAGCTCGACGCCGAGCGGACCGTAGTCCCACGCCGACCGGGTTCCGCCGTAGATCTCGCCGGAGGCGAAGACGAATCCGCGACGCTTGGTGAGCGCGACGATGGTCTCGATCTTGGCGGAGGTCGGCTTGCTGGCCACTGGTCGTACTCCAGGTCCGGGATTCGGGACTACCCACCTGCGGAGTCGCGAGGTGGGTCCTACAGATTACCGACCCGGCATAACCCGATTCCGCCCGCCCGGTTCAGGTGAGCAGTGAGGGGTGGCGGGCAGCGGAGCCGCCGGGTGTCACCGACAGCAGGGTCTCGTGTGTCGACTCGGTGCTGGTGTCGGCCTCGGCCAGCAACGGGTGCACGTGCTCGCGCACCGGGAACGGCCCGAGCGCACGCCGGTAGGCGTCGACCGAGTCGAAGCGGACCGTCAGCACCCACTGCTCCGGGGCCTCGATGGCGCGGCCGGCCTCGCCGCCGCGGCAGCCCGGCTGGGCGGCGAGGAGCTCCAGCGCACGGGCGGCGCGATCGGTGAATCGGGGGACGTCGTCGGGCGACACGGAGAACCGGCAGACCAGCAGCACGGCGCGACGATAACGAACACGCCTACCATGTCGGGTGCGGCCGGCTGGGCTCGATCAGCGCCGGGGGTGTGGCCGCCGCCTCCGGGGGACGGGACGGAACCACGATGTCTGCCGCAGCGGAGACCACCCGGACCCCGGGGACCGACGAGCACGCCGGGGAGCACCACCCGGCGCCGGCTCCCGGCCCTCTGCGTGATCCGCGCACCCTGGCAGCGGCCGGTGACCTGCTGCGCGCGCTGGCGGCGCCGGTGCGGATCGCGATCGTGCTGCAGCTCCTGGAGCACGCGCGCTGCGTGCACGACCTGGTGGACGCCCTCGGGGTCACCCAGCCGCTGATCAGCCAGCACCTGCGGGTGCTGAAGTCCGCCGGTGTGGTCGAAGGTGAACGAAAGGGACGTGAGGTGCTCTACTCCCTGGTCGACGACCATCTCGCCCACATCGTGGTGGACGCGGTGGCGCATGTGGAGGAGGACTCGTGAGCGATCAGGCGGTGCACGACGGCACGGACCAGGCCGGACGGGCCGGACGGGCCGCGCGCTCGACCGCCGGGCCACGCGGGATCCGCGCGACCCGGCAGCGGGCGGCGGTCATCGCACTGCTCGACCGGATCGAGGACTTCCGCTCCGCCCAGGAGATCCACGAGGAGCTCCGCCGCACCGGCGAGGGCATCGGGCTGACGACGGTCTACCGCACCCTGCAGACCCTCGCCGAGGGCAGCGAGGTCGACGTGTTGCGCACCGGCTCCGGCGAGGCCGTCTACCGGCGTTGCGCCAGCGAGCACCACCACCATCACCTGGTCTGCCGCCGGTGCGGGGCCGCCGTGGAGATCGAGGGGCCCGCCGTCGAGTCGTGGGCCCAGTCGATCGCCGAGCAGCACGGCTACACCGATCTCTCGCACACCCTGGAGATCTTCGGGCTGTGCCGGGCGTGCTCGGCGTCCCGCGGCTGATACCCGCGGGCCCGGTGCGCGACGGCCTGACGGGCGGCTGCCGTGTCCCGGCCCGTCCGCCACTCCGGGTTCAGCGGTCGCAGCCCGGGAGGCCGGGCCGCTCCCCCAGCCCGAACGGGTCCAGCGGGCGCGGGTCCGGGGTGGGCGTCCAGCGGCCGTCGAGAATCGCGTAGGTCCACTGCGGACCGCGCCGGGCCAGCCGGCCGAGCGCGTCCACCAGCCGGTCGACGTCCGACGGCGTGGTGCGCAGGCCGAGCGAGGCGCGAACGGCGTCGTCGCCGTCGTTGCAGCGGGCGAGCAGCGGGTGCGCACAGAACCGGCCGTCCCGCACCCCGATGCCGTACTCCGCGGACAGCACCGCCGCGACCAGCCCGGCCGGGAGGTCGCCGAGGGTGAAGGAGATCGTCGCGGTCCGGTCCGGCGCGTCGTCGAAGATCGACAGCGTGCGCAGCCCGGGGACCGACGCCAGCCCGGTGTGCAGGCGTGCGGCGAGCGCACGCTCGTGCGCGGGCACCTCGTCGTCGATCACCGGCTCCAGCTCGCGGCAGGCCGCCGCCAGCGCGGCCGCGCCCAGCACGTTCGGCGTGCCACCCTCGTGCCGCTGCGGCGCCGGCAGCCAGGCCACCTCGGTGCGGTCCCCGGCGACGGCGACCGAGCGCACCGCCCCACCGCCGGCGAGGTGTGGCTGCGCCGCGTCCAGCCAGTCACCGCGCCCGACCAGCACACCGGCCCCGAACGGCGCGTAGATCTTGTGCCCGGACAGCGCGAGGTAGTCGGCGCCCCAGCCGGCCAGGTCGAGCCTGCGGTGCGGGGCGAGCTGGGCGGCGTCCACGCAGACCCGGGCACCGGCGGCGTGCGCGATCGCCACGATCTCGGCGACCGGCAGCAGCTCACCGGTCACGTTCGACGCCCCGGTGACGGCCACCAGCGCGGTGTCCGGCCGGGCCGCCAGCTCGGCGCGCAGCGCCTGCAGCGTGTCGCCGATCGTCCGGCCCGCCGGGACGACCCGGTGCCCGGAGTGCCGCCAGGCCAGCAGCGTCGCGTGGTGCTCCAGGTCCAGCGTCAGCACCGGGCCCGGGACCGCGCGGGCGAGCAACCCGAGCGCGTCGGTGGTGTTGCGGGTGAACACCACGACGTCGTCGGGCCGGGCGCGCACGAAGCGGGCGACATCGGCACGCGCGTTCTCCAGCAGCGACGTGCACACCCGCGAGGTGTAACCGGCGCCCCGGTGCACGCTGCCGTGATAGGGTAGCACCTGCGCGACGTGCGCGGTGACCGCGGCGAGAGCCGGCGTCGAGGCGGCGGAGTCGAGATCGCAGTAGCCGACCCGTCCGCCGTCGACCAGCGGCACGGTCAGATCGGCACCGGTGACCGCCGGGAGCTCGGCGGCCGGGCGGGTGGTCTCGTGCAGCAGGGCAGCGGTCATGATCGTCCTCCGGATCACAGGGATCCGGGGCAGCGCTGCTGCGGGTGCCGGATCCGCGCTTGCCGGCGCGGGTGTCGCGACGGCCCGGTCATCACCCGGGGCACCCCACCGCGGAGGAGGGTTGCCGGCCAGCAAGCCGGGGCTTGACGCTGGCACTCGTGACCTTTTCGGAGCGGGACGCTAGCACGATAGCCGCGCAGATCCACGCCGCCGGTGCGACGGCGAGGCACAGGTCACAGAACGTCTCATAACGCGACACCGTGCCGCGGCACCCGCCGATACCGTGATCCATCGGAGGTGGGGTCGACGATGACCGACACGCACGAGGACGGCGCACCCGGCGACGGGGGCCCCGTCGCACCGACGACGGTGCGACGGATCGACGTTCCGGAGTCCGGCGAGCTGGCACAGCTCGCGGCGGTCTTCGAGGACCTGCAGTACGTGCTGCGCTGCTGCGAGCACCTGGTGACCGCGCTCGCCGGCCCGGAGTCCGGCCCGGTGCGGGTGGACGCCGATCCGGCGCTGGTCGAGGCGCTCTGGACCGGGGCGGTGATCGGCTACGTCCGCTGCTTCTCCGGGCGGACGAAGACTCTGACCGGAGCCGATCTGGAGAAGCTCGAGCTCGACGGCGACGTCGGCGACTTCCACGAGATGCTGCTCAAGCTCCGCGACCACTACGCGTCCCGGCACGTCAATCCGCGCGAGTCGTACTCGATCGGGGTGGCCCAGTCGAACGACGGGGCACCCCGCGGCGTCGCGATCATCTCGACCCCGCGGCCGCTGGTCGACGAGACGACGGTGCGGCTGCTCGGCCGGGTCGCCTACGGGCTGTCCGGGCTGGTCGACGCCCGGATGAAGAAGTCCCAGAACGACGTGCTCGGCGTCGCGCACGACATGACACCCGCCCAGCTGTCCGCACTTCCGCTCGTCCATCTCGCCGACGAGCCGGATGCGGCCGGACCGGCCGACGGGGAGAGTCCCGCCACCGGATGACGCCGGCGATGCATGGATCGCCGCACACCGGTAACCCTCGTCGGGACGAACGATCACCGACGAGGAGGAATCTCCCGAGATGACGACCCGCACGACCACCCCCGACGCCGTCCACGCCGCGCTGGACGGCGTCACGTTCCCGGCCGGTAAGGACCAGCTGACGGCCGGCGCCGAGCGCAACGGCGCGGGCGCCGCGACCGTCGAGGCGATCCGGGCCGTCCCGGCGGAGACCTACGACTCCGCCGCGGACGTCGTCGCCGCGGTCGACACCGCCGACGAGTCCCGGGAGGAGACCGAGCAGCTCCGTGCGCAGCGGCGCACCGAGCACACCCACTCCGGGCTCTCGGAGGGGACCAAGGACGTCGACCCGGTCAACCCGATCGCCGAGGAGCTCGGCACGAACCGCAAGAAGTGAACTGTCCCGGGTGGGCCGGGGGCGTACCGCCCCCACGGCCCACCCGCGGTCACTCGTCGACCAGTTCCGCGCGCATGCTCGACGCCGACGACACGACCAGCATCAACAGCGTGCCCATCGGTGCCTCGGTCAGCCCGGCGGCCGGGAACGCGTAGCGCAGCGTCACGTCCCACCCGTGCTCGCCGCGCACCACCCGCGGGGTGCCGAACAGGCCCTCGCCCACACCGAGACCGACCCGGGACGGCACGTCCGGATCGGTCAGGTCCCAGGCGACCACGCAGGTGAGGTTGAGGACCGGCAGGCCCTCCTCCAGCTCGGTGCCCTGGACGACGCACAGCACACCGCCGTGCGCGAAGGTCAGCGCGCCGTCGTCGTCGACGACCACGTCGTGGAACCGCTCCAGCGCAGCCTGCGCGGTCCCGAGCATTCCGGTGATCACCGCGTCGGTCACTGCGCTGCTCCCTCGGCCAGGTCCGTGCTGCCTGTGCCGGCTGCGCTGCCTGTGCTGTCTTTCGCCCCGCCGAACCGCCGGTCCCGCCGGGCGTAGATCTCGATCGCCTGCCAGATGTGGCGGCGGTCGAAGTCCGGGAACAGCGTGTCCAGGAAGACCATCTCGGCATACGCACTCTGCCAGAGCAGGAAGTTCGACGTCCGCTGCTCCCCCGACGACCGCACGAACAGGTCGACGTCGGGCATGTCCGGCTCGTCCAGGTGCCGGGCGAGCATCCGCTCGTCGATCTTGTCCGGGTTGATCCGCCCCTCGGCGGCGAGCCGGGCGATCTGCCGGACCGAGTCGACGATCTCGGCCCGCCCCCCGTAGTTCACGCACATCGTGAGGTCCAGGACGTCGTTGTGCTTCGTCCGCTCCTCGGCGATCTCGAGCTCCTTGACGACCGAGCGCCAGAGCCGGGGCCGCCGGCCGGCCCACCGGACACGGACACCCAGCGCATCCATCTCGTCGACCCGGCGCCGGATCACGTCGCGGTTGAAGCCCATCAGGAACCGGACCTCGTCCGGGCTGCGCCGCCAGTTCTCGGTGGAGAACGCGTAGGCCGACAGCCAGCGGACGCCCATGTCGATGCACCCGCGGGCGACATCCATCAGCGACGCCTCACCGCGCTTGTGCCCCTCCGTGCGGGGCAGGCCGCGGGCGTTCGCCCAGCGACCGTTGCCGTCCATCACGAGCGCGATGTGGCGCGGGATCAGCGCGGCGGGGATCGCCGGCGGCAGTGCGCCGGACGGGTGCGGCGGGGGAGGCTGGAACGGCACGTACAGCACCCTACGTCGGTGCCGGATCAGATCCGGAACTGCTCGTCGGGCTCCTCACGCACCGGCCATGCCGGCACCTCGGAGTCCTCCAACCGCTCCACCGTCCGGCGCAGCTCACGCATCCCGCGGTGGTCGCGGGCGCGGTCGACCTCGGAGAGCGGCTCGCTGTCCTCCGGGCGGATCACCGGCAGCATCGGGATCGCCGGCCAGGCTCCGTCCTCGGTGCGGGCCCGCACCTGGCGCATGGCTCGCGTCGGACCGTCCGGCGGGGACTCGGGCAGCAGCTCGGTCCGCACCGGGATCAGCTGGGTGGGCGCGACCGGCAGCCGCTGGGTCGCAACGGCGAGCCGGCGGGTGCGCTCGGCCGCAGCCGCGTCGTCGCGACCGTCCCGGCCGTCCCGCGGGGTGTGGGGTGGGGTCACGTGCGTCTCCGTCGGATCCGATCGGTTCGGTTCGATCACGGGAGCGTAACGACCCGCGGAGGTGGGTTGCCCGGTGGAAGCCCGGATCACCCGGTGGAGTCGGCGGGTGTGGCGTGCTGCGCGACCGGCGGTCCGCCCGCCACCGGCACCGACCCGGCCGGACCGTTCGGCGTCGCCGGGGCACCTTCCGACGGGCGTTGCGGCACAGCAGGATCCCGAACGGGCCGGGACCGGGCCCGGCGATCCACCAGCGGCAGCGACCGGAGCTGGCGCTCCAGGTGCCACTGCAGGTGTGCCGCGACCAGACCGCTGGCCTCCCGCCGGGTCGGGTCGCCGGAGGCGTCGGCGACGGCCCAGTCACCGTGCAGCAGCGCCTCGAGCAGGGTGACCGTCTCGGCCGCCGGGGTGACCGATCCGGGCGGACGGCAGCGCGGGCAGACCATCCCGCCACCGGCGACGGTGAACGCCCGGTGCGGGCCCGGTGTGGCACAGCGCGCGCAGTCCGACAGCGACGGCGCCCACCCGGCGTGGCTCATCGCCCGCAGCAGGAACGCGTCCAGCACCAGCGCCGGTTCGCGGAGGCCGTCGGCCAGCGCCCGGGTCGCGCCGAGCAGCAGCAGGTACACCCGCAGCGACGGCTCCCCCTCCTCGGAGACCAGCCGGTCGGCGGTCTCCAGGATCGCGCAGCCGCAGGAGTACGCCCCCCAATCGGCCACGATCGCCGGCGCGAACGCGTCGAGCGTCTGGGCCTGGGTGACGACGTCGAGCGTGCGGCCGGTGTAGCACTGCACGTCGACGTGGTTGAACGGCTCCAGCCGCGCCCCCCAGCGCGACCGGGTGCGCCGCACACCCTTCGCGACCACCCGGATCTTCCCCCGCTGCCGGGTGAGCATCGTGACGATCCGGTCGGCCTCGCCGAGCTTCTGCACGCGCAACACGATTCCGGTGTCGCGGTACAGCTGGGCCATGCACCCAGCGTAGGCGCTGCCCTGCGGCCCGGCGCGCGGGCTCGGCTCAGAAGCCGAGCTTGCGCAGCTGCTTGGGGTCGCGCTGCCAGTTCTCCGCGATCTTCACGTGCAGATCGAGGTAGACCCTCGTGCCGAGCAGCTTCTCGATCTGGCGCCGCGCGTCCGTGCCGACCTGCTTCAGTCGGGCGCCGCCGCGGCCGATCACGATGCCCTTCTGGCTGGACCGCTCGACCCAGACGATCGCGTGGATCTCCAGCAGGTTCGTCTTCTCGATGGTCTCCTCGACCGTGACCGCGATCGAGTGCGGCAGCTCGTCGCGCACGCCCTCCAGCGCCGCCTCCCGGATGAGCTCGGCGACCAGGGTCTCCTCGGGCTCGTCGGTGAGGTCACCGTCCGGGTAGAGCTGCGGGCCCTCCGGCAGCTGCGCGACCAGCAGATCGGCCAGCAGCGCCACCTGGAACCCGGACTGCGCCGAGGTCGGGACGACCTCGGTGAACTCCATCAGGCCCGCGACCTCGGCCAGCCGCTCGGCCACCTGCTCCGGCGGCGCCAGGTCGGTCTTGGTGACGACGGCGACCACCGGGGTGTGCGCCGCGACCTTGCGCAGCTCGTCGGCGATGAACCGGTCACCGCGGCCGACCTTCTCGTTCGCCGGGACGCAGAACCCGACCACGTCGACCGCCGCCCAGGTCTCGCGCACCACGTCGTTCAGCCGGGACCCGAGCAGGGTCCGCGGCCGGTGCAGGCCGGGCGTGTCCACCAGGACGATCTGCGCGTCCTCGCGGTGCACGATCCCGCGGATCGCGTGTCGGGTCGTCTGCGGACGGCTGGAGGTGATCGCGACCTTCTGGCCGACCAGGGCGTTGGTCAGCGTGGACTTGCCGGCGTTGGGCCGGCCGACGAAGCAGGCGAAACCGGACCGGAAGCCCTCGGGAGATGCGGGAAGTGTCATGCGGCGGCACCCAGCCGGCCGAGGATCTCCCGGCCGATCGGCAGCGCGGCGGTCGCCGCCGGGGACGGCGCGTTGAGCACGTGCAGGATCGATCCCGCACCGCCGGCGCCGTCCGAGCCGGGCTGGTCGAGGAACAGGAAGTCGTCGACCAGGGTGCCGTCGGCCTTGACCGCCTGCGCCCGGACACCGGCGCCGGCCGGGTGCAGGTCCTCGGCCGTCACGTCGGGCAGCATCCGCTGGATCTGGCGGACCATCGCCTTGCGCGACAGCGACCGCTGCACCTCGCCGATGCCATAGCGCCAGTGCTTGCGGGCGATCCTGATCATGCCGGGGTAGGTGAGCGTGCCGAGCAGCTCCGCGGGCCGGATCGTGCGCCAGTCGTAGCCCTCCCTGGCCATCGCCAGCACGGCGTTCGGCCCGGCGTGCACGTGACCGTCGATACCGCGGGTGGCGTGCACCCCGAGGAACGGGAACTCCGGATCCGGCACCGGGTAGATCAGCCCGCGGACCAGCGAGGCCGCCCTCTCGGAGAAGCCGGAGTACTCGCCGCGGAACGGCACGATCCGCACGCCGGGATCGGCTCCGGCCAGGGTCGCCAGCTCGTCGCAGCGCAGGCCGCCGCAGACCACGACCCGCTTGCCGAGCAGGTCCCCGCCGGAGGTGCGGACCACCACGTCGGACGGCCGCCGGGCGAACCCGGTGACGGCCCGGCCCAGGTGCACCTCGCCGCCGCCCTTCTCCACCAGCTCGCCCAGCTTCTCGGCGACCGAGCGGTAGTCGCAGATGCCGGTCGAGGGCACCCACAGCGCGGCGAGACCCCGCACGTCCGGCTCGTAGGTCTTCATCCCGTGCTCGTCGAGCCGGTGGTTCTCGACGCCGTTCGCCTCACCGCGGCGGGCCAGCGCGTCGAGCCGGGGCAGCTCCTCCGGCTCGGTGGCCACCACCAGCTTCCCGCACACCTGGTGTGGCAGGTCGTACTCACGGCAGAACGCGACCGTCTCCGCACACCCGGCGACCGCGAGCCGGGCCTTGTAGCCGCCCGGTGCGTAGTAGAGGCCGGAGTGGATGACGTTCGAGTTGTTCCCGGTCTGGTGGTTCGCCAGTCGTGGCTCCCGCTCGACGACGGCGACCGACAGCCCCGCGTTGGTCGCGGCGAACGCCGTGGCCAGGCCGACGATCCCGCCGCCGACGACCACCAGATCGTAGGACGGGGTCGCGGGCAGTCCGGCTCCGGCCGGGGCGCTCCCGGTGGAGCCGTCGCGGTCGCTTCCAGCCATCGGTTCCTCCTCCGGTCCCGCGGAGGCGGGGCCGTTGTGTTGCTCGTCCGCACGGCCGGTCCGGGCCGTGGCGGGTTGCTACGCCCGGTCGGCGCGGACCGCGCCGCTGTGCTCCGCCGGCTCGGTCGGGTCGCCGGCGGCCGGATCGGGCCCATCATCGGTCCGGGCAGAGTCGGTCCGGGCAGGGTCCGCCTCGTCGCCGTCGGTGTCGACCGGTTCGAGCGGGCTGACCAGTACCGAGGTGATCCGGATCCGGCCGCGGGAGTCCTTGCCACCCTCACCCTCCAGCCGGAGCAGGCCCTCGACGTCGGCGACGGCGCCGGGCAGCGGCACCTTTC
This sequence comes from Pseudonocardia autotrophica, assembly GCF_003945385.1. Classification (NCBI taxonomy): domain Bacteria; kingdom Bacillati; phylum Actinomycetota; class Actinomycetes; order Pseudonocardiales; family Pseudonocardiaceae; genus Pseudonocardia; species Pseudonocardia autotrophica. Next base: position 4,949,665 of record NZ_AP018920.1, read on the forward strand.
CCAGACGCTGGGCGAGCAGACCGCCGACGGTGTCGACGTCCGCGGTCTCCAGCGCCCGGCGCAGCTCGTCCTCCCGCGGGGTACCGCGGAAGCGCCCGGCGAACAGCTCCTCCAGGTCCTCGACCGGCACCCGGGACGCCACCCGGAACGCCCCGTCGTCGACCTCGGCGACCTCCGGGATCTCCTCGGTGTCGTACTCGTCGGTGATCTCCCCGACGATCTCCTCGAGGATGTCCTCGATCGTCACCACGCCGGCCGTCCCGCCGTACTCGTCGACGACAACGGCCATGTGGTTGCGGGTGCGCTGCATCTCACGCATCAGCTCGTCGCTGCGCTTGGAGTCCGGCACGAACGCGGCCGGCCGGAGGATCTCGGGCAGCGACTTCTGCGGGGCACCGCGGAACTGCGCGTCGTCCCGGGCGCGGACCAGATCCTTGAGGTAGGCAACGCCGATCACGTCGTCGATGCCCTCACCGAGCACCGGGATCCGCGAGTAGCCGCTCTTGAGCGCGAGCCGCAGCACCTTGTCGACCGGGGTGTCGCGCTCCGCCCAGACGACGTCCGGCCGCGGCACCATGATCTCCCGGACCGGGGTCTCCCCCAGCTCGAACACCGAGTGGATCATCTTGCGTTCGCCCTCGTCGACCACGCCGCGGTTGCTGGCCATGTCGACGAGCTCGCGCAGTTCGACCTCGGTGGAGAACGGGCCGTCCCGGAAACCGGGGCCGGGGGTGATCGCGTTGCCGAGCAGGATCAGCAGCTTCGCCAGCGGTGAGAGGACCGTGCCCAGTACCCGGATCGGGGCGGCCAGCAGCAGGCCGATCCGGTACGGGTGCTGGCGACCCAGCGTGCGCGGGCCGACGCCGACCAGGATGTAGCTCGCCAGCACCATGATCACGGCGGTCAGTACGAGCCCGATCCACGGTGCCGAGAACAACGGGGCGAGTGCGATCGCGAGCAGGATGACGGCGACCGTCTCGCAGGTCACCCGCAGCAGCATCAGCAGGTTGACGTGGCGGGGCCGATCCGCGACGACCGCGGACAATGCGCTCCCGCCGGCCCGGCCGCTGCGCACCACGGCCTCGACCCGGGCCCGCGAGATCGACATCAGGGCCGAGTCGGCGGCCGCGAACACGCCCGCCAGGAGTACGAGCAGAAGCGTGGCGACGATCAGCCAGACGGTGGTCACTGTTCCTCCGGAACCGGATGATCAGGGTCGGACGGTTCGGTCACCGGCCCGGCTCCTCCTCGAAACCGGCGGCGCCGAGCAGCCGGTCGTCGCTGCGGCGCTGCGCCTCCCGGGCACGCAGCTGGGCCCGGTCGTCACGCCAGCGGACCAGCAGCCGGTTCTGCAGCGCGAACATCTCGCGCTCGTCCTCCGGCTCGAGGTGGTCGTAGCCGAGCAGGTGCAGGATCCCGTGCACGGTCAGCAGGTGCAGCTCGTCGGCCAGCGTGTGGCCGGCCTTGCCGGCCTGGTCCCTGGCGAACGCCGGGCACAGCACGACATCGCCGAGCAGGGCCGGGCCGAGATCAGGGGCGTCGGGCCGCCGACCGTCCTCCGCGAGCGAGTCCATCGGGAAGGCCATCACATCGGTGGCCCCCGGCTCCTCCATCCAGCGGACGTGGAGCTCCTCCATCGTGTCCAGCCCGACGGCCGTGACGGCCAGCTCCGCCGCCGGGTTCACCTTCATCGCGTCCAGCGCGTACCGGGCGACCGACACGATCTGTGCCTCGTCGATCGCGATCCCGGACTCGTTGACGACCTCGATGCTCACCGGCGTCGCCTCGTCCCCACCCGTCTCGTCCGTCTCGTTCCCGGCCAGCGTAGACGGGCAGTCCGACACTATCGGCGGCGCCCGCCGTGCCGGGTGGGTGGACCGTTGCGCGGCGCCCCGTTCCCGGCGTTCACGGCCGCGCGGCGCTCGGACACCGCGTCGAACCGGGCGTAGGCGTCGACGATGTCGGACACCAGCCGGTGCCGGACGACGTCGGCGCTGTCGAGGTAGGAGAAGTGCACGTCCTCGATGCCCTCCAGGATGTCCTGCACCACGGCGAGCCCGGAGCGGGCGTTGCCGGGGAGGTCGACCTGGGTGATGTCGCCGGTCACCACGATCTTCGAGCCGAAGCCGAGCCGGGTGAGGAACATCTTCATCTGCTCGGGCGTGGTGTTCTGCGCCTCGTCCAGGATGATGAACGCGTCGTTCAGCGTGCGCCCGCGCATGTACGCCAGCGGTGCGACCTCGATCGTCCCGGCGGCCATCAGCTTCGGGATCGACTCCGGATCGATCATGTCGTGCAGCGCGTCGTAGAGCGGGCGCAGGTACGGGTCGATCTTCTCGAACAGCGTGCCCGGCAGATAGCCCAGCCGCTCCCCCGCCTCGACCGCCGGCCGGGTCAGGATGATCCGGTTGACCTGCTTGGCCTGCAGCGCCTGCACGGCCTTCGCCATCGCCAGGTAGGTCTTGCCGGTACCGGCCGGGCCGATCCCGAACACGACGGTGTGCGAGTCGATCGCGTCGACGTAGCGCTTCTGGTTCAGCGTCTTCGGGCGGATGGTCTTGCCGCGCCGGGACAGGATGTCCAGGCTCAGCACCTCGGCCGGGGATTCCCCCAGCCGGGCGCCCTCGGCTGCGTCGGCGTCGGCGAGCATCGCCACCGTGCGCCGGACGGTGTCCGCCCCGACCAGCTGGCCACGCCCGGCGAGGGTGATCAGCTCGGTGAACACCCGTTCGGCGAAGGCCACGTCGCCGGGATCACCGGAGAGGGTGAGCTCGTTGCCGCGGACGTGGACGTCGGCGGTCAGTTCGTCCTCCGCGGTGCGGAGGCTCTCGTCGCGGGAGCCGAGGAGCGAGAGCAGCGCGGTGTCCGGTACGGAGATCTTGGACCGGACGGTCCCGCCCGGTGCCGCGTCGGACCGCAGGTCGGTCCGGGAGATGGAGCCGGGGTCGGTGCCGGTCAAGGGTGTGATCGCCTGCCTCTGGTCTCGCGCGGTCGGTTGCCGGAATGGTACCCGCGCAACGCCGCCCGGCACCCGCCCATTCCGGCCTCACCCGCCGACGAGTCCCTCCAGGGCTCGCAGGCTCGCGGCCCATCCGGGATGCGCGGGGTCGATGAGCTGCATGTGGTCGGCTCCCTCGACCCGGACCAGCTCCGCGGAGTCGCCTGCCGCGGTCGCCTCGGCGACGAACGCCTCGCTCTGCGAGATCGGGACGGTCTCGTCGGCGGTGCCGTGCACGCACACCGACGGCACACCCAGCGGCAGCCTGCGGATGGGGCTGGCGGCGGCGTACCGCTCCGGTGCCGAGCGGGGGGTGCCGCCGACCAGCGCGTCCACCGCCCGGTCGCCCAGCGAGTCGGCCGCGGCCAGGTCCAGCACCCCCGCCAGCGGCACGACGCCCGCGACCCGGACGGCCGGATCGGCGCCGGGGTCACCGGGCTGTTGCCCCGGCCGGGTCGCCAGCCAGGCCGCCAGGTGCCCGCCCGCGGAGTGTCCGAGCGCGTAGACCTTCCGGAGGTCGAACCGGGTACTGCCCAGGGTGGACAGATGGTCGGCGGCCATCGCGACGTCGTCGAACGTGGCCGTCCAGCCGCCGCCCGCGTCGACCCTGCGGTACTCGATGTTCCAGGTGGCGAACCCGGCCGCGACGAGCGCCGCCGCCACCGGGCGCATCAGCCCGAGATCACTGCCGGCCCGCCAGAACCCGCCGTGCACGACCACCACGATCGCCCGCGGCAGCGGCCGGTCCGCCGGCACCGTGAGCTCGCCGAACTGGTCGGGATGGCCGCCGTAGGCGATCCGCTCCGGAGCCGGCGGCCCGGCCGTCGCGGTGCTCTCCGGCACGGCGGGTCCGTCGTCGCCGGAGCTGCAGGACGCGAGCAGCCCGGTGGCGGCGAGACCGCCCAGGAGCACCCCGAAGGTGCGGCGGTCGACCCGTGCACGACGATCGGGATCACCCACATCGCGGATCATGGCACGTGCACCGGACGACGACGAGCAGCTCAGCCGGAACGTGACCGACCGGGTGCCGGGGTGCCGACCGGCCGGCGCAACCCCGACTCGGCCCGGCGGCGGCTCGCCCGCCACCCGCCCGGACCCCTGCCTCGGTGCCGGCCGGCGGATCCGACGGGCGCGAGCCGCGGCACCGGCGAGGTGTCCGCCGCGCGATTTCGCTCACCTGGTGAGCGAAATCGTCCCGGCTACTGCCCGGCTCGGGCTCCCGGCCGGGCGGCCGGATCCGGGACACTCCAGCGGCCGGTCCGCACCGCGATCGCACCGAGGGCGACGCAGGCGGCGGTCGAGGCGCGCAGGACCTCGGGCCCCATCCGGACCGCGATCGCGCCGGAGCCGGTCAGCGCGGCGAGCTCGCCGTCGTCGACACCACCCTCCGGACCGACGGCCAGCAGAACCTCACCGGACGGCGGCAGCTCGACGTCGGCCAGTCCGACCTCGGCCGACTCGTGCAGCACCAGGGCGAGCTCCGCGCCGGCGACCCGCTGCGCGAGCTGCCGGGTGGTCACCGGGGCACCGACCTCCGGCTGCCACGGCCGCCGCGCCTGCTTGGCGGCTTCGCGGACCGTGCTGCGCCAGCGTTCCAGGGCCTTGGCGCCGCGCGGGCCCTCGTCCCACCGGGCCACGCAGCGTGCTGCCTTCCATGGCAGGAACCCGTCGGCGCCCGCCTCGGTCGCGGTCTCCACCGCGAGCTCGCCCCGATCACCCTTCACCAGCGCCTGTGCGATGACGACGCGGACCGCGGGCTCGGGGACGTGCACGACGTCGAGCAGGCGGACCGCCAGCGCGTCCTTACCGACGGGGCCGGCCACCTCGGCGTGCGCGACGCCGCCCCGGCCGTCGGACAGCATGAGCGGCTCACCGGGACGGAGCCGGCGCACCGTCGCGGCGTGCCTGCCCTCCGGCCCGTCGAGGACCGTCTCGGCGCCCGCCGGGGCGCCGATGTCGTCGACCAGGAACAGCGGTGCGGTGGTCACGACGGAGGCGGGAGGCGGCGCAGGATCTCGCGGAGCATGCCGGTGTGCTCGGCCAGCGTCGCCGCATGCTGCTCGTGCAACCGCGTGTGCTCGGCCAGCGTCGCGGTGTGCTCGGCCAGCGTCGCCGCATGCTGCTCGTGCAACCGCGTGTGCTCGGCCAGCGTCGCGGTGTGCTCGGCCAGCGTCGCGGCGTGCTGTTCGTGCAACCGCGTGTGCTCGGCCAGGGTGCCGGTGTGCTCCTCGACCGTCTCCCTGATGTCCAGGACGGTGTCGGCGATGGCCCGGACGGTCTCGTCCTGGGCATCGACCCGGCGGGTCAGCGCGGTGATCTCGGATCGGGTCACGGCGCCCACCATGACAGCCGGACCGGTCCCACCGCGGCGGTTCGCCGACATCGGGAACCGGCAGCCGCGGACGTCCTCGCGAACGCCCACGGCGGGGCGTCTCATCGCCCGCCCCAGGTGTCGCGCAGCCGGGAGAACAGGCCGTGCCCGTTGCGGGACCCGCCGACCAGGTCGGGCTGCTCCTCGCCGCGCAGCCGGGCCAGCTCCCGCAGGAGCTCGGTCTGTTCCTTGTCCAGCTTCGTCGGCACCGCCACCTCGATGTGCACGAGGAGATCGCCGTAGCCGTCCACCCGGCCGGTGGACCGCAGCCGGGGCATGCCCTTGCCACGCAGTGTCCGGACCGCACCGTGCTGGGTGCCCGCGTCGATACCGATCTCCTCGACGGTGCCGTCGAGCAGGGTCAGCGGCAGGGTCGTCCCGAGCGCGGCGGCCGTCATCGGGAGCGGCAGGGTGCAGTGCAGGTCCGAGCCGTCCCGGGTGAAGATCTCGTGCGGGGCCTCCTCGACCTCCACGTACAGGTCGCCGGCGGGCCCGCCGCCCGCGCCGACCTCGCCCTGGCCGGACAGCCGCACCCGCATCCCCTCGGCCACGCCGGCCGGGATCTTCACCGCGACGTTGCGACGGGAGCGGACCCGGCCGTCGCCGGCGCACTGCCGGCAGGGATCCGGGATGACCTCACCGAAGCCGCGACAGGTGGGGCACGGCCGGGCGGTGACGACCTGCCCGAGGAACGAGCGCTGCACGCTCTGGATCTCCCCGGAGCCACCGCAGGTGTCGCAGGCGGTCGGGTGGGTGCCCTCGGCGCAGCCGGAACCCTGGCACTGGTTGCACATCACCGCGGTGTCCACGGTGAGGTCACGCTGCACGCCCGAGGCGCACTCCTCCAGGGTCAGCTCCATCCGGATCAGCGCGTCCGCACCGGGCTGCACGCGGCTGCGCGGGCCCCGCCCGCGTCCACCCGCGGCCGACCCCCCGAAGAAGGCGTCCATGATATCGCTGAACCCGCCGAAGCCGGCGAACGGATCGCCGCCACCGGCACCGCCGCCGCCCCCGCGCGGATCCAGCGGGTCCCCGCCGAGATCGACGATCCGGCGCTTCTCCGGATCGGTCAGCACCTCGTAGGCCGCGCTGACCTCACGGAATCGTTCCTGCGCCGCAGCGTCCGGGTTGACGTCCGGGTGCAGCTCTCTGGCGAGTCTGCGGTACGCCCGCTTGATCTCCGCGGCGTCGGCGCCCTGCTCGACGCCCAGGATCCCGTAGTAGTCGCGTGCCACCTGGTTCTTTTCCTCTGAGTCCTTCGTTCACTGGCGGCGGGGAGGTCCGCCGATTACCGCCCGGTCAGGATCTCACCCACGTACCGGGCGACCGCATGCACCGCCGAGATCGTGCCCGGGTAGTCCATCCGGGTCGGTCCGACGACGCCCATCCCGCCCAGCGGCGTCCCCGATCCGTACCCGACGGTGACCACCGACGCCGTCCGCAGGTCCTCGGCCTCGTTCTCCTCGCCGATCCGGACCGTGACCAGGCCGGAGTCCTGGGACGCCGCGAGCAGCCGCATCACGACGACCTGCTCCTCCAGCGCCTCCAGGACCTGCCGCAGCGACCCGGGGAAGTCCCCGTGGCTGCGGGTCAGGTTGGCCGTCCCCCCGAGCACCATTCGTTCCTCCGGGTGCTCGACGAGTGTCTCGATCAACACGGTCGCGACCTGGGTCAGCGACATCCGCAGATCATCCGGACCGGTCTCGGGGAGCTCGGCGACCGCGGCGGACGCCTCGGAGAGCTTCCGCCCGTTCAGCGCGTTGCCGAGCATCTCCCGCAGCCGGGCCACGTCGGTCTCGCCGAGTACGTCGCCCAGGTCGACCACGCGCTGGTCGACCCGCCCGGAATCGGTGATCAGCACCAGCATCAGGCGGGCCGGGGTCAGCTGCACGACCTCGAGATGACGCACGGTGGAGCGGGTCAGCGTCGGGTATTGCACGACCGCGACCTGCCGGGTCAGCTGGGCCAGCAACCGCACGCTGCGCCGGAGCACGTCGTCGAGATCGACCGCCCCCTCCAGGAACGACTGCACGGCCCGGCGCTCGGCCCCCGACAGTGGCTTGACCTGGGAGATCCGGTCGACGAACTGGCGGTACCCCTTGTCGGTCGGGATCCGCCCCGCGCTGGTGTGCGGCTGGGCGATCAGCCCGTCCTCCTCGAGGGCGGCCATGTCGTTGCGCACGGTCGCGCTGGAGACCCCGAGGTTGTGCCGGTCCACCAGCGCCTTCGACCCCACCGGCTCGTGGGTGGAGACGTAGTCGGCGACGATGGCCCGCAGTACGGCGAACCGCCGCTCGTCGGCATTCATGTCGCGCGCACCTCCCGGGCGTCGGTCCTCGTCGGCTCCACCGCGCATTCTAGGCGCCGCCGGGCAGCACGGGCCGTCCCGTCGCCACCCCGTGATTAGCGTCGCGTTCCTGTGCGAGCAGGAGGTCGGTCACCACCCGGTCGGCCAGCAGACGCCCCCGATCGGTCAGCACGGCCCGGCCGGCCGCGTATCCGACCGGCTCCAGCAGCCCCTCGTCGGCGGCCCGCCCCGCGGCGCTCCGCGCGGCGGGATCGAGCTGATCGAGGGCCATCCCCTCGGCCAGCCGAAGCCGCAGCATGACCCGCTCGGTGTACCGCTCGTCGGCGGTGAGGTCCTCACGACCGCCCTCGGGCGACTCACCGGCGGCGAGCTTTCCCGCCCAGCGCGCCGGGTGCTTGACGTTCCACCAGCGCACCCCTGCCAGGTGCGAGTGGGCGCCCGGCCCGACACCCCACCAGTCGCCGTCGCGCCAGTAACCGAGGTTGTGCCGGCACTCGGCACCCGGCAGCGACCAGTTCGACACCTCGTACCAGTGCAGGCCGGCCGCCTGCAGCCGGGCGTCGAGCAGCTCGTAGCGGGTCGCGGCGACGTCGTCGTCCGGAGCGGGCAGTTCGCCGCGCCGGACCCGGCGGTGCAGCGCGGTGCCGTCCTCGACGATCAGCGCGTAGGCCGAGACGTGATCGGCACCGGCGTCCAGCACGGCGTCGGCGGAGCGCCGCAGGTCGTCGTCGGTCTCACCGGGGGTGGCGTAGATGAGGTCGAGGTTGACCCGGCCGAACCCGGCGGCGCGGGCCTCGCGGGCGGCGGCGACGGCGCGGCCGGGGGTGTGCGTGCGGTCGAGCACGGCGAGCACGTGCCGGGCGGCGGACTGCATCCCGAGCGAGACCCGGGTGTAGCCGCCGTCCAGGATCCCGGCGAAGAACTCCGGGGACGTCGACTCGGGATTGGACTCGGTGGTGACCTCGCAGTAGGCGGCCACCCGGAACTCGGACCGGACGGCCGCCATCACCGCGGACAGCCGGTCGGCCCCGATCAGCGACGGCGTGCCACCGCCGACGAACACCGTCTGCACGGTGCGGTCGCCGACCGTGCGCGCGGCCAGCGCGATCTCCCGGCGGGCGGCGTCGAGCCAGCCGTCCGGCGAGGACGCGTCACCGGCCAGCTCGGACGCGGTGTAGGTGTTGAAGTCGCAGTAGCCGCAGCGGGTCGCGCAGAACGGCACGTGGACGTAGATCCCGAAGGGGGGCGGCACGCCTTCCGAGTGTGCCACCCCCGCCGCAGCGAACTCGGCCGGCGCACTCAGCGCACCATCCCGGTCCGGCGCGCCCGCCGCACCGCCGCGTCGAGGGCACTCAGATCGAAGCCGTGCACCGGGTAGGACACCCGGCCGGGCTCGGTCTCGAGCAGCTCCAGCAGCACGTCGTCGTCCGGCCGGTGCCGCAGCGTCACCAGCAGCCGCGCCGGCAGCACCCACTCCTGTCCGCGCCGCGGAGTACCGACGACGTCGAGGTCCAGTGCGGAGACCGCCGACCACGGGATGTGCACCGGCCGGTCCCGCTCGGTCGGTACGACCAGATCGAGGCCGTCGTGGGCGAACGTCACCCGGCTGTGCCGCCGGATCCGGGCCAGGCCCATGGCCGCCCCGACCATGCCCAGCAGGCAGATGCCGCCGACCGCGAGGGACAGCACCCAGCCGAGGAGACCGAGCTCGGTGCGCCCGCGCAGGTCGAGCACGATGCCGGAGGCACAGACCACGAATATCGCGGCCCCGCCCAGGGCCGGCGCGGCCGCCCGCAGCACCGCTCCCCACGCCGGCCCGAAGGTGCCCGGCACGGGCTGCGGCCGGGCGGCCGGACGGGCGGTCCAGCCGGCCTCGGACGCCGCCCCGGCACGATCGAGCGGGTCGGTCCCGATCTCGCCGGACGGCACCCGGCACCGTTGCAGCCGGTCCCGCACGGCCTGGACGTCGAACCCGGCGAGGTCCAGTTGCACCCGCCCGGCCGGACCGTCGATCTCGAGCACGTGACCGGCGTGCACGTACCGGAGCGTGCCCCTGTTCCACCGGCGGCTCTCCCGCACCCCGGCCCCGAGCACCTGCGCCGGGATCAGCCGGACCGGTGCCGGCCAGCCGTGGGCGACGATGCCGCCGGCCCCGATGTGCAGCCACCGGCCCCGCCTCCGCAGCGCGGAACGCACCGCCAGGGCCGCGAGGAGCCCGAGCACGGCCACCACGATCGCGGCCACGACGAGCAGGCCGGTCAGCCCGCCTTCGGACCGTCCGGCACCGGCCGCCGTCGGCGCGAGCAGCAGCACGGCCACGACACCGGCCACGACCGGGGGCAGGTACACGGCAGAGGGCCGCGGCCGGAGCGGCTCGTCGGCGGAGGTGCCCTCGGGCACCGTGGGGAGGTCGGGAGTGCTCATGCGGGGATCGTCGGTCGCCGGACGGGCGTCGCACGGCGGATCGACCGTCCGCGTTCGCAGACGCGAACGCCCCGGCGGATCGACAGACCGGGGTTCCGCGGTGAATCATCGGGGTGGGGCGGCCCGGTGAGTCCTGTCCCACTATGCGAACTGCGCGGTGGCTCCCGTCCGGACACCATGAGAGGCTGGTCGACGTGCACGCGCTCCGTCTCCGCCTCGTGGCCCGTCGCCACGTGGATCTGAACCGGACCCGCAGCGCGCTCTGTCGCCGTCCTTCCTGACGGCCCCCCGCATTTCCACCCCCGGGCCGCTCCGTGCCCGTCCCGGGCCGGGGTGTGTCCGCGCCACCGACACTCGGAGCACCCACCACATGGCGCCCTCGAAGACTGCTCCCGGCCGCGCGCGCGGCCAGGGCCAGTGGAAGCTCGGCCACCGCGAACCGCTCAACCCCAACGAGCGCAGCAAGCGCGACGACAACCCGCTCAACGTCCGCTCCCGGATCGAGAACATCTACGCCAAGCGCGGTTTCGACTCTATCGACCCCGCTGACCTGCGCGGACGTTTCCGCTGGTGGGGCCTCTACACCCAGCGGCGCCCCGGGATCGACGGCGGGCGGACCGCTGCGCTGGAGCCCGAGGAGCTCGACGACTCGCACTTCATGATGCGGGTGCGGCTCGACGGCGGTGCGGTGTCGGTGGCCCAGTTGCGCGCCCTCGGTGAGGTGTCCCAGGACTACGGCCGGGACACCGCCGACGTCACCGACCGGGAGAACATCCAGTACCACTGGATCCGGGTCGAGGACGTTCCCGCGATCTGGGAGAAGCTCGAGGGTCTGGGCATGCAGACCACCGAGGCCTGCGGTGACTGCCCGCGGGTGGTGCTCGGCTCGCCGGTGGCCGGTGTGGCCGCCGAGGAGGTGCTCGACCCGACCCCGGCGATCGACGAGATCGTCCGCCGGTTCATCGGCGATCGGGAGCTCTCGAACCTGCCGCGCAAGTTCAAGTCCGCGATCTCCTGGCAGCAGGACGTCGCGCACGAGGTCAACGACATCGCCTTCGTCGGTGTCGAGCACCCCGAGCACGGCCCCGGTTTCGACCTGTGGGTCGGCGGCGGGCTCTCGACCAACCCGAAGATCGCCCAGCGGCTCGGGGTGTGGGTGCCGCTCGACGAGGTGCCCGACGTGTGGCACGGCGTCGTGCAGGTGTTCCGGGACTACGGCTACCGCAGGCTGCGGCACCGCGCCCGGATCAAGTTCCTGATCGCGGACTGGGGCGCGGAGAAGTTCCGGCAGATCCTGCAGGACGAGTACCTGGGCCGCCCACTGCTCGACGGACCAGCGCCGGCGATCCCGGAGCGCCCGATCGATCACGTCGGTGTGTACAAGCAGAAGGACGGCCGCAACTACGTCGGCGTCGCACCGCCGTCGGGGCGGGTGTCCGGCACGACGCTGGTCGCCGTCGCCGAGGCCGCCGAGCGGGCCGGCTCGGACCGGATCCGGTTCACCCCGTACCAGAAGATCGTCGTGCTGGACGTGGCCGACGAGAAGCTGGACGGGCTGATCGAGGACCTCAACCGGCTGGGGCTGCCCGCGCGACCCTCGACCTGGCGCCGGTCGACGATGGCCTGCACCGGCATCGAGTTCTGCAAGCTGGCGATCGTCGAGACCAAGGAACGGGCGATCCGGCTGGTCGAGGAGCTGGAGAAGCGCCTCGCCGACGTCGTCCCGGACGTGCCGATCTCGTTGCACCTCAACGGTTGCCCGAACGCCTGTGCGCGCACCCAGGTCGCCGACATCGGGTTGAAGGGCCAGATCGTCACCGACGCGGGAGGCAACCAGGTCGAGGGCTTCCAGGTGCATCTCGGCGGCGGGCTGGGCCTGGATGCCGGGTTCGGCCGGAAGCTGCGCGGGCTCAAGGTCACCAGCGCCGAGCTGGGCGACTACATCGAGCGCGTCGTCCGGAACTTCGCCGCGCAGCGCGCGGGCGACGAGCGGTTCGCGCAGTGGGTGCTGCGGGCCGACGAGAACGACCTGAAGTAGGCCGGCGATGAGTGAGCGAGCTGCCCCGTTCTACTGCCCGTACTGCGGAGAGGAGGACCTCCGGCCCGCCGAGCGGTCCGAGAAGGTCCCCGGAGCCGCCTGGTGGTGCGCCGGATGCCTGCGCACGTTCGTCGTGCGTTTCGTCGGCATCGGCGTGCCCGAGACCTCAGGAGCGGAGTCATGAGCGTTGCCCTGGAGACGGACCTGCGTGCGACCGCCGAGCGCGGCGCCGCGCAGCTGGGCCCGGACGCGACGGCCGAGCAGCTGCTCGGCTGGGCCGCCGAGACCTTCGGTGATCGGCTGATCGTCGCGTCCAACATGCAGGACGCGGTGCTGGTCGACCTGGCGTACCGGGCGAAGCGCGACGTCGAGATCCTGTTCCTGGAGACCGGCTACCACTTCGCCGAGACCATCGGCACCCGCGACGCCGTCGACTCGGTCTACCCGGAGCTGACGATCGTCGACGCGACCGCCGAGCAGTCCGTCGCCGAGCAGGACGCCGAGTTCGGCAAGGACCTGTTCGCCCGCGAGCCGGACCGCTGCTGCGCGCTGCGCAAGGTGGCGCCGCTGCAGCGCACCCTCTCCGGCTACGACGCCTGGGTCACCGGGGTGCGCCGGGTGGAGGCGCCGACCCGGGCGGCCACCCCACTGATCACCTACGACGACAAGTTCGGCCTCGTCAAGATCAACCCGATCGCGGCGTGGACGGACGAGGAGATGGACGCCTACATCGCCACCCACGGCATCCTGGTGAACCCGCTGGTCGACGCCGGTTACCCGAGCATCGGCTGCGCTCCGTGCACCGCGAAGCCCGCCCCGGGTTCCGATCCCCGCTCCGGCCGCTGGTCGGGCCGGGCCAAGACCGAGTGCGGCCTGCATGGCTGACACGTACTCACGAGGGAGTTGGCTGTGACCACCGCTGTCACGAGCCCGAAGCTGGACGCGCTGGACGCGCTCGAATCGGAGGCGATCCACGTCTTCCGCGAGGTGGCCGGGGAGTTCGACCGGCCGGTGATCCTGTTCTCCGGCGGCAAGGACTCGACCCTGCTGGTGCACCTGGCGGTGAAGGCGTTCGCCCCGGCCCCGGTGCCGTTCCCGCTGCTGCACGTCGACACCGGCCACAACTATCCCGAGGTCATCGAGTTCCGGGACCGGATCGCCGCGACGCTGGGCCTGCGACTGGAGGTGGCCAGGGTCGAGGACTACCTCGCCGACGGACGCCTGGCCGAACGGGCCGACGGCACCCGCAACCCGTTGCAGACCCAGCCGCTGCTGGACGCGATCGCCGAGCACCGCTTCGACGCCGTGTTCGGCGGGGGCCGCCGGGACGAGGAGCGGGCCAGGGCCAAGGAACGCATCATGTCGCTGCGCGACGCGTTCGGCCGCTGGGATCCGCGCAAGCAGCGGCCCGAGCTGTGGAACCTCTACAACGGCAGGCACGCTCCCGGTGAGCACGTCCGCGTGTTCCCGATCTCGAACTGGACCGAGGTCGACGTCTGGCGCTACATCCGGCGCGAGGGGATCGAGCTGCCGCCGATCTACTTCGCCCACTCCCGGCCGGTGTTCCGCCGCGACGGTATGTGGCTGGCCGAGGGCCCGTGGGGCGGCCCGCGGGCCGGCGAGACGCTGGAGACCCGCACCGTCCGCTACCGCACCGTCGGCGACGGCTCCTGCACCGGCGCGGTCGAGTCGACCGCCTCCACGCTGGACGAGGTGATCGCGGAGGTGACCGCGTCCCGGCTCACCGAGCGGGGCGCCACCCGCGCCGACGACCGGCTCTCCGAGGCCGCCATGGAGGACCGCAAGAAGGAAGGCTACTTCTGATGGCCGGCACAGACTCGGCACAGCCGCGTGACCTCCTCCGGTTCGCGACCGCCGGCTCGGTGGACGACGGCAAGTCGACCCTGGTCGGGCGGCTGCTCTACGACACCAAGTCGGTGCTCGCCGACCAGATCGAGGCCGTCGAGCGCGCCTCGATCGACAAGGGACTCGCGACCCCGGACCTGTCGCTGCTGGTCGACGGCCTGCGGGCGGAACGCGAGCAGGGCATCACGATCGACGTCGCGTACCGCTACTTCGGCACCGCGACCCGCGAGTTCGTGCTCGCCGACACCCCGGGCCATGTGCAGTACACCCGTAACACCGTCACCGGGGCCTCCACCGCCGAGCTGGCCGTGTTGCTGGTCGACGCCCGCAACGGCGTCGTCCCGCAGACCCGGCGGCATGCGGCGGTGCTCTCGCTGCTGCGCGTCCCGCGGCTCGTCCTGGCGATCAACAAGATCGACCTGATCGACTACGACGAGGCCAAGATCGCCGACATCGAGCGCGAGTTCACCGAGCTCGCCCGCTCGCTCGGGTTCGGCGACGAGGCCGTGCAGGTGATCCCGCTGTCCGCGCTGGTCGGCGACAACGTCGCCGAACGCGGTGAACGCACGCCCTGGTACGAGGGGCCGACGCTGCTGGAGCACCTGGAGGCCGTCCCGGTGGAAGGGCCGGACGCCGAGGCACCGTTCCGGCTGCCGGTGCAGTACGTGATCCGGCCCCGCAACGGTGCCGAGGCTCGCTCCGCCGACGCTTCGCTCGGGGACCTGCACGACTACCGCGGCTATGCGGGCCAGGTCGCGTCCGGCACCGTGCGCCCCGGTGACGAGGTCGTCGTGCTGCCCGAGGGGCACCGCACGACGGTCTCCGAGGTACGCACCGCGGACGGCCCGCTGGCCGCGGCCGGTGCCGGACTGTCGGTCACGGTGCTGCTCGCCGACGACATCGACGCCCCGCGCGGCGCGATGATCGCCGCCGCGGCCGATCCCCCGGAGATCACCACCGAGCTGGACGCCACGCTGTGCTGGCTCGCCGAGAAGCCGCTGACACCCGGCGCCCGGCTGCTGCTCAAGCACGGCACCCGGACCACCCAGGTGATCGTCGGCGCGCTGGCGGCGCGCCTGGACACCGAGGCCGTCTCCTACACCGACGCCCCGGATCAGCTGGAGATCAACGACATCGGACGGGTGTCGTTGCGGGTCGCCGATCCGCTGCCGGTCGACGCCTACGCCCGGGTCCGGACGACCGGTGGTTTCGTGCTGATCGACCCGCCGACCGGCAACACGCTGGCCGCCGGCCTGGTCGGGGACCCGCTCGCCGCGGTGCCGGGCACCCGCCCGCAGGGCTGAGGCTCCGGCCCACCGGCCCGGTCACACACGGCCCGATCACACACACCGGCCCGGTCACGCACACCGCGTGGCCGGGCCGCGGTCGTTCCACGCCCGGCCGACACCGGCAGACCTGTCCGGACACCTCCCCGCCGGTTCCCACGCGGCGGACGACGACTTGTCCCGTCAGGTCACCCGATTCACCATGGAACGATGCGCGACGACACCGCCCCGGCTCCGGCCCGGCCCGCTGTCGTCCACCTCCGGCCGGTCGATCTCGAACGGTTCTGGCCGTCGCGCCGGCTGGACGCCTTCGACGAGTTCTGTCGTCCCTGCTGACCGACCCACCGCGCCCCGCGCCCGATCCACTGCGCTCCGCGCCCGATCCACTGCGCCCCGCGCCAGGCCCACTGCGCCCCGCGCCTGATCCGCCGCGCTCCGCGCCCGGACCGGTGCGCCCCGCGCCCGGCCGGTAGCGGCCCTGCGCCCTGCCGGTGGCACCCCGTGCCGCCGCCTGCGGCGTGCCCGCGCGCCCCCGTCCGACCCGCACCGCTCCCACCAGAAGGACGTCATTCGTGCGCACGCTCATCGTCTTCGCGATCGTCGGCTTCGCCGCCCAACTCGTCGACGGCGCCCTCGGGATGGCCTACGGCGTCACCTCGACCTCGCTGCTGCTGGTGGCCGGGATCAACCCGGCGACCGCCAGCGCGTCGGTGCATCTCGCCGAGGTGGGCACCACGCTCGCCTCCGGCGCCGCGCACTGGCGGTTCGGCAACGTCGACTGGCGGCTCGTCCTCAAGCTCGGTGTGCCGGGCGCGGTCGGCGCGTTCCTCGGCGCGACCGCACTGTCGGCGCTGTCCACCGAGAGCGCCGCGCCCTACATGGCCGGGGTGCTGCTGGCCCTGGGTGTCTACATCCTGCTGCGCTTCTCGATCCGGCCCCCGCAGGTCTCCGGCGCACGCCGGTCCCCGCACGGGGCTCGCTTCCTCTCCCCGCTCGGCGTGGTCGCCGGCTTCGTCGACGCCTCCGGAGGCGGCGGCTGGGGCCCGGTCGCGACACCGGCGCTGCTGGGCGCGGGCCGGACCGCGCCGCGCACCGTCGTCGGGTCCGTCGACACCTCGGAGTTCCTGGTCGCCGTCGCCGCCAGCCTCGGCTTCCTGATCGGGTTGGGGCACGAGGTGCTCGATCCCGCGACCATCGGCGGGCTGCTGGTCGGCGGCGTCCTCGCCGCTCCGCTGGCCGCCTGGTTGGTGACCAAGATTCCCGCGCCGGTGCTGGGCACCGCGGTCGGCGGAATCATCATCCTGACCAATTCCCGGGTCGTGCTGCGCACGTTCGAGGCGGGGACCGCCGTCACGGTCGCCGTGTACGTGACGGTCGTGGCCCTGTGGATCGCCGCGATCTCGGTGGCCGTCACCCGGCTGCGCCGGGCCCGCGCCGAACAGGCCGAGCAGGAGCCGGTGGGTGCCGGCACCTGAGCGGCCCACGGCCCTCCTCCCACGTCCCGAACCACTCCTGAAGGAAACCGCCGTGACCCGAACCGTCGCCGGAGACCGCCCGTGAGCGCCCCCGGAACCCCCGCCGATCCCGACCCCGCCCGCTCCGCGGGCGACGTCCCCGCCCAACGGCGCCTGGCGCTCAACGAGGACTGGGCTGCGACCGTCGTCGGCCTGCTGCTGCTGGTCCTGATCCTCAGCGGACTCTGGCCCGGGTGGCTGGTCCCGTGAGCGACCGGCAGGCCACCACCGCCCCCCGCTCGGCGACCGCCTGGGCACTCGGCGGCGTCGCGGTCGTCGTCGTGATCGGGGCGCTCGTCCGGTTCCTGGAACAGGCCGTCCCGGAGGCAGCAGAGGGCACCGCGTGGGCCGAGATCGCCGAGGCGGTCGAGTATCCCGTCTACGCGATCCTGCTCGGCCTGCTCGGCAACGTCGTGCTGACCGTCACCGGGCTGCGCGAGCGGCTCTCCGGCGGGTTCCGCACCGAGTTCTTCATCAAGACCGGCCTGGTCCTGCTCGGCGCCTCGATCGACTTCTCGGTGATCGTGCGGGCCGCCGGTCCCGCGGTGCTGCAGGCGCTGGTGCTGATCACCGCGGTGTTCGGCTTCACCTGGTGGCTGGGCGGGCGGCTCGGGGTGGACGACAAGCTGCGGGCACTGCTCGCCTCGGCGGTGTCGATCTGCGGTGTGAGCGCCGCGATCGCGGCCGCCGGCGCGGTGCAGGCGAAGAAGGAGCAGCTCGCCTACACGGCCAGCCTGGTGATCCTGTTCGCGCTGCCCTCGATCTTCCTGCTGCCGGCCGCGGTGGACGTCCTCGGCCTCTCCCCCGCCGTCGCCGGCGCCTGGATCGGCGGCAACATCGACACCACCGCGGCGGTCAGCGCGGCCGGTGCGATCGTCGGTGAGGAGGCACTGCAGATCGCGACGATCGTCAAGACCACGCAGAACGCGCTGCTCGGGGTCGTCGCGGTCGCCCTGACCGCCTACTTCGCACTGAAGGTCGAGCGGACGGCGTCGGCTCGGCCCGGGATCAGGGACTTCTGGGAGCGGTTCCCGAAGTTCGTGCTCGGCTTCCTGGCCGCCTCGATCATCGCGACCGTCGTCATCGGCGTGATCGGCTCGGACGCGGCCAAGCCGTTGATCAGCGACGTCAACGCGTTCCGGACGACGTTCCTGATCCTGGCGTTCGTCTCGATCGGGCTGGAGTTCCGGGTGGCCCCGCTGCGCGAGGCCGGATGGCGTCCGATCGGGGTGTTCGCCGCCGCCACCGGGGTCAACCTGGCGGTCGGCCTAGGGCTCGCCGTGCTGCTGTTCTCCGGCGTCACGCTCTGACCGGACACCGGCCGCACCCGTCGCTACGACGGGTGCGGCCCCGCCTCAGGCGGACGAGCAGGTGTCCGCCGTGCGGCCGGGCAGCGAGCCCAGGACGGCACGGGCGACGGCGTCGTTGTAGCGCAGGCTCTGTGCGTTCGTCCCGGGCCGGGTGAAGGCTCCGGCGACCTTGACGGTGGTGTGCGGCCCGATCGCGAACCGTCGCTCGTGCACACCTCCGTCCGCGGTGTACAGCGCGCCGTCGGCCGGGCGCACGGACAGCAGACCGGTGTTGCGCAACAGCGTGCCGTCGTCGTCGAGCAGGATCTCCTCGACCGCCTCGCCGCGCGCCAGCAGCCCGCCGAGCAGCGGATCGGCGGTGCGGGACAGGCTCGGATCGGGCAGCCGCGCGTCCACCAGCACCTGCGCGGTGACCCGATCGGCACCGGCCAGCGACGCGCTGGTGGCGTGGAACCCGTCCCGGTCGAGCGTCAGATCCATCCCCGCGCCGAGGAAAGCGAGATGACCGCTCCGGGAGAGCGCGAGCAGCTCGCGCACCCGGAAGCCGGGCGGGCCGGACGCGACGGAGTTGAAGAAGCTCTGCCACCAGGGCAGGTCACGCGCCCGCGAACGCGCCGAGAGCGCATCGGAGCCCGCCAACCGGGTCGTCTCGGTGAAGACCGACAGCATCGCGACGAACGCGCCGAGATGCGGGGTGTGCCGCTCGTCGACGTGCTGGCGCAGGTCCTCGGCGATCCGCTCACGGACCCGTGCCTGCAGGGACTCCAGATCGGGTGCGTGCAGCCCCTCCAGGGGGCGGTCGAGCGCGGTCAGGTCGAGCCGGTCGAGCGGGTCCGGGACGACCCAGGTGATCAGCTCGGTCTCTTCGGGCGAGCCGTGCGGCGCCGCGGCGAACCGGGCCGCGAAGTCGTCCCAGCCGGTACCGACCCGGTCGGGATGGCCGTGGAACAGCTCGTGGTACCAGCCCCAGCCGATCTCCTTGGCCATCAGCGGCCAGACCTCCTCCCGGAAGTCCACCGGGCGGCCGAGCGCGACCAGCCCGTCGGTCACCTCCGGCGTGAGGAAGTGCGGTAGCGGCGGGATACCGCCGCGCAGCTGGTAATGCGTCTTCGAGTGGTAGGTGGCCCCGCGCGGGGATCCGGCGATCAGCACCGGCTCCCGGCCGGACGGGATGTAGCGCAGCCGTCCAGGCTCGCCGGTAGTGGCGGCGGCGTCGGCGTCGGCGGCGTCGCTGTCGCTGTCGCTGTCGGGGACGAACCGCCCGCCGCGGCCCTCGAACAGCAGCACCACGAGATCGACGAACGCCAGTCCCAGTCCGCGGGCCAGCACCGTCTCCCCCGGTTCGATCACCGACAGGTCCGAGTCGGTGGTCTGCTCCGGCGGCAGGTAGCGCAGCCCCAGCTCCCCGGCCCGTGCGGCGAGATCACGCTCGTCGGGGGTCGGTGCGGCGTCGAGGTGCCCGGAGGCAAGCACGACGACGTCGGCCCGCAGCGTCGTGCCCGACGCCAGCCGGACGATCTGGTCGGGGCCGTCCTCGGTGAGCGACTTCGCGGTCGTCCGGTGCAGGTGCACGCGCATCCCGGCCGGTGCCCGGTCGAGCACCTCGCGCAGCACGGCGCCGAGGTAGTGGCTCTGCAACCGCCGGGTCGGGAAGGTCGACGCCGTCACCGTCGCCAGCTCGGCGGCGCCCTCGGCACCGAGCTCGGCGACCGGGTCGCCGTGCTCGCGCAGCTCCTGCGCCCACTCCCAGAACGAGGGTCCCGGTGCGATCGGGCCGGCGCAGACGACCGAGTCGTCGGTCCACATGGTGACGTCGGCGGCCATCGAGTTCATCGCCAGCAGCGGCGACTGGGTGTGCCGCCAGATCCGGCCGGCCCCGGCCGGGAACGGATCGACCAGGTGCACGTCCAGGCCGGGGCCGGCGAGCACGTCGGCGTACACCTCGGGTGCGCCGGCGACCATGCGTTCGAGCACGCCGACACCGCGCGGGCCGGCGCCGACGATCACGACGGCGGGGTTCCGCGCGGCGCTTCGGGACGGCTCGGTTCCGGACGGCACGGTTCCGGACGGCACGGTTCGGGACGGCGCAGTTGCCGACGGCACGGTTCGGGAGATCGGGCGACTGGGAGACATCGAGGCTCCTCGCAGGAGTGGGACCGGGCGGCGGGGCCGGGTCTCACAGCGCCGAGCGCAGCCGACACAGGTCGACGTGCCTGCGCTTGACGAGGGGGACGTCCACCCGTCCACGGTATGCCGACCACCCGTCGTGGGCCACCCACCGGATCATCACAGGCGGCGATGCCACCGGCGGTTCCGCTCACCCGTCGGCCGCATGATCACTCTCCGCAGCCGGATTCGATCACGACCGGTCACCGCTGAATCACGCCCGGCCACCGTGTCCTGCGTCGCACCCGTGTTCTACACAGTGTCAAAGACCGCTGACGCGGGTACAACGGAGATCGACCCACTGAATCGAGCCGGATGCATCGACCGGATGCCGCACCCGACCCCGACACGTTCAACGGAGAACGTCGAATGACCGCAGAGCTGATCCGCCCGGAGACCCCGGGCGTCGCACCGACAGTCGCCGCGCACCCGATCCCGGCGCCCGCCACCGAGCGGACGGCCGTCGACCGCCTGCTGGATTCCCTCGACGACCTGGTGCGCAGGCACCGGGCGCTCGCCGCACACGACGGCGGGTGCGCCTCGCTGCACGCCGAGCTCATCGCCGCCGAGCTCGACCAGCAGCTCGCCGTGCTCCGGACGGTGCCCCGCCAGCCACGGACCTGATCCGCACCGTCCCGGTGAGCCGTGCCGCACCGCAGCGGCACGGCCCGGCCGTCCGGCTAGGGTCGGACGGGTGGCTGACACCGCAGACAGCGCCCCCGCCGAACTCGTCCGTCTCGACGTCGCAGCGGGCGTGGCGACGATCACCCTGGACTCGCCGCACAACCGCAACGCGCTCTCCGCGCAGCTGCGCCGCGAGCTGATCGCGCACCTCGACTCGGCGATCGCCGACGACGCGGTACGGGTGATCGTGCTGACCCACACCGGCACCGTGTTCTGCGCCGGGATGGACCTCAAGGAGTCGAAGGGTGCCGGCGCGCAACAGCAGGGCGTCACCGAGGTGCCGAGGATCCTGACGACGCTGTGGGACTCCCCCAAGCCGGTCGTCGTCCGGCTGTCCGGCCCGGCCAGGGCCGGTGGGGTCGGCATCGTCGCCGCCTGCGACGTGGCGGTGGCCGCCGAGCCGGTCACCTTCGCGTTCTCCGAGGTCCGGATCGGCGTCGTCCCGGCGGTCATCTCGGTGACCGTGCTGCCCCGGCTGACCGCACGGGCGGCACACGAGCTGTTCCTCACCGGCGAGACCTTCGACGCCCGGCGGGCGGTCGCGATCGGTCTGATCAACAGTGCGGTGCCCGCCGAGCAGCTCGACGAGGAGGTCGCCCGCTACACCGGGATGCTCGGGCTCGGCGCCCCCGGTGCGCTCGCCGGGACGAAGGCGATGCTCCGCCGCGAACGGCCCGCCACGATGGCCGAGGACTTCGCCGCGATGAACACCCTGTCGGCGTCGTACTTCGCCTCCGCGGAAGGGCAGGAGGGGATCCGGGCGTTCGGCGAGAAGCGCAAGCCGTCCTGGGTTCCGCAGGACTGAGCGGGCGAACCCGCCTACCCTGGATCGCATGACCGCTCCCGCACTCGGGATCAGCACCGACCCGGGCACGGTGCCGGAGCTGCTGGCCGGACGCCGGCTGGTCGTCCTCACCGGCGCGGGCCTGTCCACCGACTCCGGGATCCCCGACTATCGCGGGCCCGGCTCCCGGCCGCGCAACCCGATGACCTATTCCGAGTTCGTCTCCGGCGAGCCGGCGCAGCGCCGCTACTGGGCGCGCAGCCACGTCGGGTGGGCGCGGATGCGCCGGGCCGATCCGAATCCCGGGCACGTCGCGCTCGCCGCGCTCGGGGCAGCCGGACTGGTCGAGCGGCTGATCACGCAGAACGTCGACGGTCTGCACGAGGCCGCCGGGCACCGCGGTGTGATCGACCTGCACGGCCGGATCGACGAGGTGGTGTGCCTGGACTGTCGCCGGCTCAGCCCGCGTGACGAGCTGCAGGCCCGGCTGACGGCGTCGAACCCGGGTTTCACCGAGGCGCACAGCGCGCAGGTAGAGACCGCGCCGGACGGGGACGCCGCCGTCGAGATCACCGACGGCTTCCGGATCGTGCCCTGCGCGAGCTGCGGCGGCACGCTCAAGCCGCACGTGGTCTTCTTCGGCGAGAACGTCCCGAAGGACCGGGTGGCCCGCTGCTACGCCGCGGTCGCCGCGCTGACCCCGGACGACGCGCTGCTCGTCGCCGGATCGTCGCTGCAGGTCATGTCCGGGCTCCGGTTCGTCCGGGCGGCGTGGAAGGCGGGAGTCCCGGTGGTCATCGTCAACCGCGGGGCGACCCGGGGCGACGACCTCGCCACCGTGCGGGTGGACGCCGGCTGCTCGGAGACCCTCGCCGCGCTCGCCGCGTGCCCGCTCTGACCGGTCAGTCCCGCCGGTCGGGGGTTCCGGGACCGGGTGCCCGGTCGAAGCGCGCGGTGATCCGATCCAGTCCGATCGCCACGCCCGCGCACAGCGGCAGCACCACGACGGTCACGAACACGACCTGGAAGAGGAACGGGAGCTGGGTCAGCCACAGCTCGAAGGCGTCCCAGGCGTCGATGATCGTGCGCACACTCCACACGGTAGTACGGCCACCCAGCGGCTAGGTTCGGGCCCATGTTCGCTGTGTACGCCCAGGAGCCCAACGCCGACGCCCCACTCGACGCCCTCGTCGTGGGCGAGCGGCCCGATCCCGAGGTGCCGGACGGCTGGGTCTCGGTGTCGGTCTCCGCCGCCAGCCTCAACATGCACGACCTCTGGACACTGCGCGGCGTCGGCATCAAGCCCGACCAGTTCCCGATGATCCTGGGCTGCGACGGCGCCGGCACCCTCGACGACGGCACCGAGGTCGTGCTCTACCCGATCATCGGCGATCCGGACTGGCGCGGGGACGAGACCCTCGACCCGAAGCGCTCCCTGCTCACCGAACGGCACCAGGGCACGATGGCCGACCGGGTGATCGTGCCGGCCCGCAACGCCGTGCCCGCGCCGCAGGGGCTCACCCCGGCGCAGGGCGCCGTGCTGGGCACCGCATGGCTCACCGCGTACCGCATGCTGTTCACCAAGTCCGGCCTGCAGCCCGGCCAGACGGTGCTCGTCCAGGGCGCGTCCGGCGGGGTCTCGACGGCCCTGGTCCAGCTCGGCGTGGCCGCCGGCCTGACCGTCTGGGTCACCGGCCGCGACGAGGAGAAGCGGGCACTGGCCGAGCGGCTCGGCGCGCACGCCACCTTCGAGTCCGGGGCGAAGCTGCCCGGCAAGGTCGACGCCGTCATGGAGTCGGTCGGCGAGGCGACCTGGAAGCACTCCATGCGGGCGCTGAAGCCGGGCGGGCGGATCGTCATCTGTGGCTCCACGTCGGGGCCGAACCCGCCGGCGGATCTGCAGCGGCTGTTCTTCCTGCAGCTGGAGGTCGTCGGGGCGACGATGGGAACCCGCGAGGAGCTCGCCAACCTGATGGACTTCGTGGCGACCTCCGGCATCACCCCGGAGATCGGGACCGAGCTGCCGATGACGTCGGCGAAGGACGCGTTCGAGGCGATGGCGGCCGGGAAGACGGCCGGCAAGGTCGTCCTGACCCGCTGAGCGGCGGATCATATCGTCCCGCGTCACAGATCTGTTACGTGATCTGGATGTGATGCAGTCGTGATGCACTCGGATGGCGGTGGCCGGTGCGCATCGACGCTGGTCCGCGCCATGTTCGTCACCGCAGTGTGACGACCGCCGGGCGCTGGGGGGAGGTATCCCCAGGACAGGGTCGGATTTCGCCCGTTCGGCAAGTACAGTCCGTCATCGTGACCGAGCCTTTCAGTCGACGGGCGTCGGGTGCTGCCACCATGGCAGCCCCGGCGCCTGGAGCCACAGGTGTCGTCGAATTCCTGGACCGGGTCGACCACGCCGTGGCCACAGCCCTGTCCACCCACCCCAGCGCGACCGAGGTCAGCCGTGACGGCTGGCGGGTCCTGTTGATGCTCGCCCGCGGCACCGGCCGCAGCATGGGTGAGATCGCGGGACACACGTCGCTGCCCGCCCCCACGGCGACCCGGATCGTGGACCGTCTCGTCGAGCGGAAGCTGGCCTACCGGTCGGCCGATCCGCTCGACCGCCGCCGGGTGCTGGTGCACCTGTCGGCCGAGGGACGGACCGTGGTCGAGTCGGTGTGCCAGCGTGTACAGCGCATTCTCTCCCCGCGCCGCGCACCCGCCGCCCGACCCGCCGCGTGCGACAGCACGATCCCCGGCCCCCGTGCAGGATCCGTCGTGTAGAGCCGACGCACTCTCCCCCCGCCGCCCCCACGTACATCACGGGCCCGGACCCCGCAGGGATCCGGGCCCGCTCTCATGTCCGGACGCGCTACTTCTTGGGCTTCTCGGTCGCCTGGCCGCCACCGGTGGACAGCGCCGCCACGAAGGCCTCCTGCGGAACCTCGACCCGGCCGATCGTCTTCATCCGCTTCTTGCCCTCCTTCTGCTTCTCCAGCAGCTTGCGCTTACGGCTGATGTCGCCGCCGTAGCACTTGGCGAGCACGTCCTTGCGGATGGCACGGATCGTCTCGCGGGCGATGATCCGCGCGCCGACGGCGGCCTGGATCGGCACCTCGTACTGCTGGCGCGGGATCAGCTCGCGCAGCTTGGTCGCCATCGACGTGCCGTAGGCGTAGGCCGACTCCTTGTGCACGATGGCGGAGAAGGCGTCCACCGCCTCGCCCTGCAGCAGGATGTCCACCTTGACCAGGTCCGCCGCCTGCTCGCCGGCCTCCTCGTAGTCGAGGCTGGCGTAGCCGCGGGTGCGTGACTTCAACGCGTCGAAGAAGTCGAAGATGATCTCGCCCATCGGGATCGTGTAGCGCAGCTCGACCCGGCTCTCGGACAGGTAGTCCATGCCGCCGAGCTGGCCGCGCCGGCTCTGGCAGAGCTCCATGATCGTGCCGACGAACTCCGACGGGGTGAGGATCGTGATCTTCGTGATCGGCTCGCGGATCTCGGCGATCTTGCCGGTCGGCCAGTCGCTGGGGTTGGTGACCTCCAGCTCCGTGCCGTCGTCGGTGGTGACCTGGTAGACGACGTTGGGCGCCGTCGAGATGAGGTCCAGGTCGTACTCGCGTTCCAGGCGGTCCCGGGTGATCTCCAGGTGCAGCAGGCCGAGGAAGCCGCAGCGGAAGCCGAATCCGAGCGCGGCGGAGGTCTCCGGCTCGTAGGTGAGCGCGGCGTCGTTGAGCTGCAGCTTGTCCAGCGCCTCGCGCAGCTCCGGGTACTGGGAGCCGTCGATCGGGTACAGCCCGGAGTAGACCATCGGCTTCGGCTCGCGATAGCCGGTCAGCGGCGTGTCGGCACCGCGGCGCTTGCTGGTGACGGTGTCGCCGACCTTCGACTGCCGGACGTCCTTCACCCCGGTGATCAGGTAACCGACCTCGCCGACACCGAGGCCGACCGACGGCTTGGGCTCCGGGGAGACGATGCCGATCTCCAGCAGCTCGTGCTCGGCACCGGTCGACATCATCTTGATCTTCTCGCGCGGGGACAGCTTCCCGTCGACGACCCGGATGTAGGTGACGACGCCGCGGTAGGTGTCGTAGACCGAGTCGAAGATCATCGCCCGGGCGGGTGCGTCGGCGTCGCCGACCGGGGCGGGTACCTGCGCGATGACGGCGTCGAGCACCGCCTCCACACCCTCACCGGTCTTGGCCGAGCAGCGCAGCACGTCCTCCGGCTCACAGCCGGTGATGTGCGCGATCTCCGCGGCGTAGCGCTCCGGGTCCGCCGCCGGCAGGTCGATCTTGTTCAGGACCGGGATGATGTGCAGGTCCTTCTCCATGGCCAGGTACAGGTTGGCCAGGGTCTGTGCCTCGATCCCCTGCGCTGCGTCGACCAGCAGGATCGCGCCCTCGCACGCCTCGAGCGCCCGGGAGACCTCGTAGGTGAAGTCGACGTGGCCCGGGGTGTCGATCAGGTGCAGCACGTGCTCGGTCTCGACGCCGTCGGCGTTCTTCGCGGTCCACGGCAGGCGGACGTTCTGCGCCTTGATCGTGATGCCGCGCTCGCGCTCGATGTCCATCCGGTCCAGGTACTGGGCCCGGGCGTCACGCGCGCTGAGGACCCCGGTGACCTGCAACATCCGGTCGGCCAGGGTCGATTTCCCGTGGTCGATGTGGGCGATGATGCAGAAGTTCCGGATGCGCTCCGGCGGGGTGAACGTGCGGTCGGCGTACGTCGTCACTCGGTTGTACTCGGCTTTCGCTGTCGCGTCGGGTCCGCGACCATCGTCCCATGTCGTCACCGGCGACCCCCACGGCAGCCGGGTGGAGCGGCCGGGGCCGCGATCCGGGGGCCTCCGGGACCGCTCGCCGGTGGGCGTCCGCCACCGGCTCGGAGGCGAGCGGCCGGCACCCGGGCGCCGCGCGGAACCGGAGGGGTCGGAAGTCCGGAAGTGCTCGACGGTAGATTCGTCCCGTACCGCGTCTGGTGAGGTCCGGCGCCGGTGGAGCGGCCCCGCACAGGGGCCGGAAATTCCCGCTGGTAGCCTTGACCGCTGAGCGCTCGGCGTGCTCGCCCGGGACGGTACGACCGTCCGGTGCCGCCGGAGCGGAACCGGACTCGAGCAGACCAGCCGAACGCAGCAGGCAGGAAGACCAGGTAGACGTGGCCAACATCAAGTCGCAGATCAAGCGGGTCAAGACCAACGAGAAGCGTCGGCAGCGCAACAAGTCGGTGAAGTCGTCGGTCAAGACCGCCATCCGCCACTTCCGCGAGGCCGCGGAGCAGGGCGCGGACAACGCTGCCGAGCTGCAGCGCAAGGCGGCCAGGGCGCTGGACAAGGCGGCCGGTAAGGGCGTCATCCACAAGAACCAGGCGGCGAACCGCAAGTCGGCGCTCGCCAAGCAGCTCAACAAGGTCGGCGCCTGAGCCACCCGCTCTCGCACGCACCACGACGGCGCCGCCCCGGCATCGGGGCGGCGCCGTCGGCGTCTGTACAGCCGGGGCGGCACGCCCCGATCAGCGCGCGACACGTCAGCGCTCGACGCGGGCCTCGACGACGGCGAGCACCGCGCGCTCCAGAGCGTAGGCGGGATCGGCCGCGACGCCCTTCACGTCGGCGTTGACCCGCGCGGTCGCGGCGATCGCCACGGCGAGCTGCTCGGGTCGCCACTGCCGGACGACGCCCTGCGCCTTGCGGATCTTCCACGGCGGCATGCCCAGCTCGCCGGCCAGCCGGTTCGGGTCGCCCCGGCCCGCCGAGCCGACCTTCGCCAGTGTCCGTACCGAGTCGGCCAGCGCATCCGCGATCAGGACGTGCGGAACACCCAGTACCAGTGCCCAGCGCAGCGCCTCCAGCGCGCCCCTGCGGTCACCCGCGACGGCTGCGTCCGCGACCGCGAAGCCGGACGATTCGGCGCGGCCACGGTGGTACCGGCGCACCCCGGCCTCGTCGATCTTCCCGCCGGTGTCGGCGACGAGCTGCCCGGCCGCGGAGGCGAGCTCGCGCAGGTCCGATCCGACCGCCTCGACCAGGACGGCCAGCGCACCGGGGGTGATGCTCCCGCCGTTGCGCCGGACCTCGGCGTGCACGAAGTCCGACCGCTCGTCGGCGCGGGTGATCCGGTTGCAGGTAGTCACCTGCGCTCCGGCCTTCTTCAGCAGGTCGACCAGCGCCTTGCCCTTGGCCCCGCCGGCGTGCAGCGCAACCAGGACGATCCCCGGTGCCGGATCCTTGATGTACCCGGCGATCGCGGCGAGCATGTCCTTCGTCGTGTCCTGGGCATGGGTGAGCACAATCACCCTGCTCTCCGCGAACAGCGACGGGCTGAGGTGTCCCGCCAGCTCGCCGGGCGCGACCTCCGAGGTGCGGAACCGGCGGAGCTCGACCTCCGGATCGTCCTGCCGGATCCGGCGGACCAGCTCGGACACCGCCCGTTCGGCCAGGAACTCCTCGTCGCCCACCACCAGCTGCAGGGGGGCGGGCGGTCCGGCGTCACGCGTCCTGCTCACGCGTCTCATCGTGGCCCACTCCCCCGACGGCCGGTGAGCCGCATCCCCGTCCGGGCACTTCGGCTGGCCAGGTGCACACCACGTCGCGTAGCGTTCTCGGCGCCCGGCCGATCACCGGCCGGCGACAATCGAATATGGCTCATCCAGAGGGGCAGAGGGAACGGCCCGTTGAAGCCCCGGCAACCGGCGTCGCACGACGATCCGCCCGCCTGCGCGTGACCGCGCGGCAGGACGTCGACGAACACGGTGCCAATTCCGCCCCGCCGCCCTGGCGGGACAGATGAGGAGATCTCGTGACTCTCACTGCTGCGCCCGAAACGACCTCGGCCTACGACCTGGGCCCCGCCCGCGCACTCTCCTGTCGCGAGTGCGGCCACGAGGTGCCGCTGGCCGCCGAGTTCGCCTGCCCCCGGTGTTTCGGGCCGCTCGAGGTGGCCTACGACTTCCCGAAGGTGACCCGGGCCTCGATCGAAGCCGGCCCGAAGTCGATCTGGCGCTACCGCGACCTGCTCCCGGTGCCGAGCACCGTGCAGGAGCACCGCAACACCGAGCCCGGCCTCACCCGGCTGATCGAGGCGGACAACCTGGCGCGGGCGCTCGGCGTCCGCAAGCTCTGGGTGAAGGACGACACCGGCAACCCCACCCACTCGTTCAAGGACCGGGTCGTCGCGGTCGCTCTCGCCGCCGCCCGTGAGCTCGGCTTCTCGGTGCTGTGCTGCCCGTCCACCGGGAACCTGGCGAATGCCGTCGCGGCGGCCGCGGCACGGGCGGGCTGGGACTCGGTCGTGCTGATCCCGTCGTCCCTGGAGCAGCCGAAGATCATCACCACCGCGGTCTACGGTGGCACGCTGCTCGCCGTGGACGGCAACTACGACGACGTGAACCGGCTGGCCACCGAGCTCGCCGCGGAGCACGAGGACTGGGCGTTCGTGAACGTCAACGTCCGCCCCTACTACGCCGAGGGTTCCAAGACCCTGGGTTACGAGGTCGCCGAGCAGCTGGGCTGGCGGCTGCCGCAGCAGGTGGTCGTGCCGGTCGCCTCCGGGTCCCAGCTGACGAAGATCGACAAGGGGTTCACCGAGCTGGGCAAGCTCGGGCTCGTCGAGCCGACCCCGTACACCGTGTTCGGTGCCCAGGCCACCGGCTGCTCGCCGGTCGCCGCCGCGTTCGAGGCCGGTCACGACGTGATCCAGCCGCAGAAGCCGGACACCATCGCCCGCTCCCTCGCCATCGGGAACCCGGCCGACGGCCCGTACGTCCTGGACTCGGTCCGACGCACCGGCGGGTCGCTCGGGCACGTCTCCGACGCCGAGGTCGTCGCCGGCATCCGGCTGCTCGCCGAGACCGAGGGCGTGTTCGCCGAGACCGCGGGCGGGGTCACCGTCGCCACGACGAAGAAGCTGCTCGAGGCCGGGAAGCTCGACCCGGACGCCGAGACCGTCCTCATGATCACCGGTGACGGCCTGAAGACCCTGGACGCCGTGTCCGGCGAGGTCGGCCCGACCGCCACCGTGCCCTCCACCAGCGTGGCCGTCCGCGAGGCGCTGGCGAAGCGCCGCTGAGCCGCCCGCGCGGACCCGCCGGCCCCGGGGTACCGGCCGGCCGGTCCGGGGTAGCGGGTGGCCGGTCCGGCGCACTGCCCCATCGGGCCGGGGCACCACGCGGTCGGGCCGGGGCATCGGTCGGCCGGTCCGCCGGCCCGGTGCCGGTCGGGGATCTCCCCGCGCGACGACCGTGAGCTCCGCCGGGTCTGTTCCGGTCACCGCGAGATCACCCGAGCGATCGGTCCTGGCGACCATCACCCCGGTGCGCTGCAACCGGTCGACCAGCTCCGGGTTCGGGTGCCCGTAGGTGTTGCCGTTGCCCGAGCTGACCAGTGCGGCGCGCGGCTGCACGGCGTCGACGAGCGTTGGCGCGAACTTCGCGGAACCGTGGTGCGGCAGCTTGAGCACATCGGCCCGCAGGTCGCCGCCCGAGGCGATCAGGTCGTCCTGGGCGGCGATCTCGATGTCCCCGGTCAGCAGCACCGACCCGGCCGGTGTGGCGGCGTGCAGCACCAGCGAGCCGTCGTTCACGGCGGTCCCGTCCTCCCCGTCCACCGAGGACGGTGGATGCACCGGGCCGACGACCCGTAGTTCCAGCTCGGGCCAGCGCAGCTCGGCCCCGCGGGCGAGACCGACGACCGGGGCGCCGGACCGATCGGCGACGCGGGCGAGCTCCCGCATCCCTGAGGCCGGCTCCCGGACCGGGCCGACGGCGACCCCGCCCACTCCCCTGCCCCGCAACGCCCCGCCCAGCCCGCCGTCGTGGTCGGCGTGCAGGTGGGTGATCACCACCAGGTCGATCACCCGGACACCGAGCCGGTCCAGGCAGACGTCGACGGCGTCGTCGGTCGGTCCGGTGTCGACCAGCACCACGTGCCCCGGAACACCGGTGGCCAGCACCAATGCGTCACCCTGCCCCACATCGCAGGCGACCACCCGCCAGCCCGCGGGCGGCCAGCCCGGTGGCACGAAGCGGGTCGGGACGAGCACGATCAGCACGCCCACGAGCAGCGCGATCAGCACGGCCCGCAGCCGCGGTACCCGGCCCATGGCCAGCAGTGCGAGCAGGATCCCGGCCAGCAACAGCGCGCCGGCCGTCCCGGCGGGCCAGGGCACCTCCGCGCCCGGCACCGCCGCGGCCCGGTCCCCGACCAGCACCAGCCACCGCACGAACGGGCCCGCGGCCCAGGTGCACCATCGCGTCGCGTCCGCGCTGACCGCCGAGAGCACGGCGCCGAGCACCCCGAGCACGGTCGCCGGTGCCACGGCCGGGGCGGCGAGCAGGTTCGCGACCACCGTGACCAGCCCGATCCGGCCGTTCAATCCGGCGAGCAGCGGCGCGGTGGCGAACGCCGCGACGACCGGGACGACGAGCGCTTCCGCGGGGCCGGGTGGCACGCCACGGCGCCGCAGCGCGGCGGACCAGCCGGGAGCCAACAGGACCAGTGCTCCGGTCGCGACCACCGACAGCGCGAACCCGGCGTCGACGGCGAGCGCGGGACCGGCGAGCAGCAGCCCGAGCACCGCGGCGGACAGCGCGGGCAGTGCCGAGCGGGCCCGCCCCACGGCCAGTGCCAGCAGGACGATCGCCCCCATCACCCCGGCCCGGAGCACCGATGGCGACGGCCGGGCGAGCACCACGAAGCCGACGAGGGCAAGCATCGCCGCGGCCGCCGCGATCCGCGGGTCCACCCGGAACCCGCGCAGCAGGAGCAGCACCGCCCCCGTCACCACGGTCACGTTGGATCCGGATACCGCCACGAGATGCGCCAGGCCGGCGGTGCGGAAGTCCTGCTCGATCTCGGGCAGCTGGGAGCGGGTGTCCCCGATGGCCAGCCCGGGGAGCAACCCGGCGGGCCCCTCCGGCAGCGTCGCGAGCGAGCCGTCCCGCAGTCCGTCGCGCAGCCCGCCGGCGATGGTCTGCCACCACGGAGGCGGGCCGATGTCCTGCGGCGCCCCGCGCACCCGCAGCACCGCGACGGTCAGATCGGGCCGCTGCGCGGGCGCCAGCAGCCCGGCTGCCGAGACCTCCTGCCCCGGCAGCAGCCCGGCCCAGGTCGCGGCGGGGGCCAGCAGGAGCACCTTGCCCCCGGTCGTCCACGATCCGTCGCCCGCCGTCGCGGCGACGAGCTCGGCCGGGACCAGCGCGATGGCCCGCGCGCTACCCGACTCGCCGCCGCCACCGGGGCCGCGCAGGATCCGCGGGTCGTCGCTCAGCACCACCCGGACCTCGGCCGCGGCGCCGCGCGCCGCGGACTCCCGGAGCGGGTGCGCCGCCAGCGCGGACGCGTGCCCGGTCACGAGCACCGCGGCCACCACCGCACAGCCGCCTGCGGCCAGCACGATGGAGCCCGGTGCGGCCGCACGGGCGCTGATCCGCCCCCGGAGCAGCACGGTGATGACCACCGTCGACGCCCCCAGCGCGGCGGCGATCCCGCCCGCCGGGCCGCCGAGCAGCCCGCACAGGATCGCCGCCCAGGTCGCCAGCGCCGCGGGTACCAGCCGGAGATCGGGCGGGGCAGGACGGTCCTCCTCGTCGTCGTCCCGGCCGGGCTCGTGCGTGGCCTCGCTCCGCCGCCGGCGCTGGATGCGCTCCCGGGACGGCATCAGACCCGGACCAGGTCCTTGAGCTGCGCGAATC
Source organism: Pseudonocardia autotrophica (assembly GCF_003945385.1). Classification (NCBI taxonomy): domain Bacteria; kingdom Bacillati; phylum Actinomycetota; class Actinomycetes; order Pseudonocardiales; family Pseudonocardiaceae; genus Pseudonocardia; species Pseudonocardia autotrophica. The sequence continues at coordinate 4,982,100 of NZ_AP018920.1, forward strand.
GGCGCTCACCGATCCCGTCGATCTCCCGCAGCTGCTCCACCCGGCTGAATCGGCCATTCGTGGTCCGCCAATCGATGATCTTCGTGGCGGTCACCGGCCCGACCCCGGGCAGCGCGTCGAGATCGGCCGCCGTGGCCCGGTTGAGATCGACCTTCGCCGTGCCGGGCGCTCCACCGGCGCCGGGTTCGGAACCGGAGGCCGGTTCCCCGCCGGGCACGGGCACCTCCGGCGGGGCCTCGACGGCGCCCGGGACGCCGATCGCGATCTGCTCGCCGTCGCCGAGCCGGCGGGCCAGGTTGACCCCGGTCAGGTCGACGCCCGGCAACGCTCCGCCCACCGCGTCGACGGCGTCGGCGACCCGGGATCCGTCCGGGATCCGGACCAGGCCCGGCCGGGCCACCCGGCCGACGACGCTGATCACCAGCGGGCCGGCCGTGACCGGGGCCGCCGCCTCCGGGGGATCGGGTGCCGACGACGCCGGAGCGGCGGTCACCTCCGGCAACCCGGCGACCGGCTGCGCCGTGGGCCTGTTCGACCACACGCCGACGCCGGCCAGGACGGCGCCGGCGAGCACCACACCGACCAGCACGAGCGCGCCCCGCCGGCCCGGATCGACCCGGGCCCCGGTCAGCGACGGCGGAAGCCAGCGGACCACGGTCCGGCGAAGGAACGAGGGGCGACCTCCGGGCGGAGCCACCTCACCGGGAGTGCCGACAGGTCCGCCACGCCCGCGCGGGGGCGATGCCGCACCCGCCGGGGCGGGCACCGCCACGGTCAGCGGAACCGTCGGCGGGTCCATTCCCCGAGGAGTCCGGTCCCCCAGCGTCCGGTCCCCCGGAGTCCGGTCTCGCTGGGTCCGGTCTCGCTGGGTCCGGTCTCGCTGGGTCCGGTCTCGCTGGGTCCGAGGCTCCGGACCGGAGCGCCCCGGTACCGGGGCGGGCGGGCGCACCGGCGGGTACGCGGTCAGCCCGGCGAGCCGCCGGGACGGGACTCGACTGGCATCCGACCTGGTCACGCCCTCGACGCTAGGACCGCGAGCGGGTGCCGCAACGGCGAGTTGCCGATCTGTGGATGTACCGGTCGGTTGTGGACAGACCGGGGTCTGCGGCGCCCGGAGTGCCCCTCACCGCCGCCCCCCGCTGGTACACATCGACCGCTGCCGGCATCGGGCCGGACGGAGGATCACGGAGGTGGTGGCGGTGCGGCGGAGCTCACCCGGCGGGGACGATCACGACCCCGACCAGCCCGGTGCCGACATGCGCGCCGATCACCGCGCCGACCTCCGAGACCTGCACCTCCGCGGCGTGCGGCAGCTGCTCACGGAGCCGGTCGGCGATGTCCTCCGCCCGGTCGGCAGCCCCCAGGTGGTGCACGGCCAGCCGCGCCCCTGGCCCGGCCGCCGCCGCGACCGCCAGGGTGACCAGCCGCTCGGTCAGCCGGCCGGTCGTGCGCACCTTCTCCAGCGGCGCGATCCGCCCCTCGGACAGGTGCAGCAGCGGTTTCACCGCGATCGCGGCCCCGAGCAGCGCCGAGGCCGCACCGATCCGCCCGCCACGGCGCAGGCGTTCGAGATCCTGCACCCCGAACAGCACCCGGCAACGCGCCGCGACAGCGGTGGCGGCGGCCTCGACCGCCGCCCCGTCGCCACCACCGGCCGCGACGTCGGCCGCGGTGAGCACGGCGAATCCCAGGCCCATCGCGATGGCCCGCGAGTCCACCACCCGGATCCGGTCCGGGGCGGTCTCCTGCGCGGCGAGGCGGGCAGCGTCCCAGGTTCCGGACAGCTCACGCGACAGGTGCACCGACACGATCTGTTCGGCGCCGCCGCGCAGGAGGTCCTCGTACACCGTCGCGAACGACGCCGGCGCCGGCCGCGAGGTCTGCACCTCGAGGTTCCGGTCGGCGAGGGCGGCGACCAGCTCGGCCGGGGTGATGTCCACGCCGTCACGGGCGGTCCGCTCGCCGAAGCGCACCTCCAGCGGCACGACGTGCAGGCCACGCCGTTCCGCCAGGCCGGACGGGAGGTAGGCGGTGGAGTCGGTGACCACGGCGACCGGCGAGCTGGACACGCGGGGACCCTACCGGGCCCCGCACGCGGTGGGGCTGCAGCGAGCCGGCGCGCACCGGGGGGTCACCGGAAGATCGACGCCAAGGCCCGCTGGGCGTCGAGGTACCGGCCGTGCGCGTCGTCGAGCCGGTCCCTGGCCCGCGGATCGGGCTCGAACTCCCGGTCCACACGCACCATCCGGGCTGCGAGCTCCGGTACCGAGCGACCGGTGCCGACGGCGAGCCCGGCGAGCATCGCGGCACCGAGCACCCCGGCGTCGCGCTCCGCGGTGCGGCGCAGCGGCCGGTCCAGCACGTCGGCCTTCACCTGGCACCACAGGTCGCTGTTCGCGCCACCGCCGCACACGGCGAGCGCGGGCACCGGCCCGCCGGCGGCTGCCTCCAGCGCATCGAGCACGTGCCGGGCGGCGTGCGCGACCCCCTCCAGCACGGCTCGTGCCAGCTCGGCCCGACCGGTGCCGAAGCCGGCGCCGAGCCAGTGCGCACGCAGGTGCGGGTCCCACAGCGGGGCCCGCTCCCCCGCCAGCTGTGGGAGGAACAGCACCGTCGCGGGCTCCGCTGTCGCCGCGACGGCGAGCAGTTCCTCGACCGTCCCGTCCAGCGCCTCGCACGCCCAGTTCAGGGCGTCGCCGCCGGCCTGCGTCGGCCCGGCGTGCACGTGCAGCCCGCGCCAGGTCGGGAAGGTGACGATCCCGGGTGCGCCACCGCCGGGCGTCGCGGCCACGGCCACCACCTCCGAGGTGCCGGCGACGTCGATCGCGTCGCCCGGGGCGGCGATCCCGCCGCCGAGCAGGGCCGACCACGCGTCCATCGTCCCGACGGCGACCGGCAGGCCCGACGGCAGACCACCCGCCCCCGTCGTCTCCCCGGCCACCGACGCGGGATCGGCCAGCGCGGGCAGCAACCCGCGCAGGCCGGGGACGAGCAGGTCCAGCCATCCCGGATGCTCACCGTCCGGGCCGACCAGTCCGATCGACGAGAGCGGGTCCGCGACGGCCCGGCCGGTCAGCCGGGCCAGCATCCAGTCCTTCGGAGCCAGCAGCTGCTCGGTCCGGCGCCACACGTCGGGACGGTGGGTCCGCAGCCAGGCCGCACGCGCGGCCGGATGCGAGGCGTCGACGGTCCCGAGTCCGCCGCGAACGCGCGCCCGGTCGGCCGGGGTCAGCCGGTCGGTCAGGCCGGCGGCGGTGTCCGCGCACCGGCCGTCCTGCCAGGTGATGGCCGGGTGCAGCGGGACACCACTTGCGTCGGCGACGAGATGGGTATTGACCTGCCCGCACAACCCGACCGCGGTGAGGTCGCGCAGCGCCCCGGCCGCGTCCAGCTCGGCGACCGCACCGGTCAGCCCGCGCCACCAGTCGGCCGGGTCCTGTTCTGCCCATCCCGGGCGCGGGCGCCGGGTGGAGTGCCTGCGGGTCGCCGCGGCGATCCGGTCGCCGTCGGCGGTGAACACCGCCGCCTTCACCGATGTGGTGCCGAGATCGATGCCGAGCAGCCTGCTCACGACGAGGTGCCCGTTGCGGCCCGCTGCCCGGCGAGCAGCGCCGCGAGCGCCTCACCCACCGCCCGGTGCGCGTCCCATCCCCAGTGCATGCCGTCCGGGTTGCCGTGCCCACCCATCACGTGTGTACCGACCAGCGGCGCGACGTCGAGCAAGGACACGGCGGGCGCATCGGCGGCCCAGGTCCGGATCGCCGTCTCGGTGGCCGCCCGGTGCGGGTGCACGAGGCCGTAGTCGGCGGCCCGGTGCACCGACGGCAGCATCGCCACCACCGGCAGCCCCGGCCGCAGCGCGTGCACCCCCGCCCGGCACCGTTCCAGGTACTGCACGGTGAGCCGGGGCGGGAGCGTCGCCGGTCCGCCACCGGGCAGTCGGGCCAGTGCGGGTGCGAGCACCGGCTGGGCGCGCCGGTACCCGGAGCGGACGATGTTGCGCAGCGACGGCGGCCGCAGCACCGGGATCAGCTCCCGCAGCGCGGTCGGCAGCGGCGAGGGCAGCGAGTCCATCCCGGACACCCCGAGCACGACGGCGTCGACCCGGGGCAGTGCCGCCCACACCCGTGGATCGCCGGTGATCGCGGCCCAGGCGTGCCGGGCCGTCCAGCCGGCCCTGGCGACCAACTCCGCGTCGCCGGCCAGCCGGTCGGCGGCGACGTTCGGCCACAGCCGGGCCTCGTCCGCCGGGTAGGGCCGGTCCGGGCCGTGGAACGCCAGCGAGTCGGCGACGACCAGGAGATCAGGCACCGATGTTGTACCCCGACAGCCGCCAGCGCGGATGGTCGTCGCGCCGGGCCACCACGGCCCACCTCGCGTTGCCCATCCCGCCGATCACCGGCCACGCCGACTCCGGCAGGTCGAGCAGCCCGCACACCATCCCGGCGATCATCCCGCCGTGCGCGACCAGCAGGACCGAGCGCTCCGCGGGGTCGTCGGCGTACTCCAGGTCCAGTTCGGCCACCACCGGGAGCGACCGGACGACGACGTCGATCCGGGACTCGCCGCCGGGCGGCGCCCACCGTGGGTCCGACCGCCACGAGGCGATCGCGCCCGGCTCCGCGGCCTCGATCTCGTCGACGGTGCGGCCCTGCCAGTCACCCAGGTGCGTCTCGCGCAGCCGCTTGTCCACCGACACCGGGAGCCCGGTCGCGCCCGCGACGGCCATCGCCGTGTCGTAGGCGCGGCTCAGGTCGGAGGTGATGATCCGGTCGAACGCCACGTCGGCGAGCAGCGGCGCGGCCGCCGCGGCCTGCGCACGGCCCTCGTCGGTCAGCTGGGTGTCCAGGTGACCCTGCATCCGGCCACCGGCGTTGTACCCGGTCTGACCGTGCCGGAGCAGCGTGAGCCGACGCAGAGTCATCCCGCGTCGTCCTCGTCGTCGCCCGGCGGCTGCGCCCGCAGGACCTCGATCGCCGGACAGTCCTTCCACAGCCGGTCCAGCCCGTAGAAGCCGCGCTGTTCGGTGTGCATCACGTGCACGACGATGTCGGTGAAGTCCAGCAGCACCCAGCCGTTGTCGGCGTCGCCCTCGCGCCGGATGGGCTTGCTGCCGCGCTCACGCAGCTTCTCCTCGACCGCGTCCACGATCGCCTGGACCTGGCGCTCGTTCTGCGCCGACGCCAGCACGAAGCAGTCGGTGATCACCAACTGCTCGGACACGTCGAGGGCGATGATGTCGGCGGCCTTCTTGTCCGCCGCGGCGGCCGCAGCCACCTTCGTCAGCTCGATCGCCTCCGGTGTTGCCGTCACTGCGCTTCACGTCCCCCGCGCTCGGATGCCTCGGACGGACCCGCCCGACGACACCCCAGTGTGTCAGCCGGGCAGCCAGGGGTTGGGCGGCGGGCACCGCGCGGGATAGGTTCCAGGCCACGGTGGACCGTCGAAGGAGACTCCCCATGGCTTTGGCCCCCGACCTCGAGGGCACGCAGTGCGAGCCGGTCAACTTCGCGTGGGCCCGGGACGACGCGCTCCTCTATGCGGTCGCCGTCGGTGCGGGCGCCGAGGATCCGACCTCCGAGCTGGCACTGACCACTGAGAACACCACCGGTGTGCGCACGGTGGTCCTGCCGTCGTTCGCCGAGCTGGTGACCCGCAACGCCCGGGTCGATCTCGGTGACATCGACCGGACCAGGCTGGTGCACGCCGAGCAGTCGTTCCGGCTCGCCGCCCCGCTCCCGGTGGAGGGCCGCGCCCGGGTGACCTCGACGGTCACCGAGGTACTGGACAAGGGATCCGGCGCGCTGGTGCGGACCGAGGCCGAGGCGGTCGACGTCGAGACCGGCGCACCGCTGTTGTCCACCGTCCGATCGGTGTTCATCGGCGGTGAGGGCGGATTCGGTGGCGCCCGGGGTGTGCGGCCGGACAATCCGGTCCCGGACCGGGCTCCCGACCACGTCGTGCGCTACCGGACCTCACCCGGACAGGCCCTGCTCTTCCGGCTGACCGGGGATCGCAACCCGCTGCACACCGATCCGGCGTTCGCCGCGAAGGGCGGCTTCGACCAGCCGATCCTGCACGGCATGTGTACCTACGGCTTCACCGCGCGGGCGCTGGTCGCCACCGTCTGCGACGGCGACGCCGGGGTGCTGCGCGGGATGGACGCCCGGTTCACCCGGCCGGTCGTCCCCGGGCAGGAACTGACCGTCTCGATGTGGCGCACCGGGGACGCCGTGGCGTTCCGGACCGCGGTCGGCGACGACATCGTGCTCGACCGCGGGACGGCGACGCTGGCCGGCTGACCGGCCGCGGAACCGGACCGGCCGGGCCGCTCAGGAGACCGCGATCGCGACCCGGTCCGCTGCCGGATCCCCCGGGTAGTCCGGCCCGCCCCGGTAGGCGAGCTCGGACAGCGCGTCCAGCGCGGCGATCTGCGGGTAGCTGCGACCGGGTTCGTAGCGGTGCGGCCAGCGGTGGTCGAGCTCCCGGAAGGCGACGGCCCGGTGCCGGGTGGTCGCGAGGTAGCGGGGGTTGTCGCGGACGAACCGGGCGTAGGCGTGCCGCAGTTCGGGCCGGCGCGGGAGCTCCGTCCGGACGAACCGGTCGACGTCGGCGCCGATCTCGTGCACGTACTCCCCGCACAGCTGCACCACGAACGGCACGATCCAGGCCTCGTCCACCCCGAACAACTCCCGGACGGCGCGCTGGCGCAGGCCCGCGTTCTCGCTGCGCGACATCCACGCCGCGACCACGGCCCGCCGCCGCGGGGTCAGCCGCGCGACGTAGCTCGCGGCCGGCCACGGGAACGCCACCCGGTACGGGATCTGGACGGCATCACCGTCGACGTGCACGTCGTGGTCGGCGACACCGCCGCCCGCGTCCTGCACGAGCTGCGCCGACACCGCCCCCCAGGACGCCAGCGCGTGCATGGCGACGTGCGCGTCCCGGCGCACCCGCTGCGGCACCGCGCGCAGCAGGAGCCCGGCGACGGCCGGCGTCGGGACATCGATCACGGACCAACGGTAACCCGATCAGCGCAGCTCAGCGTCACCGACGGTCATATCTCGCCCTCCGTCATCACCCGCTCGGCGCGGAGTGACGGCGCCGATCGACCCGTTCCGGCGACCGCACGGACGCCGCACACAGAACGTATCGATCACATCTCCGCATCGACGACATCTTGCCCACCACCGCGCAACGCCATAGGTTAGCCAACGCTAATGAGGCCTCCCGCGATCCGCAGCGGCCGGCCGCCGGGGGAGGTGGGCGGGCGATGAACGCTGTCAGCAGCGTGACCAGGCCCGAGGTGGTGCCGGACCGTGGCCGCACCGGGAACGGCCGGCGATCGGCCGGGCTGCTGGTGTCCGGCGTCGCCCTGCTGGTGGTGTGTGTCCTGAGCCTGGTGGTCGGCGCCAAGGCGATACCGGCGTCGACCGTGGTGGACGCCTTCGTGGCGTTCGATCCCACGAACAACGACCACCTGTTCGTCCGGCTCGAACGGGTGCCCCGCACCGTGCTGGGCCTGCTCGTCGGGCTGGCACTGGGCCTGGCCGGAACGGTGATGCAGGCGGTCGCCCGCAACCCGCTGGCGGATCCCGGCATCCTCGGGATCAACGCCGGTGCCTCGCTGCTGGTCGTCCTGGGCATCACCACGTTCGGGCTGACCACCCTCTCCGGCTACGTCTGGTTCGGGTTCGTCGGTGCGGCGCTCGCCGCGGTCGTCGTCTACGGCGTCTCCTCGCTCGGCCGTGAAGGCGCGACCCCGATCAAGCTGGCGCTGGCCGGTGCCGCCGCGAACGCCGCGTTCGTCTCCTTCACCACCGCCGTGCTGCTGACCAACTCCGACGCGTTCGAGCAGTTCCGGCTCTGGCAGGTCGGGTCGCTCGCCGGGCGGAACTGGGAGGTCGTCACCTCGGTGACGCCCTTCATCGCGATCGGCGCCGTGGTCGCGCTGCTCTCCGGAGGCCTGCTCAACACGCTGGCCCTCGGCGACGACATGGCCAGGGCGCTCGGCCAGAACATCACCAGGGCGCGGGTGCTCTCCGGGTTGTCGGTGGTGCTGCTGTGCGGCGCCGCCACCGCCGCGGCCGGCCCGATCGGGTTCGTCGGACTGGCGATACCGCAGGTCGCGCGGCTGATCTCGGGCCCGGACAACCGGTGGCTGCTGCCCTACGCCGCGCTGCTCGCACCGGTGCTGGTGCTGGGCGCCGACGTGCTCGGGCGGGTCATCGCCCGGCCGGGCGAGGTGCAGGTCGGGATCCTCACCGCCGTCGTCGGGGCGCCGGTGTTCATCGCGCTGGTGCGCGGACGGCGGGTGAGCAGCCTGTGAGCGTCGAGACCGGTCGGGCGACCGGCGACGCCACGCCCGGCCCCGGCGACGACTCGTTCGGCGCCGACGAGCGCGCCGCGGTACTGCGCAGCCGGGCGGCGGCGCGGGTCCGGCGGATCGGCGTCGGCCTGTCCCTCGGTGCGGGCGTGCTGCTCGTCGCCGCGGTGTCGCTGTGCGTCGGCGAGTCGCTGATCCCGCTGCCCGACGTGCTGTCCACCCTCGTCGGGCAGGGCAGCCGCAACACCAACTACGTGATCCTCGAGCTGCGTCTGCCCAGGGTCGTCACCGCGATCCTGGTCGGGATCGCGTTCGGGCTGTCCGGCACGGTGATCCAGTCCCTGCTCGGCAACCCGCTGGCCAGCCCGGACGTGATCGGGATCAGCACCGGGGCCAGCGCGTCGGCGGTGCTGGGCATCGTGCTGTTCGGCCTGGACGGGCTGGGCGTCTCGGCGATGGCGCTCGCCGGAGCACTGATCACCGCGGCCGCGATGTACGCGCTGGCCTGGCGCAACGGCGTCTCCGGCTACCGGCTGATCCTGGTCGGCATCGGACTGGCCGCGCTGCTGCTGAGCGTGATCAGCTACTTCATGACGCGGGCCCAGGTCACCAGCGCGTCCGACGCGCTGGTCTGGATCAGCGGCAGCCTCAGCGGTCGCAACTGGTCGCAGGCCGTCCCGCTGGCGATCGCGCTGGCCGTGCTGGTCCCGGTCACCGCGGTGCTCGCCAAGGTGCTCGGTCTGCTCGGCATGGGTGACGATGCGGCGAAGGGGCTCGGAGTGCCGGTCCAGCGGGCCCGGCTGGCGCTGCTGATCGCCGCCGTCGCACTCGCCGGGGTCGCGACGGCGGCGAGCGGGCCGATCGCCTTCGTCGCGCTGCTCGCCGGGCCGATCGGCCGCAGGCTGGCCCGCGACGGGAGTCCGGCGCTGCCGGCATCGGCACTCGTCGGCGCCCTGATCGTGCTGGTCGCGGACTTCCTGGCGCAGCACACACCGGGCCTGCCGCTGCTCCCTGTCGGTGTGCTGACCGGCGCGATCGGCGCGCCCTATCTGCTGTTCCAGCTGGCGACGATGAACCGCGCCGGCCGAGGAGGATGACGATGACCCAGGACACGGTCGGCCTGCGGCACACCCTGCGCGCCGAACACCTCCGCCTCGCCTACGACCGGCGTGAGGTCGTCGAGGACCTCAGCATCGACGTGCCCACGGGGGCCGTCACGATGATCATCGGGCCGAACGGCTGCGGGAAGTCCACCCTGCTGCGCGCACTCGCCCGGCTGCTGACACCGGTCGGCGGCACCGTCTACCTCGACGACCGGGACATCACCGAGGTCCCCAACCGCGAGGTCGCGACCGTGCTCGGCATCCTGCCGCAGTCCCCGGTCGCACCGGACGGGATCACGGTCACCGACCTGGTCAGCCGCGGGCGCTACCCGCACCAGGGCTGGTTCCGGAAGTGGAACGCCGAGGACGACGAGGCCGTCGCGCACGCACTCGCCGTGACCTCCACCGGTGAGCTCGCCGACCGGCCGGTCGACCAGCTCTCCGGCGGCCAGCGCCAGCGGGTGTGGATCGCGATGGCACTGGCCCAGCGCACCGATCTGCTGCTGCTCGACGAGCCGACCACCTACCTCGACCTGGCCAACCAGGTCGAGCTCCTGGACCTCCTGACCGACCTGAACCGGCGGTCCCGGACGACCATCGCGGTCGTCCTGCACGACCTCAACCTCGCCTGCCGCTACGCCGACCATCTCGTGGCGATGCGCGCCGGTTCCATCATGGCCGAGGGTCCCCCATCCGAGATCATCACCTCGGAGATGATCAAGGAGGTGTTCCGGATGGACGCCGACATCCTGCGCGATCCCGTCTCCGGCACACCGATGATCGTGCCGATCGGACGGCACCACGTCTCGGCCGCCGCCACGCCGAACAGCACGAACGAAGTGGAGAACACAGCATGAGGTTCCAGCGACGACGCCTGGTGGCGGGTGTGGCGACGCTGCTCGCCGGCCTGCTCGTTCTCGCCGGGTGCGGCCAGGTCGAGGAGACCCCGGCGGCCGACGGCGCGACGATCGAGACCATGTTCGGTCCGGTCACGGTGCCCGCCGATCCGCAGCGCGTGGTCGCACTGGGCTGGTCCGACGCCGAGGCGGCGCTGGCACTCGGCGTCCAGCCGATCGCCGTCAGCGACTGGATGGCCTTCGGCGGCAACGGCGTCGGCCCCTGGGCGAACAACCTGTTCACCGAGACGCCGACCCTGCTCGGCACCCTCGAGCTCAGCTACGAGCAGATCTCGTCCCTCGAACCGGACCTGATCCTCAACACCCGCTCGGACAACAGCAAGGACAAGCACGACGAGCTCTCCAAGATCGCGCCGACGGTCTCGGCACCGGCCGGCGTCGTCGCCTACGGCACGACCTGGCAGCAGCAGGCCGAGATGGTCGCCGCCGCGCTCGGCAAGCAGGACGAGGGCGCCCAGCAGATCAGCGAGGTCGAGCAGGCCTTCGCCGACGCACGGGCCGCGAACCCCGGGTTCGAGGGGAAGACGGTGGCGGTCGGCGCGTACTTCAGCGACCAGTACGGCGGCTACGTCCGCGGCGACGGCCGGGTCGACTTCATGGAGAGCCTCGGGTTCGTGAACAAGCCGGAGATCCAGGACCAGGCCGGGGACAGCTTCTACATCGAGCTGGCCCGTGAGCAGATCGAGCAGCTCAGCGCCGACCTGACGGTCATGTTCCCGATCGGCGGCGACGCCGCCCCGCTGCGGGCGGACGCGGTGCTGAACCAGATCCCGGCCGCCCGGGCCGGGCACCTGCTGATCCTGGACGACGCCACGCTGGTCGAGGCGTTCTCGGCGGGCTCGACCCTGTCGACCCGGTACGCGATCGACAACGCCGTCCCGATGTTCGCGCAGACGCTGTCCTGAGCCGGTGCCCTCCCCTGTTCGCGAGGGGATCTCTCGTGGCGTCGGGGAGGGCACTACGCTCCGGCCGGTGACGGCGAACGCGCAGCAATGGTCGGTGTGGTCCGGTAGCGGCGGGGACTTCTGGGCCGGGAACGCAGCCCGGTTCGACGCGGGGGTCGCCGGCTACCTCCCACGGTTCCGGGAGAACGCCGCGATCGGCCCCGGCGAGCGGGTGCTGGACGTCGGCTGCGGCGCCGGCACCACCACCCTCGACGCCGCGGCGGCCGCCGGAGCGGGCGGATCGGCGCACGGCGTCGACATGTCGGAGGCGTTGCTGTCGATCGCCCGGGCACGCGCGACCGGATCGGACCGGGTGAGCTTCGCCGTCGCCGACGCCCAGACCGATGACCTCGGGGCCGGCGGCGTCGACGTGGTGATCAGCCGCAACGGTGTGATGTTCTTCGACGACCCGGCCGCCGCGTTCGCGAACCTGCACCGCGCGCTGCGGCCCGGTGGCCGGATCGCGCTGCAGGTCTGGCAGCCGCTGGCCGAGCAGGAATGGCTGACCGCGGTGCACCGGGCGCTGGAGGTGCCCGATCCGCCCGCGGACGGCCCGAGCCCGGTCTCGTTCGGCGATCCGGACCGCTGCCGGGCGCTGCTGTCCGGAGCCGGGTTCGGCGACATCCGGATCGAGGGGGCGCGCAGCCCGATGTGGCTCGGCAGCGACGTCGACGAGGCGGCGACCTTCCAGCTCGACCGGGTCGCGGCGGCGCTCGCCGAGCGCCCGGAGCCCGCGCGGCGGGCCGCCGAGGACGCGCTGCGCCGGGTGCTCGCCGGGCACGCGGGGCCGGACGGGGTCGCGCTGGACTCGGCCGCCTGGTTCATCCGCGCGGTCCGCGACTGAGGACCCGGCACCCCTCTCCCCCACGAGGGGCCTCCGGCCCGGGGACGTCGCCGGGCCGCTGCCCCGGCATCAGCGCGGGCGCAGCACGTAGCCGGTGTAGCCGTACTGGGCCCCGAACTCCTCGCGGATCCGGATCTCCCGGCCGACCTCGTCGAGCACGTCCGGATCGATCCCCTCGGCGCGCAGGAGCTCCAGCCGCGCGGCGAGCGGGCGGTAGTAGGCGTCCCAGTCGCTGTCCGGGAGCAGATAGGCGGCGCGCACCGTGTATCCGGCCTGCTGCGCGGCGGCGACGTTGCCCGCCGTCGTCCGCATCGCCGGGTAGCCGGCGTCCCAGAACTCCCTGGCCCCCGCCGACGGGTCGGTCGTCGTCCACTCGGCCTCGGTCAGCACCAGCGCACCGCCGGGGGCCAGCAGCCGCCGCCAGGAGGCCAGGGCCGCGTCGAACCCCATGATGTAGGCGGTTCCCTCGGCCCACACCAGGTCGGCCTCGCCGTCGGGCAGCGGCAGATCGTCCATCGACGCGACGAGCGTGCGGACCCGTTCGCCCAGCCCGGAGATCGCCGCGCGCGCCTGCAGCCGCTGCAGGTAGGGCTCGTGGGCATCGACGGCGACGACCTCACCACCGGTCGCAGCGGCCAGCGGCAGCGTCGCCGGCCCGGTCCCGCTGCCGATGTCGATGATCCGGGGGACCTCCGGCAGCGGCCCGACGAGCTGCAACAGCAGCGCCGTCGTCTCCTCCGATCCGGGGGCCTCGCGGGGCAGATCCTCGTGGGCGGCCCGGAAGGCCTGCTCCAGCAGTGTGCTCACGGGCGCGGATCATGCCCGGCGCGGCCGTCCCCCGCAGCAGACATACCCAGGCATGATGAAATCCGTGCACCTGGACACCTGGCTGATCACGGTACCGCCACTCGTCGTATATCTGCTGGTCGCGGTGGTGGTCGGCATCGAAAGCATCGGTGTACCGCTCCCCGGGGAGATCGTGCTGGTGGGCGCGGCGCTGCTCGCCACCCGGCCGGGACTGGGGATCGACCCGGTCGTGGTCGCCGCTTCGGCCACCGCGGGCGCAATCGTCGGTGACTCGATCGGGTACACCTTGGGCCGCCGGTACGGACTCGGGCTGCTCGGTTGGCTCGGCCGACGCTTCCCACGCCACATGGGCCCGGGCCACGTCGACATGGCCCGCCGGGTGTTCGAGCGGCACGGTGTGTGGGCGGTCCTGTTCGGACGGTTCGTCGCGATCCTGCGGATCCTCGCCGGGCCGTTGGCCGGGACCATGCGGATGCGCTACCCGGTGTTCCTCGCCGCGAACGCGACCGGCGCGGTGCTGTGGGCCGGCGGGACGGTGGCGGCGGTGCAGCTGCTCGGGCTCGTCGCCGAGACCTGGCTGCACCGGTTCTCCTGGGTGGCCCTGGTCATCGCGATCCTGGTGGGGTTGGTGGTGTCCCGCCAGGTCCGCGCCCGCCTGGAGCCGGACACCGCACAGGAGTGACCCACCGGGACCCGCTCGGCGTGCGCGGTGACGTCGGCCGGGCGCCCGGCCCGGGCGGCTCGGCGAGCTGGTCGACCTGGTCGTCGGCCGGGTCGAACCAGCTGCCGAGCATCCCGGCGGCGCCGCCGCGCGGACCGTGCCGGGCGCGGCACCGACACCTCCGTGGTCCGGTCACGACGTCCCGGTGAAGGCCGTCGCGCGACCGCGGGGGCACTGCTCAGGGCCGGATGACGACCTTCAGCGCCTGGTTGGCGGCGGCGTTCTTGAAGACGTCGTAGGCCTCGTCGATCTGGTCGAAGGTGAACTCGTGGGTCCCCATCTTCTCCGCCGGGATCCGCCCACCGGCCACCATCTTCAGCAGCGTCGGGATCGAGACGGTGTCGACCAGGCCCATGGTCAGCGTGACGTTCGAGATCCACATGTCCTGCATCGGCAGCTCCACCGGGGTGCCGTGCACACCGACGTTCGCGATCGTGCCGCCCGGCCGCACCAGCGACGCGGCGGTCAGCAGGGTCTCCGGGTAGCCGACCGCCTCGATGGCGACGTCCACACCGAGGCCGTCGGTCAGCGCCGTCACGTCCCCGACGGTGCCCGGCCCGACCTCGACGGCATCGGTCGCGCCGAACTCCAGCGCCTTCTCCAGCCGGAACTTGTTGGAGTCGATCGCGATCACCTTCGACGCGCCCCACAGGCCGGTGGTGAGCACCGCGGACAGCCCGACCGCACCGGCCCCGACGACTGCGACGGTGTCCCCCGGCCGGACGTTGCCGGCCAGCACGCCCACCTCGTACCCGGTGGGCAGCGAGTCGGCCAGGAAGATCGCCTGCTCGTCGGTGACGCCCTGCGGTACCGCGTAGAGCGAGGTGTCGGCGTAGGGCACCCGGACGTACTCGGCCTGGGTGCCGTCGATCAGGTGCCCGAAGATCCAGCCGATGCCGCCGACCGTCTGGCAGTGCGACGGCATCCCGCGCTGACAGTAGGCGCAGCGACCGCACTTGGTGATCGCCGGGACGAGCACCCGGTCGCCGACGGAGAACCCGCTGACCGCGTCACCGACGGCGGTGATCGTGCCGACCGCCTCGTGGCCGAGGATCCGGCCGTCGGTGACCGCCGGGACGTCGCCCTGCAGGATGTGCAGGTCGGTTCCGCAGATCGTGGTCGTGTCGACCTTGACGACGACGTCGGTCGGGTCCTGGACGGCCGCGTCCGGGACGTCCTCCCATGCCTTGCTGTCCGGGCCGTGATAGACGAGTGCCTTCATGTGCCGCCTCCGCGTGTCGCAGGTCTCGTTGTCCAGCGTCCTCGACGCTAGTGAGCCGGGACACATTCGAGTGTCGCGATATCGGACGATTCCGCAGGCGTCCCGCGGACGCCGCAGGCGCGACCGTCCCGGGAACGGGACACTCAGCCGATGTAGCTGATCCCGAACGCGTCGATCTTGCGGTAGAGCGAGGACCGGGCGATCCCGAGCATCTCGGCGGCCTTGTAGCGGTTGCCGCGCGACTCGTAGAGGGCCTGGATGATCGCGTCGCACTGGGCGGCCTCGAGCATCGACATCCGCGGCGCACGGCCGGTGAAGCAGGACGCGGGCAGGTCCGGTGCCTGGATCACCCCGACCGGCTTGCGGGCCACCACGTAGCGCAGCACATCGGTCAGCTCGCGCAGGTTCCCCGGCCAGGCGTACCCCTCCAGCACCCGCACGACCTGCATCGACAGCCGCAGCGACCGGCCGCCGGAGAGCGAGTGCAGGATCGACAGCGCGATGTCGCCGAGCTCGTCGGCGCGGTAGCGCAGCGCCGGCACCCGGACGGTCTCGTGGAAGTGGCGCAGCAGCAGCCCGTAGGGCCGGGTCGCGTCCACCGATGCCGAGTCCACGCAGCCGACGACGATCAGTGGGCCCGGTATCGCGACCAGGGTGCGCAGCGACTCGTCGAGCCGGCGGGCGGCGACCGGGCCGAGCAGGTTGAGCTGGGACAGCACCAGCAGGTGTGGCCGGTCCCCCGGTTCGCGGGCGACGGCACCGAGCGGATCCGGGCCGCCTGCCCCGATCGCCCCGCAGTCGACGACCCTGGTCCGGCCCTGCGGGTGCGCGCGCCGGAACTGCTCGACGGCCAGCGTCCGCTTCCCGGCCCCGGCCTCCCCGAGTAGCAGCTGGTGGCGCCCCTGGCCGACCGCGGCGGCGACCTCGTGCCGGGCCCTCAGGTAGGGGCTGAGCAGCTCGCGATTGGCCCGCCTGCGGGCCTCGGAGTGCGCGCGGCCGGCGCCGTCGCGCAGGTCGGCGGCGTAGTCGCGACGCCCGGTCGGGGCGACGTGCGAGCCCTGCCGCCGGACCGCCTCCGGCACTACCGCGGCCCGTGACTCGTCGACCGGTCCGCCGGCGACCACGCAGCCGCCGCCCGGCACCGGTGTGACGGCGAGCTGCGCACACCGGCCGGACGGCAGGTCCGTGTGCCGGGGCCCGTCCTCGCACAGCACCGCACCGCCGAGCGCGAGATCGCCGAGTACCTGCTGGTCCGCGGCGGACAGCCGGCGCACCCCGGGCGAGGTGAGCAGGAACGCGCCGTCGGTGGCGAGCACCCAGTTGTGTCCGGCCGCCTCGGCGGCCGCGTACCCGTCGTGCACCGTGCGGGCCAGCCGGGTCCGGCGGTCCCGCACGAGCGACCCGACGTCGGCGGCGAGCCGGCGGGCCAGCGCGAGCCCCAGCTCACCCGGCGGTGCGGACGCGTGCCCGAGGACCACGACGACGTCGCCCGGCCCGCCGTCGTCCCGCGGGACGACGGCGGCGGCCTCCGCCAACCAGCTCAGGTCCGGATGCAGGTGCTCCGGGCCGTCGACGCGGGCCGAGCCGCCGCCGTGCAGGGCGAGTGCGGCGGCGGTGGTGCCGACGACGTCCTCGGCGAGCCGGAACCCGGGCGTGACCAGCACGGCGTCGAGCAGCCCCGCCAGCGCGCCGTCGCCGTCCCGGCGGACCCGCAGCACGCCGTCCTCGCCGACCAGCGCCACCGAGTACGGCAGCTCCGGGCTGAGCGCGACGAACCGGGCGAACACCTCGTCGGCCTCGGCCACCGCCGAGCCGGCGGCCTCGTGCCCGGCGAAGACCGGCTCGCCCACCTTCGAGCGCTCCCACGAGCGGAGCACTTCCGGGCGCACCGCAGGAGACGGGCCGAGCCGGCCGGCCGTCAGGAAGCTGCGGCGGGCCGACTCGACCGCGATCGGGTCCATCGTCGTCAGGGGCCGTCAGGACTCGGTGTCGAGCAGTTCCTGGAGGTGGTGGTCGATCTGACCGATGTAGGTCGGCGCGATCCCGAACAGCGCGAGGTGCCCGAGCAGGTCGTCGATCACCCGGATCGTCGCGTGCGGGGTCAGCTCCAGCTCGGCCTCGTGGTCACGGACCGGGAAGAACATGTCCTCGTTGATCGGCAGGATCCGGGCGACGGCGGTGTTGCGCCCCAGGGCCGCCTCCAGGTCACCGTCGGTGTGCCGGGCGACGTCGCCGCGCTGCCACTTCCAGGCCATGCAGAGCAGGTCGTTGGGGTCCATCTGGGTGAAGTAGGGCTCCAGGAAGCCCTCGATGAACTGTTCCTTCGACTCGAACTCCAGCGCCCGCCACAGCTCCTGCTTCCAGAACTCGGTCGAGAAGCCCATCACGGCCCAGATACCGGCGTGCCGCTTGAGCCCGTCGACGACGTCGGCGTTCGAGGAGTACTCGCCGTCCTTGAAGCCGGGATCGGAGGTGATCGCCTCGATCAGGGCCTTGGTGTAGAGGAAGTCGTGCGGGGTGTTCTGCGCGGTGCCCGCGATCGGCGCGGCCCGCTTGGCCTTGCCCGGGAAGCGCACCATCCACTCGTAGGTCTGCTGGGCGCCCATCGAGCCCCCGACGACGAGCTGCAGTGTCTCGATGCCGAAGTGCTCGCGCAGCAACTGCTCCTGGGCGCGGACGTCATCGCCGATCCGCACCTTCGGGAACTGCGACATGGCGATCTTCGCGTTCGCCCCGGAGGCGTTGTGCGGGCTGGTGGACAGCCCGTTACCGATCTGGTTGACGACGACGATGAAGTACTTGTCCGGGTTGAGCGCCCGGTCCGGACCGATGTAGACATCCCGGAAGATCTGGTGGGTGCCCGAGTACCAGGTCGTCACCAGGATGGCGTTGTCCCCGGCCGCGTTCAGCGTGCCGAAGGTGGCGACGGCCAGGTGCAGGTCGGGGATCACCCCGCCCTCCTCCAGGGCGAACTCCCCGATGCTGATCAGGTCGTAGTCACCGTGGAACTCGTGCCCGTAGTAGGGGTTCTCGATCGCCATTGATCCTCTGCTCCTCGACGCCGCGGGTCTGCCCCGCGACTCTCCCCCGTTGTGAACCGGGACACAAGGATCACCGGCGCGCCGTGGGCGGCGTGATCTGCCCGGCGGTCAGCTCCAGAGCACGACGAGCACCAGCATTCCCAGCACGACGAGATTCCCGAGCACGACCAGCGCCAGCCAGGGCCAGGCGGCCGGCCCGGGGACGGCGGAGGCGGCGGGCCCGTCGTCGAGGCGGTGGCGGGGACGGGAGTCGGCCCGGCGCAGCGACTCGATGTCGGCACGACCGAGGATCGGGGCGGTCAGGTCGTCGGCGTCGACGTTCATACTCAGGTCAACGCGTGACTCGCGGAGAGGCCACCGCAATTAGACCCCTCGTGTCCAGCAGCATGATCGTTGTCGCCGATCGTGCTGCGGCCGCGACACCGCCACCCGCTCGACCCGCGGAACCGCGAGTGACCGTCACCCCGCGTGCCCGCCCGGGCCGGCCGGGACCGGTCGCGCCGCGGAGTGTTTCCGTACGCTGCGCCGGATGGACTACGCGATGGTCGGTCTGCTGATACTCGGGGCAGTGCTGCTGGTCACGACGGCGCAGGCCGCGGGACGGCGCGAGCGCGACCGGCAGCACGCCCGGTTGCAGGCACTCGAACGCAAGCTCGACGCCGTCCTCGACCACCACGGGATCGCCCACGACCGGCCGGACCTGAGCCGGGTCGAGGCGCTCCTCGCCCACGGCAGTGACGTGGCCGCGGTCAAGGCGTACCGGGAGACCACCGGTGCCTCCCTGCTCGAGGCCAAGACCGAGATCGACCGGATGCGGGAACGTCGCTGCTCCCGTCCGGTCGGCGTTCCCGGAAGGCCCACACGGCCCACAGGACTCAGTAGGCCCACAAGGTTCAGCAGGTTCAGAAGGCGAACCGCCACACCTTCTCCGGGTGCAGCTGCACCCGGACGTTGTCCTCGGCGAGCATCGCGGTGAGGTCGTCCGCCCGGTCGTCGAGATCCCAGTAGCGGCCGGCGAGCCGGGTGACCAGCTCGTCCACCCCGTCCTCGTGCACCGTGGCGCGAGCGGCGACCGCGACCCAGCGCTCGCGCTCCCCCACCGGCGCGGTCACGACCAGCGAGGCGCGCGACCCGCGGCCGAGCCGGCGCAGCTTCGGCGATTCCCGCATGGTGGACAGGTGGATCGCGCCGTCCGCGCCGGTCTCGAACCACACCGGGCGCGGCTGGGGCGGCTCGGCGGCGCCGGCGACGGTCAGGAACCCGTACAGCGGACGGGCGAGGAACGCGAGATCCTCGTCGGTCAGCAGGGCGGTCGACAGGGCAGGGGTGCTCATGACGGCGATTCAACGCCGCCCGGCCGGATCCCTCCATGGTCGAGGAGCCGGATCGCCTGTGTGTTCGTCTAACCTGGCGGGGTGGATGCCTTCGGCGACCTGTTCCGCGGGGTGCGCGCCCAGGGCTCGCTGTTCGGCAGCTCGACGCTCACCGCACCCTGGTCGCTGCGGTTCGTCGACGGTGCCCCGCTGACCCTGTGCACGGTGCTCGACGGCGGCGGGTGGATCGTGCCCGACGGGCATCCGCCGGAGCACCTCGCGCCCGGCGACACGGTGATCGTGCGCGGCCCGGCCCGGTTCTCCTTCGTCGACGAGATCGGCACCGCGGCCGGGCCGATCGAGTGCGGCGAGTTCTGTGCGGTGCCCGAGCTGGGTGGCACCCGGCACCGGCTCGGCTGGCACGACGCCGCGATCGACGCGCCGGGATCGACGACCCTGGTGACCGGCGCCTACCCGGTCACCGGTGAGATCGGCCGGCGGCTGCTCGACGCGCTGCCCGAGGTCCTGCGTCTCGAACCCGACGACACCGCCGACCCGGTGCGGGCACTGCTGGCCGCCGAGGTCGCCGTCGACGCCCCCGGCCAGCAGGTGGTGCTCGACCGGCTGCTGGACTGGCTGCTGGTGTGCTCGCTGCGCGTGTGGTTCGACCGCCCCGGCGGTGCGCCGCCCGCCTGGTACTCCGCGCACCGCGATCGCGTCGTCGGGCACGCGCTGCGCCTGCTGCACGCCGAACCGGCCGCACCGTGGACGGTGGCCGCGCTGGCCGACCGGGCCGGGGTGTCCCGGGCGACGCTCGCGAAACGGTTCACCGAGCTGGTCGGCGAGCCGCCGCTGACCTACCTCACCCACTGGCGGATGACCCTCGCGGCGGACCTGCTGACCGGTCCCGACGCGGCCACCATCGCCGAGGTCGCCCGGACCGTCGGCTACTCCGACGCGTTCGGGTTCAGCGCGGCGTTCAAGCGGGTCCGCGGTGTCACACCCAGCGACTTCCGGCGCACCGGCGGCGGAGTGCCTGCCGGGGCCGAGCGGTCCGGCTGAGGCCGCACCGACCACCACCGGCACGGCGTCAGGTCCCGGCGCCGAACGAGTCGCGCACCGATCGCGTCGCATCGCGCAGTGCCGCGACGAGTGCCGATTGCTCCCCGGTCCGGGTGCAGAGCGAGATCGGGCAGGGATCCACATCGAGCAGCGGGACGAACACGACGTCGGGATGGCGGTAGCTGTCGAGCACCGAGCCGCCGGTGATCGCGATCGCCGCACCGCGGCCGACGACCTCGAGCAGCTCGTCCATGGTGTGCACGACGGGCCCGTAGCGCACGGGCACCCCGCTGGGCCGCGGATCGCACGCCCACCACCGCACCCAGACCTCGTCACTGAGGTCGTCGTCGACGTGTGGCTCGCCGTCGAGATCGGCCAGCGCGACGGCGGAGCGGGCGGCCAGCGGATGGGCCGCGGGGAGCGCGACGATCCGTGGCTCGTGACGCACCAGGTCGAACCGCAGCCCGCCGGGATCGGCGACCGGGGGCCGCACGAGTGCCGCGTCGACGGTGCGGTCGCGGACCGCGCTCGCCTGCTCGTGCCACGGCAGCTGGACGAGCTGGACACTCACCTCCGGCGCGTCGCGTTGCAGCAACTCCAGGATCCGCCGGGTGTGCGTGCCGGTCGCCGCGCTCATGAAGCCCAGCCGCAGCACGCCGTGCAGGTCCCGCCGGTAGGCCTCGATCCCGGCGACGGCCCGGTCGGCCGCCGCCAGTGCCGCGCGGGCGTCCGGGAGGAACCGGCGACCCGCCTCGGTGGGGACGACCGGATGGGCACTGCGGTCGAGCAGGTCCACCCCGAGCCTGCGCTCCAGCGTCCGGATCTGCTTGCTCAGCGCCGGGCCGCTCACCAGGAGCCGGGCGGCCGCGCGGCCGAAGTGCCCCTCGTCGACGACGGCGACGAGATAGCGCACCAGGTGCAGGTTCAGGTCCACGACGACTCCCTCCCTGCGCAGTGTCGCATGACATGCCGGTTTCATCGCCGCTACCTGCGGTGATAACCGATCGGTTCACGCACCTGCCACAACGTGTCCTGGACGCCGCCCCGGCCGCCGGGCGAGCCTCTCGGTCACCACCAACGACGGAGGTAGCACCACATGAGCCGCTACGAGCGCGAGTTCGTGACCATGTTCGCCGGGCTGGAGAAGCAGCTGGCGGACGTCGAGAACCCGCTCCACCGGAAGATCCTCAAGAACTACCGGCTGCACGGCCTGCTGGAGGTGTCCGGCCGCTATCCCGAGCTGCTCGCCCCGGACATGACCGTGGAGCACCCGCAGTACCGGCTGCACGAGGGCGGCCGGTCGATCGTCCTCGACGGGATGGCCGAGGTGACCGGGTTCTACGAGTCACTGGCGGCCGCGAACGCACTCGTCATGTGGGTGGCCGACCAGGACATCGCGGTCAACGACCACGGGTTCTCCGGCGAGGTCGTGTTCAACGCGTTCGTCCCGGCACCGATGCTCGGCGAGAGCGCCTTCGGCAACGTCCGGGCCGGCGACGACCCGGCCGAGATGTACCTGCTGCGCCGCACGCTCGCGTTCGTCTGGCCCTACGACGAGCGGGGCAGGCTGATCGGCGAGCACGTCTACGAGGACGCCGCCTCCCGCGAGATCACCAGGCCGGCCCCGGCCGACGTGATCACCGCCGAGCGGGCCGCCGAGCTGCTCGCGCCGGAGATCGACCGGGTACTGCCCTGAGCGCCGATCCGCACCACCCGCACCACCGGCAACACCCGCACCCCGCCACGACGGAAGGAACCAGCACATGACCGGCACCCTCCCCGCGACCGGCCCGGCGTTCTGGATGACGAACCCGGGCACCACACCGAAGGGCTCCCGCAAGGAGTTCGTCGATCCCGACGAGATCGCGTGGACCGACTGGCTGATGCCGGGGACCCGCTTCAAGCTGCTCTACGTCAACCTCGTGACCGGCGGCTTCACCGTGATCCTGCAGGTCGATCCGGGTGTGCAGGCCACCCCGCACTGGCACATGGGCAACGTGCAGGCCTACATCCTCGACGGCGGATTCCACTACGACCCCGACGACCCCGGCCTGACCGGCACCTACACCTGCGAGGTCGCCGGAGCCGTGCACGAGCCGATCGCGCCGGAGGGGACCACCATGCTGGCCTTCGTCGACGGACCGATCGCCGGCTATCTGCCCGACGGCACTCTCGGCGTGGTCGCCGACGCGCGGCTGCACTACTACATGGCACGCGACAACGACGCCGTCGCCCGCACCCAGATCGTCGACTACGCGACCGACCCGTCGCTGGGCATGCACGCGCGGGCAGACCGGTGACCGGCCGTCTCGCGGGACGGGTCGTCGTCGTCACCGGGGCGGCCCGCGGCCAGGGCCGTTCGCATGCGGAGCGGTTCGCCGAGGAGGGCGCGGATCTCGTCCTGCTCGACCACTGCGCGCAGGTCGACAGCGTCCCCTACCCGCTCGCGACACCGGCCGACCTGGCGGAGACGGCCGCGCTCGCCGGGAAGCACGGTCACGGTGTGCTGGCCGTCGAGGCCGACGTGCGGGACCTGGCCGCGCTGGAGTCGGTGCGGGACACCGCGCTGGAGCGGTTCGGCCGGATCGACGTGGTGCTGGCCAACGCCGGCGTCGGCAGCTTCGGACCGGCGCTGGAGCTCACCGAACAGCAGTGGGACGACGTCGTCGACATCGACCTGACCGGTGTGTGGAAGACGGTGCGAGCGTTCGTCCCACCGATGGTGACGCGTGGCGACGGCGGTTCCGTCGTGCTGACCAGCTCGGTCGCCGGGCTGGTCGCGTTCCTGAACCTGGCCCACTACACGGCGGCGAAGCACGGCGTCACCGGGCTGATGAAGGCACTCGCCGTCGAGCTGGCACCGCACCGGATCCGGGTCAACTCGCTGCACCCGACCACCGTCGACACCCCGATGATCGACAACACCGATGCCCGGAAACTGTTCCTGCCCGGCGTCCCCGATCCCGACCGGGACACCGCGGCCGAGTTGATGAAGAGCCTCAACGCGCTGCCGGTGCCGTGGGTGGAGTCGATCGACGTCAGCAACGCGGCGCTCTGGCTGGCGTCCGACGAGGCGCGCTACATCACCGGGATCGCGCTGCCGATCGACGCCGGGGCGACGGCGCCGTACAAGATCCCGCACTGATGCGGCGCTGATCCCGCGCCGATGCGGTGCTGACGCCGCGCTCCCGCCGGGCGGGCTCAGCCCGGGCTCAGTCCTGCGGCTCGACCACCTCGAACGGCAGCAGCACCTGGAATCGGGTGTTCCCGGGTTCCGAGAGCACCCGCAGGTCGCCGTGGTGGCGGCGGACCACGATCCGCCAGGAGATGTCGAGTCCGAGGCCGGTGCCCTCACCGACCGCCTTCGTGGTGAAGAACGGCTCGAAGATCCGGGAGCGGATCTCCTCCGGCACACCGGGTCCGGTGTCGGCGATCTCGACGAGCAGTCGCTCGCCGTCCCGGCCGGTGCGCACGGTGAGGGTGCCGTTGCCGTCCATCGCCTGCACCGCGTTGTCGATCAGGTTCGTCCACACCTGGTTCAGCTCGGCGGCGTAGACCGAGATCTCCGGCAGGCTGCGGTCGAACTCCTTGACCAGGCTGATCCCGTCGCCGAACTTGCCACCCAGCATGATCAGCGTCGACTTGAGCAGATCGTGCACGTCCACCGTCTGGTACGGCGCCCGGTCCATCTGTGAGTACTGCTTCGCGGCGCCGACCAGGGTGGACATCCGGGTGGTCGAGTCCGCGATCTCGTTCATCAGCAGCTCGGTCTCGACCGTGTAGTTCAGCCAGCGGATCGCGCTCTCCAGGACGGGTGCGGGGACGCTCGCCCGGACCTGCTCCAGCCAGTCGACGTCGATCCCGGCGGCGGCGAAGTTCGGCGCGACATCCCAGGCGCCCGCGATGCCCTGGCCCTCCAGCCACTCACCGACCGCGTCCTCGGCGTCGCCCGCCTCGATCGGGCTCAGATCGGGGGCCTTGCCGACCCTGTCGGCCGCGTCCTCCTGCAACCGCATCAGGGTCTCCAGGTCGGCCCGCTGGTAGGGGCCGGCAGCGATCAGGCCGAGCTTGTGCCGCATCGCGGCGACCCGCTCGCGCAGCGTGGCGGTGGCCCGCACCGCGGCGGCGGCCGGGTTGTTGAGCTCGTGGGTCAGTCCGGCCGACAAGGAGCCCAGCGCCAGCAGGCGCTCCCGCTGGGCGACCACCTGCTGGCTGTTCTTGATCCCGAAGAACAGCCCTTCGAGCAGGTGCAGCGCCATCGGGAACCACTCCTGCATCAGCACCGCGAGCTTGTCGGCGTCGAGCACGAAGAACCGGGAGGGCACGGTGACCCGCAGCGAGTTGCCGTACACCTGCGGGACCCGGTCCCCCAGGTAGGCGGTCCACGCTCCGGCGTACACCCCGCGCTGGGCGGTCCGCTCCACCTCGACGTCCTCGCCGCCCGAGCGCCTGCTGAGCACCACGGTGCCCTCGATCAGCACGAAGAAGCAGGTCGCCGGGTCGCCCTCGGTGTAGACCGGGCCGGGCTGGTGCACCTCGACCCGGCCCCACTCGCAGAGTGCCCAGAGCTGCTGGTCGGTCAGCTTCTCGAACAGGAACAGGGTGCGCAGCTCGTCCGGGTCGCAGCTGGACTGCACGGGCTCGGTCATGACGGGTTCTCCAGGTACCGGTGGACGAGCGACACGGCCATCGCTCCGTCGCCGACGGCGGACGCGACCCGCTTGACGGACTCGGCCCGCACGTCGCCGGCGACGAACACCCCGGGCAGGCTCGTCTCCAGGTGCAACGGATCGCGGTCGGCGTTCCATCCCTGCGGACGCCTGCCGTCCGCCATGAGATCCGGGCCGGCGAGCACGAACCCGCCCGTGTCGCGCCGGATCTGCTCGCCCAGCCACTCGGTCCGCGGGCTGGCGCCGATGAAGACGAACAGGTAGCCCGCGTCGACCGTCTCGGTCGCACCGCTCTCCCGGTCGCGCAGCATGAGCTTCTCCAGGCGCTCACCGCCGGTGGCCTCGACGACCTCGGTGCCGGTGCGGACCGTGATCGCCTCGATCCCCTCGATCTGCTCGACGAGGTACTGCGACATGGACGCCAGCAAGCCGGGCCCGCGCACCAGGATCGTGACGCTGCGCGCGAAGCGGGAGAAGTACACCGCGGCCTGACCTGCGGAGTTGGCGCCGCCGACGATGTAGACGTGGTCGCCGGAGCAGGCCGAGGCCTCGGTCAGCGCCGAGCCGTAGTACACCCCGCGGCCGACCAGATCGCTCAGACCAGGAGCCGTGAGCTCCCGGTAGGAGACCCCGGTGGCAAGCACGACGGCGTGCGCGTTGATCGCCGTGCCGTCGGCGAACCGGACGGTGCGGGCACTGCCGTTCGCCTCCAGCCCGATCACGTCGCGGGTCGTGAGCACCTCGGCCCCGAGCCGGACGGCCTGCCTGCGGGCCCGGTCGGTGAGCTGGGCGCCGGACACGCCGTCCGGGAAGCCCAGGTAGTTCTCGATCCGGGAGCTCTGCCCGGCCTGGCCACCGGTCGCGGTGCGCTCGACCAGCACGGTGCGCAGCCCCTCGGACGCGCCGTACACGCTCGCGCCGAGCCCGGCGGGGCCGCCGCCGATCACGACGAGATCGTAGAAGTCGGTGGCCGGGACGGTCGCGAGCCCGACCCGGTCGGCGAGCTGCATCTCCTGCGGCGCCACGAGGCACTCACCGGACGGCGAGATCACCACCGGCAGGCGGGAGTCGTCGACCCCGGCGGCGGTCAGCAGCCGGCACGCCTCCGGCCCCTCGACCGGGTACCAGCGGTACGGGACCTGGTTGCGCGCCAGGAAGTCCCGCACCTCGTGCGAGCGGGCGGACCAGCGGTGCCCGATCACCCGGGTCTCGCAGACCTCCCGGCGCTCGGTCCGCTCCCAGGCCTCGATCATCGCGTCGACGACCGGGTAGAGCTTCTCCTCCGGCGGGTCCCACGGTTTGAGCAGGTAGTGATCCAGATCGACGACGTTGATCGCGGTGATCGCCGCGGAGGTGTCGGCGTACGCGGTGAGCAGCACCCGGCGCGCCGCCGGGTAGAGGTCGAGTGCCTGTTCGAGGAAGTCCAGCCCGTTCATGCCGGGCATCCGGTAGTCCGCCAGCAGCACGGCGACGTCGTTGCCGCGCAGGGCCATCTCCTTGAGCGCGTCGAGCGCTGCCTGGCCGGACTCGGCACGGACCACCCGGAACCGCTCGCCGTAACGGCGGCGCAGGTCCCGAGCCACCGCCCGGGACACGCTGGGATCGTCGTCGACGGTCACCAGTGCTGGCTTGGCAGGCACGAACGAGCCGGCGGAGGACGCCGGGGATTCCGTCATGACACCATCCTGCCGTGCGCACGGCCGGCGCGGCAGTGGACGACCGCGGGCGGGCGGCTCATCCGGCGCTGCGGCGCACCGCGCGGTAGGTGAGCCGGCGCAGCGCGGTCTCCGCGGGACCGCGGATCCCGTACCGGTCCATCGCGTAGGCGGCGACCACGGTCGCCAGCCACGTCCCGATCCCGATCGCCATCGCCGACCAGCTCGTGAGGTGGGCGCCGACGGCGAGCCCGGACGCGCCGAGCAGTCCGGCCCAGACAACCGACTGGGCCAGGTACCCGCTCATCGAGCGGCGCCCGAGCGCGACGAGGGCGCGGGCCGGCAGCGGCGTCGTCCCGCGGGCCGTGAGCCGGTGCGCGATCAGGGCGAACAGTGCGGCGTAGCCGACACCGGCGAAGAAACCGGTGAAGGTGAACAGCTGCGAGATGTCGGCCGAGCCGGGCAGGGTCAGGAATCCGAGGTGCACGAGTGCCTGCACGGCCCCGCCGCCCCAGCCGATCGCGAGGCCGAGGGTCGCGGTCCACCGCAGCAGCGGCAGGTGACGACCGGGCTCCTCGAGCACGCGGTGCCGCGACGTGAGCAGGCCGAGCAGGAAGGCCGCGGGCAGGGTCAGGCCGACGAACGGAACGATCAGGGTGGGGAGCCACTCCACGAACCGCAGCGGGATCGACGCGAGGTAGCCGGGCTCGGCGATCGGCAGCCGCTGGGCGTCGGCGGGCCCGAGCGACGTGCCGATGGCGGCGGCGACCGCGGTCGCGCCCGCGGCGACGGCCGCGCCGACACCGAGCAGTACCCCGATCCAGACCTTCAGCACCCGGTCGCTGCGGTTGAGGAACAGCGGCACGAGGACGAGCCCCATCACCCCGTAGGTGCCCAGGACGTCGCCCTGCCACAGCAGCACGCCGTGCAGCAGCCCGAAGACGATCATCCACAGGTTGCGGGTGCGCAGCAGCCGGCGCGCATCGCGCACGGAGGTCCCGCCCGCGGTCTGCCGCTGGTACATCTGCCCGATCCCGTAGGCGAACAGCAGCGCGAACAGCGGATAGGCCCGCCCGTCGACGGTGATGATCGTGACGGCCTGCGCGATCCGGTCGGCGACGCCGCCCTCGGCCGGATGGAACAGGGTCGCGCCGATGTCCGCGGTGTAGAGGAACCACGGCACGTGCGCCAGCGCGATGAGCAACAGCATCAGCCCGCGGGCCAGGTCGGGCGCGAGCGCCCGCCGGGACACCGGGGTCGGGGCGGACAGCGCCTCGTCGCGGTTGGTCGGGTCGGTCGTGGTGGGCACGGAACGAGCTCCTCTCGATGTCGTGTGTGCCCATCGAAGACCGTGCCGCTGCGGCACACTCAAGTCCGGATCGTGCGACGCCGCGGCGGGGCCCGCCGGCGGGGTGACGCGCGCCGAGATGTCGTCCGGGATCCGGCCGGACCGGGACTACGCTGTCGCGACACGAGGATCTCCGACGGTGGGTGGCTGGGATGTCCGATCAGGCCGGGAACGCCGCCGCGCCGGTGCATCCGCGTCTCGCCGCCGACCTGGTCGACGTGTTCGTCTACGTCGTCGTCCTGAACCTCTTCGTCGAGTACCTCCCCCAGGTGCTGAGCGAGACGTTCACGCTGACGCTGCTCACGGCCGTCGTGCTGAAGGCCGTCCTGGAGATCGTGCTCGTGGTCAAGCAGCGGGTCGTCGCGCGGCTGCGCCGGGCGTCGACGCCCTCGGGAAAGGTGCTGGCCGCGGCGGCGGTGTGGCTGGTCGCGTTCGGGAGCAAGTTCGTCGTGCTGGAGACGATCGACCTGGTCTTCGGTGAGCGGGTCAGCCTCGGCGGCTTCGTCGCGGTGACGCTGCTGATCCTCACCCTGCTGCTGGCGAGATCCGGTGTCCGGCGGCTGCTCCACGTGCCAGACGGGCAGCCCACACCTCAGGTCGACGCCCGGTAGCGGGCCACGATCGCGCAGGGCCACCGCTCGGCTGGTCGCGCGGCGATCGGCGGAGCGGCACGAGCGGACACCTGCAGCCCGGTGCCGGATCAGAAGCTCAGATCGACCACGGTGGGCGCACGCCGCGGGACCAGCCGGACCAGCCGGGTGTCGGGCCGGCGCAGTACGGCCCGGAACCGCTCGGGCCACCCGCCGGGATCCGGCCCGAGGTAACGGGTGAGCTTGCGGCGGGCCCGATCGAGGTCCATGTCGACGACCTCGGCGCTGCCGCTCATGACCACCTGGAGGACCTCCCCCGTGGCGAGGTCGCAGGAGTCGACGACCACCACGACGTCCGGGTCGGCGGCGAGCCGGCGCGGCAGCCGGCTGTAATCACCGGTGATCCACCAGACGGCCGCCTCCTCCCACAGGAACCAGATCGGCCGAACCGTCGGGCCGCTGGTCGCGACGTGTGCGACCAACGGGCGAGCCAGGAATTCCTCGGTCGACACGCTCTCCCGAGCCGCTCCGTTCGACATGGTCGGCACGCTAGGAACTGAACTCCGGTGGAGGTCAAGCCCGCGACCTCGGCGTCATCCGGTGAGGAAGGCGAGGAGCTCGTCGACGACGGCCGCGGGAGCACCCGGCGCGTCGCCTGGCCCGTGCAGGCGATCGAGCACCGCGTGGTGGAAGCAGCGCCCCTGGACGAAGGCTGCTGCCGCGTCGGGGTCGAGCGTGGACCCGACGACACCGGCGTCGGCGTAGCTGCGCAGGGCGGACGCCACGGCCCTGGTGAAGTCCTCGGGGCCACCGGGCACCCGGCTCAGGATCTCCCGGAAGCGCGCGTGCAGCTTCTCGTCGGCGAGCACCGTGACGGCGACGGCCGCCATCCGCCGCTCGTGCTCGTAGACCCGGCCGAGCATTCCCGCGAGTTCCTCCGCCGGCTCGGTGGCGCTTCCGGTCGACGCCGCGCCCAGCGGCATGTCCCGCGGGACGCTCTCCAGGATCACGGCTCGGAGTTCGTCTACGCCGCGCTCGCCGGCGCCGGCTTCACCGGTGCCGAACTGACCGCCGCGGCCGCTGCGGTGTCGAACCTGGTGATCGGGTCGGTCGCCGCCGAGGCGTCATGGCAGCACGACGGCGAGACGGCCGCGCGTCACGCGGTCCACGAACACCTGCAGGCCAACGCGCACGCCTTCCCCGCGATGGCCGAGCTCTCGGCCACGAGCAGCGACTGGACCGAGCAGTTCACCCACAGCGTGGAGATTCTCCTGACCGGCCTCACCGCAATGGCACGTCCCTGAGTCCACCTGCCGACGGCAGGGGCCCACGGGCATCCGGTCGACCTTGAACGAGCCCGGCGACGGCTGGTACTTTCCGCATTACCGACCTACCTGATCCGCAGGGGAGTCACCGCGCCTCCGCGCGGCCCCGATCAGGAGGTCGTTCTTCATGACGTCGTACGTGGATCAGTGGCGAGCCGACGGCACCCCGGCAGCGCGGGTGTTGTGGGACATGGTCGACGGGCCGATGCCGCGGGGCCTGCTCGGCGTCGGCGATCCCGACGTGCACTACATCGACGGCCGCTGGACGATGTTCCTCGGTGGCTTCTCGACCGGCTTCCGCAACCGCCTCTACTGCGCCACCCTCGCCGAGGGAACCGATCCGGGTGGGCGTTGGCAGATCGACGTCGACGACCGTGGCCGGGCGGCGGCTCTCGCGGCCGATCCGCCGCGCGGCGGCTGGGACGGCGCCGGGATGCACACCCCCAGCTACGTTCCCCCGTCCGGCGGCAACGGACCGCGCCTGTACTACACCGGGCGCGCGACCAGGAAGCACTACGGCCCGGGAAGCCAGTATGCGATCGGCTTCCTGGAGTACCGGGACGGGCGCTGGCAGCGACACCACGCGCCGGTTCTGCAGGGCGCGCCGCCCCGGTCCAGCGTGCTCGAACCGTTCGTGGTCTACACGGAGGGCCGGTACCGGATGTGGTACCAGGCCAACCCCCACGAGATCGGCCCTGGCGAGCTGCCCGACTACGAGCTGCGCTGCACCGAGAGCGTCGACGGCATCACCGGCTGGTCGCCCCCCAGGACTTTCGCCGACTCCTCCGAGGGCTTCTTCGACAACGCCTTGGCGCGCGGTGGCGAGGGCTGGGTCATGATCCTGGCCCGCGGCTCCGATCTCCACGCCACACCGGGTCTACCCACCCAGGGCCTGTGGTGGATCACCGCACCACGGCCGAGTGCCGATCGCCGGGACTGGTCCCGGCCCCGGCGCCTGCTCGACACCGACGCGCCCGGAACCCCGGTCTGGATGGCGCGCGGCACCTACGGCCCGGCGCTGGCCTTCGCCGACCCCACCGGCACCAAGGCGACCGTCCACTTCACCGCGACGCGTTCCACGCCCCGATGGCCACGGCTGGTGCTCCGGCACCTCCTGCAGCTTCGGCGGCCTCCGGTACCCGCGCCCTTCTACCTGGGCGTCGCCGGCATCGAGGTCGATCTACGAGACGACTCGTCGCACTGATCGGGGTCGACGGCGGGTCGCCTCTGCCGTCCGAGACCGGCCCGGAGGCCATGGACCGCACCCACCCCTCGGCACCGGGCTCAGCTCGGATCGGCGGTCACCGAACGGCGGTCCCGGAAAACGACCAGCCTCAGCATGACGAAATTGCAGGTGGTCCCGAGTCCCTGCGACAGGACCCACGCGAGCGGCACCGCCCACCACCCAGCGGGAAGCACCGCCAGCGCGAGCGCATTGGCGCCCAGGATCACGAAGAACATCACGCCGTACAGCGCCGCGTAGCTCGTCGCGCGCCGCGCACCACCGGAGACCCGGAATGCCCAGCGCCTGTTCAACGCGTATGCGGCGATGGTTCCGCACACGAAGCTCAGTGCGCGGGCGGCGTGCACCCACACATCGAGGTGGAGGGCGAGCGCATAGACCCCGGAATCGATCAGGGCTCCGATGACGCCGACGACGACGAACCGGCCCGCCTGTCCGAGAACACCACCGCTGCGGGCCTGCGTCGCCATTGCGCCCCCTCATCACGGCTGACGGCGACCGTATCGGCCACGCCACCGCGGCCTCCCCAAGTGCCCGGGGAGGCGGAAACCGTGGAGCGGGTCGAAGCTGCGGTGGGGCGATTCGACTCGTACCTGGTATGGATCCGCGATTTCCCGAGGCCCTCGCAGGCCTCGGTCATCGCCGGGCGGCATTCCCAGGCCGGCGTCTGACACCGTCGGGGCCACGACTCAGGAGACGAGGCGAGGCTGACATGGCCGGGGTGATCGTGAGGCGCGCTGAGCCCACGGACGCACGCGCCATCGCGGAGGTCCATGTCCGGTCGTGGCAGGTCGGGTATCGCGGCCAGCTCCCCGACGACCTCCTGGATTCACTCGACCCGACGGACCGCATCCCGCGCTGGGAGGCGGCCATCGAGGCGGCGTCGTGGCCGGGCCGCGGGACACTGCTCATCGAGAACCACGACGCCCTGGTCGCCGGATTCGCCCACCTCGGGCCGAGCCGGGATGCCGACCATGATCCGGGTGCGACCGGCGAGATCGCGTCGTTCTACATCGACCCCATGTCGTGGGGGCGGGGCTTGGGCCGGCGCCTCATGAACGACGCGCTCACGGAGCTGAGCAGCCGGTATCGGACCGGGACGCTGTGGGTTCTGGAGAGCAATGCACGGGCTCGGGCGTTCTACGAGGCCACCGGCTGGATCCCCGACGGCCGGCGCAAGGACGATCTGATGGCCGGGTTCGAGATCCGAGACCTGCGCTATCGGCACGAGCTACGCGCACCCTGTCGCGGCTGACGCGGGCGCCCGACATCACGATGCGTCCGACGACTCCGACGCGTCGTGCGGCAGCAGCGACTCGGCGAGCCGGCGAGCGACCCGGAACGGCTCCGCACTCTGATCGATGGTGGACGTCACGGCGGCACCTTCGAGGAGAACCATCAGCTGGGCAGGAAGTTCCGGGTCGGGCTCCCGCAGAAGATCCACCTGCCTCCGGAGGAAGCTGCGCACCGCGCTCTTGTGGTGCCGGACGACCTCGCGGGCCGGGTCGTCCGGCCGGGGCAACTCGGCGGCCGCATTGGCGAAGGCGCAGCCGCGGAACCGGTCTCGGGACAGCCACGCCTCGTAGGCATCGAACACCGCGAGCACCCGCTCACGGGGTGAGGTGATCGACGCCGTGATCCGGTCGATCTCGCCCTGCCACAGACGATCACGCTCGCGCAGGTAGGACACGACCAGTCGCGCCTTGGAACCGAAGTTCGAGTACAGGGCGGTCTTCGTGACGCCGGCCTCGGCGGCGATGGCATCGACGCCCACGGCATGGATGCCGTCCCGATAGAAGAGCCGGTGCGCCGTCTCCAGCACCTTCGGCCCAGCCCCACCCCGTGCAGTACGTGCCATCGCAGATCCTTGCCTACCGACCGGTTCCACCGTCGGCATCGAGGCTACCAGCGCCGATGGTGACAAGCATCATCGCCAGCGGCATCTCGTAGTAAACGTACCGGTCTGTTTAGTATCGAGGCATGGACACGAGACGCAGCGGCCCTCCCACCGCGCAGAGCGTGCACCGGAGCTGGTGGACGGTCGCCATGCTCGGCGGAGCCGTCATCGCTCTCTGCTACGGCTTCGCGCGATACGCCTACGGACTGTTCGTACCGCGGTTCAGTGAGACGTTCGATCTCGATCCGGTCGCCGTCGGAGCCCTCTCCGCCGCATCAACCGTCGGGTACGTCGTCGGCCTGCTCGTCGCTCCGGCCGCGTCCGCCCACTCCGCCCGCGCGACGACCGTCGTCGCGGGCAGCTGCGCGACGATCGGGCTGGCAGTCATGGCCGTCGCACCCGGTGTCGTGTCCTTCGCGTCCGGAATCGTCGTCGCCGGTGCGGGCGCCGGGCTGGCGTCACCGGGCGTCGCCCAACTGATCGTCGAGACGGTCCGACGCGACGCACGCACCCGGGCCCAGACCTGGGCCAACACCGGAACCGGTGCCGGGCTCGCCCTGACCGCGTTCACCCCGCTGCTCCCGGTCGGCTGGCGACCGATCTGGCTCGGGTTCGCCGTCCTCGCGGCGATCAGCACGGCCGTCGCGGCCTGGTCACTCCCCCGCGCGGCAAGGAGCGAGCCGGCAACAGGACCGCCGGCAGCGGGCTCACGACCGCGACCGGCGCTGCTCCTTCCGCTCCTGCTCAACTCCGCGCTGCTCGGAGCGGTGAGCGCCCCCTACTGGACGTTCTCGATATCGCGGGTCGGCGAGGCCGGCCTGAGCCCGGCGGTCGCGACCTGGTCCTGGTGCGCGATCGGCCTCGTCGGCCTGGCCGGCGGCACCGCGGGACGCGCCGTGGAACGCTACGGGCTGAGAGCCACCGGACTGGCGATCTGGACGACCTGGTCGGCGGGAATCGCGCTGCTCGCGCTCCCCGCGCCGGGCCCGGTCGGGGCAATGATCTCCGCGGGCGTGTTCGGCGCCGGCTTCATGGCCCTGACCGGACTGTGCATCCTCTGGGGCGCGCGTCTGTTCCCGGCGGCACCGTCGCAGGGGGTGACCTGGAGTTTTCTCGCCCTCGGCATCGGGCAGACCGCGGGCTCGTCGCTTGCCGGCACGACGGCGGGCCTGCTCGGCCTCGGCCCGACGTTCGCGCTGACCGGTCTGCTCGCACTCGTCGCGTGGACTCAGATGCATCCTCGGCTCGCCCCGCCCGCGCGAGCCGACGTCGACGAGCTGATGCCCACCCCGCCCGCAGCGGCACCGGTTACCCGGTCTGCTGCCGGGCCGGCCCGGGCGCAGGAGAACGACCGATGACCACCGCCCCGGC
Organism: Pseudonocardia autotrophica; assembly: GCF_003945385.1. Taxonomy (NCBI): domain Bacteria; kingdom Bacillati; phylum Actinomycetota; class Actinomycetes; order Pseudonocardiales; family Pseudonocardiaceae; genus Pseudonocardia; species Pseudonocardia autotrophica. Next base: position 5,016,499 of record NZ_AP018920.1, read on the forward strand.
GATCAGCCCGGCGACGGCGAGGGCAGCGGCGATCAGCAGCATCGAGAGACCGGCTCCCAGCGGACCGATTCCGAGCTCGTCCTGCAGGTAGAAGGTGAACAGCAGGAACGACGCCGACAACGCACCACTGAGCAGCATCGTCGTCAGGTTCGCCCGGACCCGGTCGGCGAAGAAGACCCACCTCGCCGACCACGATCGCTGCTCACCGCCGCAACAGGACGCTGACATCGCCGCTCGACATAGGAGCAAGTGGACGCCACTACCCCGCTCACGTCGCGTGGTGATGGACGAGATGCCGATAGCGGTGGAACGCCGGCTTGGGTGAGTAGTCGGAGGTCATCAGGCCGAACCCACCGAAGAATGAGCCGTCGTCCGAAGCGTCGCGCAGACTGAAGTGCGTGTAGGACGTGACGCCCGAACTTGGTTGCACGGCGCTGGCGAACATGGCGTCGAGCACCTCGCTCTGACGCTCGACGCTCCTGCTCGGGCCGGTCGGCCACCCGTGCTCCGTGAGGTGGATCGGCACGTCGCCGAGACCGGCGGGCGCGAGTGAATCGGTGCGATGCGACAAGAGAAGCCACGTGCAGACCGCGGCCAGATCGGCGTTCGGGGGTAGTGGCGCGAACACGTCGGGAAAGGCGTCGAGCCCCACGTAGTCCAGATGCCCGGCGACATCCGGACGAACGCTGTCGAGCAGTCGTTGATAGAAGTGCGGGTCCGCCATGAGCTGGGTGGTGTTGGTCCCGACCAGCACTTCCGGACACGACCGGCGCGTCGCGTTCTTCGCCACCGGGATCGCGGACCCCACAGCCTCCAGGACTCGGGTGAACGCCCCGTCCAGGACCGGGTTGTCCGTGACGTTGGCCTCCTCACCGATCTGCACGGCGCCGAGAACCGGCCCGTACTCGGCGATCATGCGCTCCACGAACGCGCAGAACCCGGCGATGTCGCCGGAGACCGACTGGTACTGGAGAACGAGGTCGAGCCGGGTGTTCTCGTTCAGGTACTGACGGGGCTCATCCGGGTGCCGGACCTGCACGTCCGCGGCCGCACGCTCGTCGGTGAAGTGCGCGTAGGCCCGTACGTGGAACGGCTGGGAGCCACGCAAGCGAGCGATCGCCGCGTCGATCGACGGAGGATCGTCACGAATCGGACCGATGATCTCCCCGTCCCCGCCGACAGGGCCGCCCGGATAGATGCCACACCGCATGGAGCCTCCTTGGTCTATTTAGACCAGTACCATAGCCTCGTGCCCGCATCGATGCTCGACAACCCGGCGATCACCTCGCTCCTGGGCCTGCTCGTCGAGCGACCGCTCCACCTCTACGCCCTGTCGAAGGAACTCCCGCGACGTCTCGACGCGTCCGGCCTCCCGACCGGCCGGGGTTCCCTCCGCAATCTGCTCGTCCGGCTTCACGACATCGGCTGGATCGAGCTCGTCAGACCTGACGCGACGGACGACGTCGCGACCTACCGGACCACCCGGGAAGGCGTCGACGAGCTCCGGAAACGCGTCCGCTCCCAGGTGGAGGACACGTCCCCCGACCACGACCACTTCATCCAGGCGATCGCGTACATCGGCCTGTTCGAAGCGCAGGAGGCCTGCCTCCTGCTCGGGCGACGACGCGAGCGACTCGCAACGCACCTCGCCGACGTCACGCGCGAGCACGCCCGGGCGCTGGACGGAGGGCAACCGTGGACGCACCTCGCCGAGGTCGACTACACGCTCTCCCAGACCGCGGCAGCCATCGCCTGGCTGGATCGCACGATCGACCGGCTCCGGAGTTGACCGATCGTGTAGCGAGTTCGTATCAACTCGACGCCTGGCAACGTCCGACCGCGCGACGCCCCAGCGACAGCCTCAGCCGCCGGCGACCGAGGCCCTGGCCGCGTAGCGACCGTCAGCTCCCGGCCGCGCAGCCCGCGGATTCCTGGTGCGGCAGGCAGTACAACGCGTCGTAGCCGGTGGATACGTCGACCGGTACATGGGTCGTCGCGTGGCGGATGCCGGTAGGGCCAGGGACTCCGCGCGCCGGTCGCAGGTCGAGCAGGACCGGCTCGCCGCCGAGCCCCGCCGCGGCAACGGCGCGCTCGATGCTGCCGGGCGCGGGAGCACCGAGGGGCTCGGTGTGGAGTGCGCTCCCATGTCGCTCGGCCTCGTCGAGGGCGAGTCCCGGGGTGGATCCCGCGAGCGCGGTCAGCCCGATGGCGACGTAGTCGTCGCCGAACTCCTGCGCGAGCCGGGCCGGGTCATCGCCCGGCAGACGGAGCGCCACATCGGGCAACGCAGTCATGGAGCGGATGATGCAGCCGCCGAGGAGGCCGGGTCGACCGGTTTCTCCGACGGGTGACGATCGACGGAGTCGACTCGACCTGCGCGGGATCAACGCGACCTTCTGGGCGACCGGGCCGGGACCGGACACGCACGCTCGCTGACACGGCGCTTGCCCACTCGGCGGCCAGATGGCCGGCCCTACTGTCGAGCGGACCGGCTGAGCGCACCGAACGCGATCGTGCCGATCATGAGGAGCGCTGCGAGCAGCCAGCTGAGCCACTCGTCACTCGCTCATACGAACGCGTTCACGAGTGACAGGCCCAGCGCTGAGCCCAGAGCGAGCCCACCGACTGTCGGCGCCCACCACTGTGCGGTCGTCCCGGGTCTCGCCATAGCTCCCACCGGTCCTGTCGCTCCGTGCCCGTCCCAGGGCCGCAGCGATCGGCGCGCCCTCACTCGACGTCGGAACCCGCATTCCGATCCCGCTCAGCAGCGGCGACACCGCTGCGCAGTCCGACGATCCCATACCCGCGAGGGGCCGAGTAACGAGAACCCGCAGCTCAGCGGCCCGGATCCACGTAAAGGCTGCGCTTGGAGATGTACTGCACGACCCCGTCCGGCACCAGGTACCAGACCGGCCGCCCCGCGGCCACGCGCGCCCGGCATTCACTCGACGAGATCGCCATCGCCGGGACCTCGACGGTCGTCACCGATCCCTGGGGCAGGTGGCCGTCGGCGAGCTCGTAGCCCGGCCTCGTCACCCCGACGAAATGGGCGTGACTGAACAGCTCGTCGACCTTGCGCCAGGACAGGATCTGCTGCAGCGCATCGGCACCGGTGATGAAGAACAGCTTCGCCTCGGGCATCGCGGCATGCAGATCGGCGAGGGTGTCCGCGGTGTAGGTGGGGCCGCGGCGGTCGATGTCGACCCGGCTGACCGTGAAACGCGGGTTCGACGCGGTCGCCACGACCGTCATCAGATAGCGGTCCTCGGCGGGTGCGACGTCCCGGTCGGTCTTCTGCCAGGGCTCACCGGTCGGCACGAAGATCACTTCGTCGAGGGCGAACCGGTCGGCCACCTCGCTGGCCGCCACGAGGTGGCCGTGGTGGATGGGATCGAAGGTCCCGCCCATCACGCCGATCTTCCGCTGCATCGCCGCAGACTATGTCGCGGCCCCGGCCTGTTGCAGCCCCGGTGCTCCCGGATAGAGATGCCGGAACTGCACGCTGATCCGCGGCCCGGACACGGCCATCTTCGGCACGCTGTGCTGCCACGTCCGCTGACAGCTCCCACCCATCACCAGCAGGTCACCCGACGCCAGCGGGAACGACACCGACGCCCCGCCGCCGGTGGGCCGCAGCCGCAGCGGGCGGGTCGCGCCCAGCGACACCAGCGCGACGACCGCCTCGGGCCGCTCCCGCGCGACCCGGTCGCCGTGCCACGCGACGCCGTCGGCCCCGTCGCGGTAGAGGTTCACGCCGATCTGGGTGAACCGCACGCCGTAGCTCGCGCCGAGATCGGCCGCCATGTCCCGCAGGCGTCGCGGTGGCCCGTCGGGCATGTCCGGAGTCCAGCGGTGGGTCAGTCGCGGCTCGTCGACCATCCGGTCGTACATCCGGCGCCGGTGCCCGCGGAACGGGACCGAGCGCCGCAGGTGATCGAACAACGCATCCGGCTCGGGCACCCAGCCGGGCGTCACATCCACCCACGCCCCGTGCGCGAGCTCGTGCCGGAACGCCGGCGCCGGCTCGCACTCGACGGAGGCGAACAGCGATCCCTGCCAGCAGGCGTCCACCCGGCGGAGCCTACCTCGAATCGAACAGAAGTTCGAGCACCTCGCCTGGGACGATCTTCGTCATGACCTCGCCGACACCGCGCACCGAGGGTGCCGTGCTGTCCTACCTCGGGCTCCGGCGGGCGGTCGGCGTGATCGGGATCGCGCTGCCGTTCGTGCTGGTGGCCGGGGACCTGGCACTCGGCGGCGACGGGCTGCGCGACTCGATCAGCCGGTACTACTTCTCCCCCGTGCGCGACGTCTTCGTGGGCAGCATGTGCGCGGTCGGCGTCTTCCTCTACTGCTACCGCTACGACCGGCCGGACCGGCTGCTGGCGAACGTCACCGGCACGGCGGCGATCGCGGTCGCACTCCTGCCCACCCGCCCCGAGACCGGTGCGACGACGGCCGAGATCGTCGTCGGATGGCTGCACCTGGTGGCGGCCGCGATCTTCTTCGTCGGGCTCGCGGTGTTCTGCCTCGACCTGTTCACCCGTGGCGAGGCGGGCAACCCGCGCAAGGCCGCGCGCAACCGGGTCTACCGGATCTGCGGCTGGACGATCATCGCCTGCCTGGCGCTCGCGGCGCTCGACGCCGCGTTCCTGCCGGACGCGCTCGCCACCCGCTGGAACACCCTGTTCTGGCTGGAGGCGATCGCGATCGTGGCGTTCGGCGTCGCGTGGTTCGTCAAGGGCGACACCGTGCTGCGCGATCCTCCGTCGTCGGATCCGGCGCCGGCCGTCTGACCCCGCCCAGGAGAACGGGCCGGTCCGGAGGCCCCCTCGTATCCGGAACCGGCCCGCCCACCGGAGCGATCGGCTCAGCCGACCGGACCGGTAGCCATCTCCCCACCCGTGATCAGCTCGAGCACGCCGGCGAGCAGCTCGGGCAGCGGGGACCCCTTCCCGTGGCCGTACTCGTTGATCGACAGACCGTCGCAAACGGCCTTGCCGGGGTAACGAGAGCCGCGCCCGGTTGCTACGGAGCGTCACCCGATCGCGTCACGCTCCGAGGTCGTCGCAGGTGACTCCGGGGGTGAGGTCACGTGGTGGCTCGCGCCGCCGCCTCGCCGAGGATCGGCAGGTAGGAATCCAGCACCCACGGGATCGACAGCACCGACGGTGCGGAGCTCGCCACCACCCGGTCGGCACCGACCACGGGAGCGAACCCACCGGCCGCCATCGCCGGGATCAGGTCGACGCCCGGGGTCGCCCGGAACGCCTGCTCCTCCTCCGGCGTCGCGAAGAACGCGATCAGCAGGTCCGACTCGACGCCGGACACCAGCTCCGGGCTGACGGTGTAGTAGACCTCGTCGCCGCCGGGGGCGTTCTCCTCGACGTAGGGCGCGAGCGTCAGCCCCATGTCGGTGACGAGCTGGACCCGCACGTCGCCCGCGCGGAACACGCCGAGCGAGCCGGCGTCCATCCCGCCCGAGTAGACGAACGTCCGCCCCGCCAGCTGCGGGAACCGCTCGACCGCCCCGCCGAGCAGCGCCCGGGTCTCCTCGATCAGCCGGGCGGCCCGCTCCGGCTCGCCGAGCGCGTCACCGGCGATCCGCGTCTGGTCCTGCCAGCCGGTGGAGTACGGCGCGTCCGGATAGGCGACCGTCGGCGCGATCGCCGAGAGCTGGTCGTACTCCGGGCGGGTCAGCCCCGAGTAGGTCGCGAGGATCAGATCCGGCCGGGCCGCCGCCACCTGCTCCAGCGGGATCGCCGCGAGATCGTCGGTGCCGATGACCTGCGGGAACTCCCCGCCGGACGCCTCGACCGCGTCGCGCACCCAGGGCAGCACGCCCTCGGCGTCACCTCCGTAGACGGTCCGCGGGATCGCGACCGGCACCACGCCGAGCGCCAGCGCCACGTCGGCGTTCGCCGCGCTCAGCGTGACCACGCGCTGCGGACGCTCCGGGAGCACCGTCTCGCCCAGCGCGTGCGGGATCGTCACCGGGAACCCGCCGGTGGCGGCACCGGAGCCGGGAGCGGCGGGCCGGTCCGTCCCACCGCAGGCGGTGAGCAGGAACAGGCCGGCGGCTCCGGCCAGCACCCCGCGACGGGTGACGGTGGACTGCGGTACTACGACGGGCACAACTCCTCCTAACACGAAAAGGGGAGCCTAACCTTAGTTGCACGCCGGTGCCGAGAGGTACCGCAGCGTCGTCGTCGGGCGTCGGGACAGCTCTGCTGTGCCTCTCGGGGGCGCACACCCCGGTGGCGGGTAGCGTCCCCGGCATGCGCGCTCCGGACACCGGTGACCGGGCTCCCCGACCTGCCGGCTCCCGCTCCCCCGCCGTCGCCGACGGGGCGGAGCTGCCGAGCTACCCGGCCGCTGCCGGCCGCGCGGGGGCCGCCGGACCCGGAGCCGGGGATCCCAGGGCAACCGGTCCCGGAGCCGACGTCCCCAGGGCAGCCGGACCTGGCGTCGGAAGCCCCGGGGCAGCCGGACCCGGGTCAGCCGGTCCAAGAGCCGACCCCGCCAGGGCAACCGGACCCGGAGCCGACGCTCCCGGGGCCGACGAGGCCGGGAGCCCATCGCCCACCGCGGATCCGCAGGTCGGGCACGTCACGCCGGCCGGGCCGTGGCCGACCGTGCGGCCGGCGTCCACCCGGGCGGTGGTCGCGGGGAAGATCGCAGCGGCACTCGGCGTGGTCTGGTTCTGCGTCGTGTTCTCGATCGCCACCGACGTGCTCTCACGCGCCGAGTACCTGCTGGCCGGTGTCGTGGCCGGCGGGGTGCTGAGCGCGGTCGGCGTCGTCCTGCTGTGGCTGTACTCCTCCCGCACGCCGTCGCGGGTGGCGCCCGCCCGCGGCCCGGAGATGGGCCTGGCCACCGATCGCGGGGTCGCCCGCACGGTGCTGCGTTCCGGCGGGACACCGGACGGCGAGCAGCGCCGGCTCATCGCCGTCGACGTGCAGGCCGACGCCAAGCTGCCGCTGGTCACCGGCGCCACGTTCGCGCTGCTCGGACCGCTCGTCGTCGCGGTGGCGAACGCCAGCGGATCACTGTGGTGGCTCGGACCGGCGACGGCCGGGCTGATCGTGCTGGTGCTCGCCGCACTGGGATGGCGCACCTGGTCGGCGTACACGCTGCACCGGGCCGCGGACCGCAGGCACACCGTGCCGCGGTTCGAGGAGACCGGCGCCCCGTGGCGGCCCTGGCCCTGATCGGTCAGCCGGTGCCGGCCGTAACCGGACCGATGTAGCTGCCCGGGCGGGTCGCACCGTCCTGCCGCTGCACGGCGGCGCCCGGCCACTGCAGGACCGTCGACGTCGTCTCGTCCGGCGGGGTCACGACGAGCTCGGTCGGCGTCCAGTCACCACCCGGCAGCCAGGTGATCACGGTGTGCGCGGTGCCGCCCGGGTCCAGCCGCACCGGGGAGGCCTGCTCCGCCGAGCGCGGCAACGAGTAGGACGGCCCGAACGTCGGGTCGGCCGGGCCGCGCAGGTCGACGCCGCCGAAGCCGGCGGTCGTGCAGGGGCGCGACGAGGTGTTGGTCCAGACGACCGTGGTGTGCCGCTGACCTGCCTCGCCGGTGGTGGTGCCGACGCCCGCGTCCAGCTCGGCGTCGGTGCAGCGGCCCTCCCCGCTCTCCTGCGCGGTGGACGGCGCCGGTGCCGGAGTGCCGGTGGCCGCCGCGGTCGTGGGAGCCGGCGGCGGGGGCGCGGACGGTGTGCCGACCGGCCCCGCCGCCGACGGCCAGCCGCCACCGCCGCAGCCGGCGAGCAGCAGACCGGCCGTGCACAGCGCCGCGGCGAACCGCATCCGGGTGATCCTCATCCGGACACCCTTGCGCGACGGACCGGTGTCGCGCATCCGGGCGCAGCCCGGTCCACCCGGCCGGGTGGCGGCGCTCAGATCGGGAGCAGCCCCTCGACGACGTCGGCGAGCTGGGTCGCCGTGCGGCACTCGTGCATCGGCAGTACCTCCGCGTACCGCTTCGCCGCGGAGTCCCCGGTCCCCCACATCCGCTGCGGCTCCGGGTTCAGCCAGTGCGCGTGCCGGGCCCGGCCGGTCATCATCGCCAGGCCGCGCAGGTTCGGATCGCGGTAGTTGGTCCGGCCGTCGCCGAGCACCAGCAGCGACGTCTTCGGGGTGATCGCCTCGGCGTAGTGCTCGACGAAGTCGCCGAAGGCGCTGCCGTAGTCGGAGTGCCCGTCGAATGCGGTCAGGCGGGCCTCGCGCAGCACCCGCTGCATCACCCCGGCTAGCTCGGCGCCCGGCTCGAACAGGTGCGTCACCTCGTCGGTGCGCTCGACGAAGGCGAACACACGCACCTTCGAGAACTGCTCGCGCAGCGCCTGGACCAGCAGCAACGTGAAGTGGCTGAAGCCGGCGACGGATCCGGACACGTCACACAGGACGACCAGCTCGGGGCGCCCCGGCCGCCGCGTGCGGTACGCGGGCTCCATCGGCACCCCACCGGTCGACATCGACCGCCGTAACGTGCGCCGCAGATCCAGCCGGCCCCGGTGCGCGCGCCGGCGCCGGGCGGACAGCCGGGACGCCAGCCGCCGGGCGAGCGGATGCACGGTGCGGCGCAGCTCGGTGAGCTGGGCCGTGTTCGCGGTGAGGAAGTCGACCCGGCCGGGCTGCTTGGGCGTCGCCGAGCGGGCGATCTGCTCCCGGCCGCGCTGCTCGGCCGTCCGGCGGCGCACCTCGTCACGCACCATGTCCCGGAACCGGGCGATCCGGTCCCGGATCTCGCGGCGCCGGATCTCGGAGACGAAGTCGGAATCGTCCTCGCCGCGCAGCCCGTCGAGGATCTGGGCGAGCAACGTGTCCGGGGAGAGCGCGCTCAGCGCCTGGTAGGCCGACCAGTTGGGCTTCGCGGACTGGCCCCGCACGCCCTGCCCGGCGGCCCCGGACGTGCCGATCGCCTCGACCGCGGCGCGGGCCAGCTCGCGCAGGGTCTCCTCGTCGCCGTCGCGGAGCAGGTCGGCGAGGATCTCGCGGAGCGCGTCGACATCGACCGGGCCGGTCCCGTCGCCGGTCGCGTCGTCGGTGCGCGGCACGTCGACCTCGGACGCGCCGGCACCCAGCGCCGGCGGGAACCACAGGTCGAACAGCGCGTCGAAGGTGGTCCGCTGGCCGGATCGGCGCAGCAGCGCCGCGGCGAGGCCCTCGCGGAGCTGGTCGCGGTGCAGCAGGTCGAGCGCACCGAGCACGCGCGCCGCGTCGACCGTCTCCCCCGGGCCGACCGCGACGTGATGCCGGCGCAGCGCGGACACGAAGTCGACGAGATGCCCGGGCAGGCCGTGTTCGGGGCCGGACGTCGGCGGTGCGGTCACGCCCCCATCATGCGTGAGGACACCGACGGTGCGCGACGTCCCGGCCGTGCCGCCGAGCGACGGCCGGGACGTCGTCGTTCACCGCGGTCCCACACCGCGGGGTCCTGCGCACTCCGCCCGGATCGACCGGCACCGGGTCCGGGGTCGACGAGGACACCGGACCGGGATGGTGACGAGCGGGTCACCCGGCACAACTGCGGGAGCGACCCGCGGTTACGCGAGGTACCGGTCGATCCGTGATCTTCACACCATCGAGGACGAAACCTTGCCATGCGGGAACAGCCGGTGCTAACCGTCCGTCCTAGTTCAGACGCAGCTCGGCGGCCGCCTTGTCGGTGTCCGAACGGTGTTTGAGCACGACGCCGAGGGTGCTGCGCACCGCGTCGTCGTCGAGGGTGTCGAGGCCGAGTGCGAGCAGCGTGTGCCCCCAGTCGATCGTCTCGGCGACGCTGGGCACCTTGCGCAGCTCCATCGCCCGCAGCACCCGCACGGTCCGGACCAGCGCGTCGGTGAGCTGCTCGGTCAGCTCCGGGACCCGGGTGAGCACGATCCGGCGTTCCAGCTCGGCGTCCGGGAAGTCGAGGTGCAGGAACAGGCACCGCCGCTTCAGCGCCTCGGACAGCTCCCGGGTGGAGTTCGACGTCAGCAGCACGAACGGCCGGCGGTTCGCCGAGACCGTCCCGAGCTCCGGGATCGAGACCTGGAAGTCCGAGAGCACCTCCAGCAGCAGCCCCTCGACCTCGACGTCGGCCTTGTCGATCTCGTCGACCAGCAGCACCGTCGGGTCGGTCCGGCGGATCGCCGTGAGCAGCGGGCGCGGCAGCAGGAACTCCTCGGCGAACACGTCGTCGCGGGTGGTGTCCCAACCCTCCTCACCGCGGCTCGCGGTGATCCGGAGCAGCTGCTTGGCGTGGTTCCACTCGTAGAGCGCGCGGGCCTCGTCGATGCCCTCGTAGCACTGCAGCCGCACCAGCCCGGCGCCGGTCGCCGTCGCCACCGCCTTCGCCAGTTCCGTCTTGCCGACGCCGGCCGGCCCCTCCACCAGCAGCGGCTTCCCGAGCCGGTCGGCCAGGAACACCGTGGTCGCGACGGCCGTGGACGCCAGATAGCCGGCCTGTCCGAGCCGCTCCACGACGTCGGCCACCGAGCCGAACGCGGGATGGTGGGTCGCGTCGCGTGGGGTCACGGCGATCATCCTGCCCTGCGCACCGGCCGGGCGCCGCCCCCGTCGCGCCGCGGGGTGACCCGGCTCACCCCGCGGCGGCGCCGTCACCTGCTGCGCCGGGCGAACGCCCAGGACGCCGCGGACAGGAACAGCACGGCCACGCCGGCGCACCAGGCCAGCGCGACCGCGACCGTCGAACCGAGCCCCACGACCGGCGCACCGTCGGACCCCATCCCCACCAGCAGTCCGCGGACCGACTCGATCACCGGCGTCACCGGCTGGACCTCGGCGAAGCCGCGCAGCCATGCCGGCATCGTCTCCGGCGGGACGAACGCGCTGGAGACGTAGGGCAGGAAGAGCATGACGAACCCGAACCCGCCTGCCGCCGCGGGCGTGCGCACCACCACGCCGACGAACACCGACACGCAGGTGATCGCGAGGATGTAGGCGGCGACCATGCCGACCGCGGCCAGCCAGCCGGCCGGGCCGGCGCCCGCCCGGAAACCGATCAGCGTCGCCACCCCGAGCACGATCGCGGTCGTCACGAGATTGCGCGTCACACTGGCCAGCACGTGCCCGGCCAGCACCGTCGCGCTCGCGACGGGCATCGACCGGAACCGGTCCATGATTCCGTCCGCCATGTCCTGGGTGACCGCGATCGCCGTGTTCGACGCCCCGAAGCCGGCGCAGAGCAGGATCACGCCGGGTGTGGCGTAGGTCAGGTAGTCGGTACCGACCTCCATCGCGCCGCCGAAGACGTAGACGAACAGCAGCATGATCACGGTCGGCATGAGCAGCGCGACGAGCAGCTCGTCGGGGTCGCGGCGGGCGAGCCGCAGCGCCCGCCCGGTCATCGTCATGGTGTCCGGGCCGAGCCGCGTCCACCGTGCCTGCACCGGGGCGCTCATGCCGCGAGCTCCCGGTCGCCGCCCGTCGCACGCCCGGTCAGCGCGAGAAACGCGTCGTCCAGGCTGGGGGCGCGGACCTGCCACTGCTCGGGGACGACGCCGGTCTCCTCGACCTCGGCCAGTACGTGCCGCACGTGCCCGACCGAGCCGTCGGTGGGCACCCGCAGCGTCCGCGAACCCGGGACCGGCAGGCGCAGCGCCGCCGCCACCCTGGTCGCCTCCGGGCCGGTCGCGAAGGTGAGCTCGACGCCCGCGTCGCCGACCCGGCGCTTGAGCTGGGCCGGTGTGCCCTCGGCGACCACCCGCCCGGAGTCGATCATCGCGACCCGGTCGGCGAGCCGATCCGCCTCCTCGAGGTACTGGGTGGTGAGGAACAGGCCGGCCCCGTCGGCGACGACCCGCTCGATCACCTCCCACATGCCACGTCGGCTGCGCGGGTCCAGGCCGGTGGTCGGCTCGTCGAGGAAGAGCACCCGGGGGTGGCGCAGCAGCCCGGCGGCCAGGTCGAGCCGACGCCGCATCCCGCCCGAGTAGGTGTCCAGCCTGCGGTGCGCGGCCGCGGTCAGGTCGAAGGCCTCGAGCAGCTCGTCGACCCGCGGCCGCACGGCACGCCGCGGCAGGTGCGCCAGCCGGGCCATCATCGTCAGGTTCTCGCGGCCGGTCAGCTTGGCGTCGACCGCCGCGTACTGGCCGGTGAGGCCGATGACCTCGCGCACCTTCCTGGCCTCGGACACCACGTCGAACCCGGCGACCCGGGCGGTCCCGCCGTCGAGCCGGGCCAGCGTGCTGAGTATCCGCACGGTGGTCGTCTTCCCGGCGCCGTTCGGGCCGAGCAGTGCGAGCACCTCGCCGCGGCCGAGCTCCAGGTCGACGCCGTCGAGCACGTGCACCGACCGATAGCTCTTGCGCAGGCCGACGGCCTGCACGAGGCGATCCGTTCCGGTCATCGTCGTTCCCCCTTACTGATTACGGTACAAACTGTTTATAGCATCAACTGCTTACGCGAGACACCATCGGGCCCGGCGGACGGGGCACGGGAGGATGACGGCATGGGCGAGCACGAACCTGATCCGGACCTCCCGCCGACGTTGCGCCGGTTGTGGGGCCAGGAAGACCGGCCACGCCGGGGGCCGAAGCCCGCGCTGAGCGTGGACGCGATCGTGCGGGCGGCCGCCGCGATCGCCGACGCCGAGGGCCTCTCGGCCGTGTCCATGGCCCGGATCGGCGACGCACTGGGCTACTCGGCGATGGCCCTCTACCGGCACGTGGAGAGCAAGGACGAACTGCTGGTGCAGCTCGCCGACCACGTCGCGGCGGACCTGACGATGCCCGCCCACGCCGGCGACTGGCGCTCCGGGCTGCACGCCTGGACGCTGGCCCAGATCGAGGCGGTGCTCGCCCGCCCCTGGTTCCTCGACCTGCCGCTGGCGACCGTGCAGCCCGGACCGCACCGGATGCGCTGGCTGAACGAGGCCTTCGGCGTGCTGCGCGAGGTCGACCTGCCCGCCGCGGAGAAGATGGCGGTGATCGGCCTGCTGGCCCAGCACGTGCTCGCCGAGGGCCGGGTGCAGGTGGAGGCCGGGCGGGCGGCGGCGGACGGGGCACGGCGGGCCCGCGGACTGCCGGCCGACGCCCCGGTCGCCGAGCTCACGGCTGCCGAGCTCGCCGCGGCGAACCCGCTGAACGACTTCGAGACCGTGCTGCAGCATCTCGCCGATCCGGCCGACTACCCGCACCTGACCGAGGCCCTGTCCGGCGACTCGGCGACGTTCCTGGCCTCCGACCCGGAGACCGACGTCGACTTCGGGCTCACGATCGTGCTCGACGGTGTGCAGGCGTACCTGCTGCGCCGCACGGCCGGATGACCGCGGCCGCGGAACTGTCGGGGGGTGGGTGCAGCATGGCGGGCATGACGGCTGACGGGGAGACCGCGCTGCGGGCACGGGCGGAGGAGGTGCTCGCGCAGCTCGCCGGGCCGGGGGCCCGCCTGCGCGAGGACCAGTGGACGGCGATCTCCGCGCTCGTCGCCCAGCACCGGCGGGCGCTCGTCGTGCAGCGCACCGGCTGGGGCAAGTCGGCGGTCTACTTCGTCGCGACGGCGCTGCTGCGCGAGCAGGGCGCAGGCCCGACGGTGATCGTCTCGCCGCTGCTGGCGCTGATGCGCAACCAGATCGATGCCGCGATCCGGTCCGGGATCGTCGCGGTCACGGTGAACTCGGCGAACGCCGACGAGTGGGATGCGGTGTATGCCGACATCGAGAACGGCGACGTCGACGTGCTGCTGGTCAGCCCCGAGCGGCTGAACAATCCCGACTTCCGGGACCGGGTGCTGCCGAAGCTCGCGGCCAGCGCCGGGATGCTGGTGGTCGACGAGGCGCACTGCGTGTCCGACTGGGGCCACGACTTCCGGCCGGACTACCGGCGGCTGCGCACGCTCATCGCGGAGCTGCCGTCCGGGATCCCGGTCCTGGCGACGACGGCGACCGCGAACGACCGGGTGGTCACCGATGTCTCCGAGCAGCTCGGGATGGGGCGCGACCAGCAGGACACGCTGGTGCTGCGCGGCTCGCTGGACCGTGAGTCGCTGCGCCTCGCCGTGGTGGCGCTGCCCACCCCGGCGCGGCGGCTGGCCTGGCTGGCGGCAAAGCTCGACGAGCTGCCCGGCGCCGGGATCGTCTACACGCTGACCGTCCAGGCCGCCGACGAGGTCGCGGAGTTCCTGCGCGAGCGCGGGTTCGCGGTGCGGTCCTACTCCGGCAAGACCGATCCCGAGCAGCGACTGGCCGCCGAATCGGACCTGCAGGAGAACCGGGTGAAGGCGCTGGTGGCCACCTCCGCGCTGGGGATGGGCTTCGACAAGCCCGATCTCGGGTTCGTCGTGCACCTGGGCGCGCCGGCCTCGCCGGTGGCCTACTACCAGCAGATCGGCCGCGCCGGGCGCGCGCTGGAGCGGGCCGAGGTGGTGCTGCTGCCCGGCCGGGAGGACCGCGACATCTGGGCGTACTTCGCGTCGCTGGCGTTCCCGGCCGAGCCGCTGGTCCGGCAGACCCTCGCGGTGCTGTCCGACCGTCCACAGTCGACGGCGTCGATCGAGACCCGGGTGGATCTGTCCCGCACCCGGCTGGAGATGCTGCTCAAGGTGCTCGACGCCGACGGCGCGGCGAAGCGGGTGAAGGGCGGCTGGATCACCACCGACCAGCCCTGGGAGTACGACACCGAGCGGCACCAGCGGGTGAACGAGGCCCGCCGGGCCGAGCAGCAGGCGATGCTCGACTACATCGCGACGTCCGAGTGCCGCCTGGTCTTCCTGCGCCGCCAGCTCGACGACCCGGACCCGACACCGTGCGGGCGCTGCGACACCTGCACCGGCACGGTGTGGTCGGGCGAGGTGTCGGCCGACGGCGAGCAGGCCGCGGCCGAGCGGCTGACCCGCCCCGGGATCGAGGTCGCGCCGCGCAAGATGTGGCCGTCCGGGATGAAGGAGCTCGACGTCCCGCTCTCCGGCCGGATCGCCGCCGGTGAGCAGGCCGGGACCGGCCGGGCGGTGGGGCGGCTCTCGGACATCGGCTGGGGCACCCGGCTGCGCGAGCTGCTCGCCGGGCCGGACGATCCGGTGCCCGCCGACGTACTGGACGCGGTGGTCCGGGTGCTCGCCGGCTGGGGCTGGGAGCAGCGGCCGGTCGGCGTGATCGGGATCGGCTCGCGGACCCGTCCGCGCCAGCTCGAGCACCTGGCGCAGCGGATCGCGGAGATCGGCCGGCTGCCGCTGCTCGGGGCGCTGCCGCCGGCCGGGGACCGGCCGGGTCCGAAGGAGAACTCCGCCCAGCGGCTCGCGGCGGTCTGGGCCGCACTGGACACCGGAGCCCTGCCCGACCTGTCCGGTGTCGACGGTCCGGTACTGCTCGTCGACGATCTCGTCGACTCCGGCTGGACGATGACTGTGGCGGCCCGCGCCGTCCGCCGGGCGGGCGCCCCGGCTGTGCTTCCGATGACACTTGCGGTCGCCGGGTGATCGACTGTTGACATCGCCCTCGATCGAGTAGAGGTTAGCCTCGCCTCATCGAAGGGATTCCTCATGACGTCAGCACCGCTCGGCCGGTTCCCCGTGCTCGCTGCGCTCCTCGCGGCCACGGCCGTCCTCGCCGGATGCAGCTCCCCCGCGCCCGAACAGGGAGCACCGGCGGACTCCGCCGACGGGAGCTACCCGGTGACCGTCATGCACGCCTTCGGCGAGACGACGATCCCGGAGAAGCCGCAGCGGATCGTCGCGCTCGGCGCCAACGACCTGGCCGTCGCCCAGGCCGTCGGAGCACCGGTCGTCGGGGCGGTGCAGAACGTCACCGGTTCCGGCCCGGCGCTCCCCTACCTCGATCCGCTGCCCGACGAGGTGCTCGCGATCAGTGGCGAGGCCCCCTCGTTCTCCGCCGAGCAGATCGCCACCTTCGATCCGGACCTGATCCTCGCGGTGTCGGCATGGCAGATCGCGGACCGGGCGTCCTACGACCAGCTCGCCGCGATCGCACCGGTGATCGGGCCGGCCGAGGGGCTCTACGCCGCCTCCATGCAGGACGATGCCCGCCAGGTGGGCCGCGCGATCGGCGAACAGGAGAAGGTCGAGGAGCTGATCACGACGGCCGAGGAGCAGATCGCCGAGGTCCGTGCGCAGCTCCCCGGGCTGGCCGGGAAGACCTACCTCTACGGCCAGGCGCGCGGCGAGATCCTGCCGATGGTCGTCGGTGAGCAGAACCAGTCCACCGTGTTCATGCGGGCGCTGGGCCTCGATGTCCCGGAGTCGTTCCGGAACGCTCCCGCCTCCGACGATCTCGCTCCGGGCACGGTCGGCGTGTCCTACGAGGAGGTCGGCCGGCTCTCCGACGCCGATCTGCTCATCATGACCTTCGCCGGTACCGACGACCGGGCGGCGTTCGAGGGCAACGAACTGGTGAAGCGGGTACGCGCCGTGCAGGAGGGCAGCTACACGCCGGTCGACCTGGACACGGCGGTGGCGCTGCAGGCACCGAACCCGGTGTCGGCCGGGTGGCTGCTCGACCAGCTGCGGCCGTCGCTGGAGAAGATCGCCGGCTGACCCCGGTCCCCGGGCGAGGCGTGCTCCGACGCAGACCGTGCGGCTCGTCTGCGGCGGGCCCGGCCGGACAGGGCCGGGGTGCGCACCGAGCGCCCGCCGCTCGACCCGATCGGGACTACCCGTGAGTAGGGTCGAGGCCATGAATCCTCCGGATTTCGCCCTGAAGGCGATGAACGCCGGTCATCGACTGCTGATCAAGCTCACCGGTGGCAAGATCGGTCACTCGGCGATGGGCATGCCCGTCGTGGAGCTCACCACCACCGGGCGCAAGAGCGGAGAGCCGCGCACCGTGCTGCTGACCGCGCCCGTCCACGGCGACGGGCGCTACGTCGTCGTCGCCTCCCGCGGCGGCGACGACAAGCACCCGGCCTGGTTCCTGAACCTGCGGGCGAACCCCGAGGTGCAGGTCGCGGTGCAGGGCGGGGACCGGGTGCCGATGCGGGCCCGGATCGCCTCCACCGACGAGCGGGCCGAGCTCTGGCCCCGGATCGCCGGGGAGTACCGCAACTACGCCGGGTACCAGCGCAGCACCGAGCGGGAGATCCCGCTGGTGCACCTCGAGCCGAAGACCTGACCGGCCCGGTTCCGCGTGGACCGGGACCGGAAGCAGGAGCGGGCCCGGGAGCGGGACCGGGAGCGGGCTGCGCCGGCGCGGATGCGACGCGGCGGGTGATCAGGTCGTGGCCCCACCGGACGGTGTGTCCCCGGAGGACCGGCCCCGCCCGGGCGGGGTGCGCTCGTCGGGGCGCGGCCCCCAGCTCGGGTAGAGCAGGGTCCCCGCCGAGTCGGCGAGCGGTTCCCCGGCCGGTGATCGGCCGTCGTCGGGCCCCGGGACGACCGCGTCGATCCGCAGGTCCGCGGCGTGCGGCCGACCGGCCGCGATCCAGCGGTCGGCCAGCTCGGCGAGCCGGTCCGCGGCGGCGGCGCCGCCGGGACCGAACGAGCGGAGCGTCGCGGCGGGCTCGGCGAGCAGCAGCGCGCAGCCGTCGTCGGTGGTGATGCCGAGCCCGGCCCGGCCCCCGGCCAGCGGGAACAGCGCATCGGCGAGCCGCCCGCGGGACGGTCCGAGCAGCCGGACGACGGCGGGATCGGCGAGCGCGCACCACAGGCCGAGGCCGTCCCACAGATCCGACACCGAGCCCGGCGCGGGTGACGGGCGGTCCGTCCCGCGGTCGTGCAGCGCCCGTTCGAGCAGCCCGGGATCAGGGTCCGGTGCGCCGTTGCCGGAGTGCTGCACCGACCATCCCGATCCGGGCAGCACGGTGTCCGCGCCCGGGTCCGCACCGGCGCCGCGGAGCCGGACGAACGCGCAGCTGCGGACCGACACCGAGGCGAGCCGGTGCGGCGTCGTCCGCGCGAAGGCCACCGACAGCTGGCTGCCGCGCACGGTGAGCGGGAGCAGCAGCCGTCCGGTCGGGGTCAGCTGGAGCACCCATTCCGGGCGGATGCCGGTGGAGCCGACGGTCAGCTCGATCCGGTCGTAGGGCGCCGACGACGGGTAGCCGGCCGCCCCGTCCGCGGTGATCACCTCGACCTCGTCGAGCCCGGCGGCGAGCAGGTTGGCCCGCGCACCCTCGACGAGGTCGTCGTCGATGTCGACCGTGGTCACCGCGCCGCGGCAGCCGACGATGTGGGCGAGCAGCCCGGCGTTCCATCCCGCGCCGGCGCCGATCTCCAGCACCCGGTGGCCGGGTGCCGCGTCGAGCTGCTCCAGCATGATCGCCACCATCGACGGCTGGGACACCGAGCTGACCGTGACGCCGTCGGCCGTCTTGATCGGGACGGCCTCGTCGGCGTAGGCGTCGATCGGGTCGCTGCCCGGCAGGAACAGGTGCCGGGGCACCTCCTGTAGCGCGGCCCGGATCCGCGGGCTGTGTACCCGGCCGTCCCGCTCCAGGTCGGCCACCAGCCGGGTCCGGGCGTGTTCGGCCGTCCGCATGCCGCGCATCCTTGCGGGTACTGCGTCCGCAGGACAAATCCCGCCACCGCGACGAACGACGTAGCCGGTCTCCGTCAGCAGCGGCTCACCTGCACCGCAGGGTGCTCCTAGGCTCGGCATCGTCACCGTTCCGCTCGACGAGGAGCACCGATGACCTGTCCTTGGACGTACCCGGTTCCCGGCTCGCTGTTCGGTCGCCGGCACGCCGTGCTGACCGGGACCGTCGGCCGCGACGACCTGCGCGCGCTGAGCGCCGAAGCCCCGGCAGACGGACGGATCAGCGGTCTCGCCCCGGCGCACCGCCCGGTGACCTCGCAGATCGCGCAGCGGCTCTCGGCGCTCGCCGAGTCCCACCATCTCGCATCGCCGTTCGAACCGACCGAGGTCGGCTTCGTGACCCGGCACGCCACCGAGCCCCGCCGGGACCGGCGCTTCTACCTGGGCTGCACGGCCTGGGTGGTGCTCGCCGGCGGCGGGACGCTCACCGAGCACTCCGAGCGTGACCGGACCGAGGTGTTGCGCCGCAGCCGGATCGCTGCCGGCGACGTCGTCCTGCTGCGTGGCTGGAGCCCGCTCGGCGCCGCCGACCCGCGCCCCTATCTGCGGGTCGTACCCGACGAGCAGCCGTTGCCGCTGATGCGGGTGCGGCAGAACGTGGTCGGGTCGACCCGTGAGGCGGCCTGGCTGCCGCTGCTCACCGCCACCGAGGTCGCCGAGGCCCGCGCACGGGCCGCCGCCTGCTGACCGGGCCGGCAGCGCACCACCGAGCCGCCGCAACGCCGTGCCGCCGTGCCGCCGTGCCGCCGTGCCGCCGTGCCGCCGTGCCGCCGTGATGATGCAGCGCCACCGGATGCGGCACTACGGGATACAGCGCAGCCGAGATGCAGCCCGGCGGGTTCCCGGCCGTCACCGGCCCGCTGAGCTGCATCTCGGACACCCCGCCGTCACGGCCGGACGCTGCGGCCGGCCGGCGGACGCAGCGATCAGCCGGCGGCGCGATCAGCCGGCCGGCGGCGCGGTCACGCTGGTGTCGAGCCAGCTGCCCGGGTCGAGGCCGGGCGGGAGCTGCCCGATCCCGACGATCTCGTCGTAGGCGGCCTGCCAACGCTCCGGCGAGATCCCCAGCAGCGTGTCACCGGCGGTGTAGGAGTCGGCGTAGGCGGACAGCGCGGCCGTCGCCACCTCCGGATCACCCAGTGCGGGGACCTCGTACTCGGAACCGATCAGCTCCATCGTCTCGGCGAAGCCGTTCGCCTCGTCGTCGATGATGAACTGCATCGCCTCCTCGACGGCGGCGGCGTAGCGCTCCAACTGGTCGCGGGTCTGCGGGTCGGCCATCTGCGCGGCGGAGGTGACGTATACCTGGGAGCCGGCGTCGACGTCCTGGTTCGGGTCGTAGACGACCGCCTCGGGGCGGGTGCGGTCGAGCAGCACGGAGGTGTCCAGCGACACGATGTAGGCGTCGACCCGGCCGGAGGTCAGGAGATCGAACACGCCCGGGCTCAGCCCGACGACCTGGCGCGGCACCTCCTCCGGCGCGACCCCGGCGGAGCCCGCCACCAGGTCCAGGGTGATCGAGCTGGTCCCGCCCTCCGACGGGGTGCCGACGAGCTGTCCGCGGAACTGCTCGGCCCGGGTGATCGGGGCAGCCTCGGTGGAGATCATCCGGATGGTGCCGGTGTGGATCGGCTCGCCGAACGCGAGCAGCGGGGCGTTGCGTTCACCGGCGGCGATCATCGTCTCGATGTCGCCGATCCGGGTCAGCTCCGCGCCGCCGGCGAGCACGGTCTGGATCGCGGGAGCGGAACCCTGGGTGGCCTCGAACGTGACGTCCAGCCCGCGCGCCTCGAACAGGCCACGGGTGTCGGCGATCATCTCCGGGGCGAACGAGAGGCTCTCCAGCGGCAGTACGTTGAGGAAGGTGACCGGCTCGCCGCCGCTCTCGTCGTTCCCGCCGCAGGCGGCCAGCACCGCGCAGGCGGCCAGCACCGCGGCGCAGGTCCGGCCCACGCGGCGGGCTCCCCGGGCGCTCCGGGTGGATGTGGTGGTCATGGCTCACGTCTCCTCGCGTCGTTGCGATCCGTGGCGATCCCGGGTTCCCCGGCCACAACGCTAGGAAGGGCGCCCGGGCAGCGGAAATAGACGATCCGCCTGCCGCTCATCAATGGCGTCGATACTCGCTGGTGGCGGGCAGGAAGGCGGCCAGCTCCGCCAGCACCGCACCGGGCGCCTCCTCGGCCAGCAGGTGCCCGGCGTCCAGTGCCCGCCCGGTGGCCTCCGGCGCCCACACCCGCCAGTCCTGCAGCACATCCGATTCCCGGCCGAGCGGGCCGCGCCGTCCCCACAGGACGAGTGTCGGCGCGCTGATCGTGCGCAGGCCGCGGTCGGCCTCGTCGTCGGCGGCGTCGACGTCGAACCCGGCCCGGTAGTCCTGGCACATCCCGTGCACCACCTCCGGGCGCGCCCACGCCGCCGCGTACGCGTCGAGCGCCGCCGGATCGCAGACCTCCGCCAGCCCGCGCCCGAGGATCGCCTCGGGCTCCGCGGCCACCAGCCGCTCCGCCAGGTCCGTCGGCTGCGACAGCAGGAACCAGTGGATCGCCCCCCTGGCGAACCGGGCGCCGGCCCGGGCCAGCACGTCGGCCGTCGGCAGGATGTCGAGCACCGCCAGCGCGCTCACCGTGCCGGGATGGTCCAGCGCCATCCGGTACCCGCAGCGGGCACCCCGGTCGTGCCCGACGACGGCGAACCGCTCGTGCCCGAGCGCGGCCATCACCGCGACCAGGTCGGCGGCCATCGTCCGCTTGCCGGACACCGCGACCTCGGCGCCCGCCGGCAGCGTGCTGTCGCCGTAGCCGGGCAGGTCCGCGAGCACCACGGTGTGGCGGTCGATCAGGCCGGGGGCGACCCGGTGCCACATCACCGACGTCTGCGGCCATCCGTGCAGCAGCAGCACCGGCGGCCCCTGGCCCGCCTGCCGGACCCGCACGGTCCCGCCGGACGGCGTCCGGACGTCCTGCGGACGACCGGGCAGCCCGATCCCGCTCACCCGAGCCGGTACCAGGCGGCGGCCGTCGCGCCGCGCACCGCGGCCAGCTCGTCGCCGTTCAGTACGGCCGCCAGCCGGTCGGCGCCGGGACCGTGGTCGTGCGGGTGGTCCTCGGCGTGCATCAGCAGCTCCGGGCCGAGCAGGTCGATCGCCTCCCTGGCCTGCACCGGGTCGGACGGCAGGTGGATCGGCGCGGTGGTGAACCGGACGTGCTCGCGGACGATCTCCGACGGCGGCCGGTTCACCCACGGCACCTCGCGCCAGACGCCCTTCCAGTCCTTGTCGAACCGCCACAGCAGCGTCGGCAGCCAGGTCGAGCCGCACTCGGCGACGGTGACCCGGAGCCCGGGGAACTCGGCGAACACGCCCTCGGTGACCAGGCTGACCAGTTGCCCCTGGGCGATGATCTGGCCGTTGGCCAGGTAGTCCTCCAGGTAGCTGTGGGTCATCCCGCTCGACGTCGGCGCCTGCCCGGCCCGGCCCCACGCGTGCAGGGTGACGACGAGATCGTGCTCGGCGGCGGCGCGCAGCACCGGCCGGTTCGAGACGTTGCCCCAGCGGGTGTCGTTGCGGACCGGCAGCAGCACCGTGACGACCTCCGGCCGGGAGCCGATCCGGTGGATCTCGGCGACCGCGGCGTCGACGTCGAGGGTCGGCACGACCATCGCCACCCGCAGCCGCGGGTCGCGGGCCTGCCAGTGCTCCAGCAGCCAGTCGTTGAGCGCCCGGCAGAGCGCCGCCTCGTAGTACGGGTTGCGGTTGGTCTGGAAGGTGCTGGTGCAGGTCAGGATCGCGATATCGGTGCCGTCCGGGGAGAGCACGCGCTCACCCAGCTCACCGACGTCGGACAGCGGCCGGCCGCCCGGGCCGATGGCGGGCGGGTAGGCGCCGCCCTGGGTCGGCGACAGCGACACCCCGCCGTCGGTGGTGTAGTCGCGCCAGTACGGGTCCATGTGCGCGACCACGTCGGACAGTTTCGACGGGACACAGTGGACATCGGTGTCGACCGCCACCACTCCCACCGCCGGGGCGCTCATGCCGCCACCCGCTCGGGCAGGTCGTAGAGCCGGCAGGCGTTCGATCCCATGATCGACTCGCGCAGGTCGGCCGGGAACAGCCGTGGCGCCGCTGTCGGCGAGTCGAAGTCCCAGTGCGGGTAGTCCGAGGCGAACATGATCCGCTCACCCAGGCCGAGATGCCGGATCACGGTGGCCAGATCGGCCGGATCGCGCGGCTCCTCGATCGGCTGCGTGGTGAACCACAGGTGCTCGCGCAGGATCTCCGACGGCAGCCGGTCCAGGTGCGGGACGTCCTCCCGTAGCGCCGCCCAGCCGTCGTCCAGCGCCCAGATCAGCGGTGCCGCCCAGGCCAGCCCGCCCTCCACGCAGACCACCTGCAGCTCGGGGAACTCGGTGAGCACCCCCTCGCAGAGCAGGCTGGTGACCAGCGAGCCCATCATGTTGCCGTTCCAGACGTGTTCCTCGAGGTAGAACGAGGGCCAGCCGGCTCCGCGGTGCTGCTCCAGCCCACCGGTGTGCGCGGCGATCGGCAGACCGGCCTCGGCGGCGGCGGCGTAGATCGGCCAGTACCGGCGCCTGCCGAATCCGGACTCGCCGCCGGTGGCAAGCAGCACCTGGCAGAACCGCGGGTCGCCCGAGCGCCTGCGGATCTCCTCCGCGGCCAGCTCCGGCGACTCCAGCGACACCGCGATCGACGACCGCAGCCGCGGCTCGCGATCCAGCCAGCACTCGGCGACCCAGTCGTTGAGCGCCCGGCACAGCGACGCCGCGAACTCCGGGGTCTCGGCGCCCCAGCTGTGCGACTGCAGCGGGATGAGCACGCCGTGGTCGATGTCGAACTCGTCGAGCAGCTGATCGCGGACGAGCTGCAGATCGCTGCCCGGGAAGGCACCCTCCGGCCAGGCGTCCAGCCGGTAGCCGGAGTTGCGCACCCGCGGGTAGACGTCCGGCGGGGCGGGGACGCGGCTGCCGAACAGCTCGTAGCGGCGCCGGGCGGCCGGGTCCAGCCGTCGCACCAGCTCGGCCGGCGGGCAGGCCGGGTGGATGTCGGTGTCGACGATGGTGAATCCGGTACGCCGGCGAACCGGCGCCGCCGGCGCCTCGGGTGCGGTGGTCACTGGCTCTCCCCCTGGCTCGGGACGGTGCGGGTGGAACGCGGCGTGGTGTCGACGACGACGTGGTCGCCCGAACCGAACCGCTCCACCGTCACGTCGAAGGTCTCGGCGACGAACGGGCCGGGCCGGCGCTCGCCGGGCGCGGGCTCACCCGCGCAGTCGTCGCCCGGCTCGATGCTCACCTCGTAGCTCCGGGCCGGCGGCTCCCCCGGCCCGAGGAACGACTGGCCGGTCGCCAGGTCGTACTCCCAGCCGTGCCAGGGGCAGGCGATCAGGGCCTGCTCGTCTTCGCGCTGGTAGCTCCCGGGTGTGCTCGACCGGACCCACGCCTGGGTGCGGCCCTGGCACAGCGGGCCGCCCAGGTGCGGGCAGTGGTTGTTGAGTGCGTAGAAGCGATCACCGACCCGGAAGACCCCGATCGAGCGCCGTCCACGGGTGACGATCTTTCGTTCGCCGGGCGCGAAATCCTCCACCCGGGCCACCACGATCCGCATGCCCCGACGCTATGTCGCAGGTCACGGCGGGCGGAAAGAAAGACTTGGGATGCGGGGCATTCACCGGGTCTATGGGCCGGGGCGCAACGATCGCGACGCGGTGTCGAGCATCGCGCGCAGCCAGGAGTGCGCGGCGTCGTCGGAGCGCAGCCGGTGCCACCAGAAGACCTCGACGATCGGTGGCGGATCTCCCGGACAGGCCACGATCCGCAGATCGGAACGGTCCGCGAAGCCGGCGGCGAGCCGCCCCTGCATGACCGCGACCCGGTCGGTCCCGGCGACGAACCACGGGGTGGCCGCGTAGCTGTCGACCCGCACCGCCACCCGCGGCCTGGTGCCGAGCATCGCGAGCAGCGGGGCGAGCGGGGAGCTCGCCGGGTACTGCGGATCGGGATGGTTCGGGATCACCCACGGCAGGCGTTCCAGGTCACCCAGCTCCATCCGGTCCCGCACCGGGTTCGCCGCGTCGACGACACACACCCAGCGGTCCCGGAACAGCTCCTGGCCGCGCAGCTCGTCGGCCTTGAACTCGGCCTTCGGCGCGGAGATGATCCCGTCCAGCGTGCGCAGCGTCTCCGGCAGGTCGGTGGGCAGCCTGCCCTTCACGACCGGGACGTGCAGCCGCACCCCGGGTGCGGCATCGTGCACCGCGCGGGAGAGCGACTCACCCATCGCCGCCAGCACGTAGTCGGTGGTCATGATCGTGAACTCGTGCTCGGAGATCTCCGGCCGGAACGGCTCCTCCGGCGCGAACAGCCGCTCCAGCCCGAGGCACAGCGGCTCGACCTGCACGGCGAGCCGGCGCCCCAGCGGGGACAGCACGTAGCCGCCGCGGGTGCGTTCGAGCAGGTCGTCGTCGAAGTGCCTGCGCAGCCGGGCGAGTGCCGCGCTCGCCGCGGGCTGGGTCACCCCGACCCGCTCGGCGGCCCGGGTGACGTTCTGCTCGCGCAGCAGCTCGCGCAGGATCACCAGCAGGTTCAGGTCGACATTGGCCAGTGCGGCCGCGGCGGAACGGGCCACCTCAGCTCTCCTGTTCGTCCAGGCCGGCGACCGGGAGCACGGTGCGGACCGTCCAGCCGCCGTCCGGGCGCGGGCCCGCCGCGCAGGTTCCGCCCCAGCGTTCGGCGCGCTCGCGCATCGACACCAGCCCCAGGCCGCCGGGGACGCCGGTCAGCGGATCCGCCGGCCGGATCCCGGACCCGTCGTCGGCTATCTCGACCACCAGGTCGCCGTTGCTGCGTTCGATCCGCACCCGCACCGTGTCCGCCCCGGCGTGCTTGACGGCGTTGTGCAGCGCCTCCCGGACGGTCCGGTAGAGGTCGTCGGCGACACCGGGGCCCAGCCGCGGGTCCGCCGGGGCCAGCACGTCCACCCGCAGGCCGGTCCGGGACTGCACCTCGGAGGCGTGCGTGCGGACGGCCTCCACCAGGTCGCCGCCGCGTGGTGCGGACGGGTGCATCTCGCGCACCAGCAGCCGCAGGTCGTCCAATGCGTCGGCGGACATCTCGGAGAGCTCGGTCGCCGCACCCAGCACCCGGGTCGGGTCCGGATCGGAGCGGTCCAGCTGGCCCTGCAGCGCCGAGACCTGCATCCGGATCGAGAACAGCTGCTGCACCACCGAGTCGTGCAGGTCCCGGGCCAGCTTGCGGCGCTCCGCGGTGCGGGCCTCGGAACGGGAGCGGGCGACCAGCCGGGCGGTGTCCACCGCGACGGCGGCGTGTGCGGCCATCGCCTCCAGGAACGCCAGCGACGACGGGTCCGGCGCCTCGTCCGGCTCGTAGTAGGCGTTGATCACGCCGACGGTGGTGCCGCGGACGACCATCGGCATCGCGACGAAGCCGTCCCAGTCCGGCCGGCTCATGATCTCGTGCAGCGGCTCCCACGCTGGGTCCGACAGGATCGCCGCCCGGCGGTGCGGCACGGCGACCGCCTCGCCGCGCGCGTGCGCGTCCAGGAACCGGATGTCCGCGCCGCGCTCCCGGCAGGCCCGCAGCCGCCGGACGAAGTCGGGTGCCGACCCGAACCCGGCCATCCCGAGCACCTGCAGATCGGCCGCCGGATCGTCGACCGCCAGGATCTGCGCGGCCGCGATGTGCGCGGTGCCGACGATCTCGCGGGCGATCGCGTCCAGCGTGCTGGTCAGCGAACCCGCCTCGGCGACCCCGGCGGCGGCCCGGACGATCGCGGTCAGCCGCTCCTGCCGGGCCAGCCGGTCGGTGACGTCGCTGAACCACACGGCCAGCCCACCGGTGCCGTCCGGCGCCACCCGGTAGCGCAGCTCGCGGGACAGCCCGTCCGCCACGGCCCAGCGCACCGTGCGGGTCCCGGACGGACCGGCCGGGCCGGGAACGAACGGCGCCCGGACGCCGACGAGTTCCTCGGCAGGGCGTCCGAGCAGCGCGGCGGCGGCCGGGTTCAGCGAGCGGAACCGGCCGTCGGCGTCGAGCAGGACGAGACCGTCCGCGCACACCGCGACGAGCGCGGCCGCTCCGGGCTCGTCCCGGTCCGGAACCGGAATGGTCGTCACATCGTCGTGCACCGCACCATCATGCGGTCACCGGCCGCCCGGTTCGAGCGTTTCATCAGGGTAGTTGATATCAATCTGCTCCTCCGGCACGCCGAGCGCCGAGTGCAGCACGGATCGCATCATGTCCTTCGGGACGAGACAGTCGGCGCAGGCGTCCGGTCCGGCGCTGATCCGGATCTCCAGCCGGTCACCGGCCTCGGTCACCTCCATCGAGTAGTCGTCGGCCTCCAGACCGGCGCGCAGGCCCTCCAGCGCGGTGTGGTCGATCGTCATGTGCGGGTCCCTTCGTCGTCGGTGCTTCCGGGTGGGTCGAGCGGGTAGTGGCAGGCGGCCCGGTGCCCCGGTGCCAGTTCGAGGAGCACCGGCTCCTCCTCGGCGCAGCGCTGCTGCGCGCGCGGACAACGGGTGCGGTAGCGGCAGCCGCTGGGCGGGTCCAGCGGCGACGGCGGCTCGCCGGGGGGCGCCTTCGGCCGCCGCACCCGCCCGGTCGCCGGGTCCAGGCCGGGGATCGAGTCGAGCAGCGCCGCGGTGTAGGGATGCCGGGGCGCCCGGTAGAGGGCGGTCGCCGGGCCGAGCTCGGCGAGCTGCCCGAGGTGCATCACCGCGACCCGGTCGCTGACCTGCTTGACCAGCGCCAGGTCGTGCGCGATGAACAGATAGGACAGGCCGAGCTCGGAACGCAGCCGTTCGAACAGGTTCAGCACCTGGGCCTGGATCAGCACGTCCAGCGAGGACACCGCCTCGTCGCAGATCAGCAGCGCCGGGTCCAGTGCGATCGCCCGGGCGATCGCGACCCGCTGGCACTGCCCGCCGGACAGCTCGTGCGGGCGCCGCTGCCCGTACAGCGACGGGTCCAGCCCGACCATGTCCAGCAGCTCGTCGACCCGGCGGGCGCGCGTCGACGCGGTGCCCTCCCGGTAGCCGACCAGCGGCTCGGCGACCAGCTCGGCGACCCGCCAGCGCGGGTTCAGCGAGCCGAACGGGTCCTGATAGACCATCTGCAGCGAGCGCCGGGCCCGCACCAGCTCGCGCCGGCGCAGCCGCATCAGGTCGACGCCCTGGAACTCGATCTCGCCGGACTGCGGCCGCGGCGCCTGGATCAGCGAGCGGGCCAGCGTGGACTTGCCCGAGCCGGTCTCGCCGACCACCCCCAGCGTCTCCCCCGGGTAGACCTCCAGCGAGACGTTCGAGACGGCGTGCACCACGCCGCCCTTCACCCCGCCCGCGGCCCGGACCGGGAACTCCTGGACGACGTCGCGGGCGGCCAGCAGCGGGGCGGGCGGCGCGGTCCGCGTGCCGGTCCCCCGATGGTCGGTGACCGTCATCGCCGGTCCTCCTCGCGGTCGGTGCCCGGGCCGGGTTCGGGATGCCAGCAGGCCCAGCGGTGCCCGGGTTCGTGTTCGGTCAGCGGTGGCTCGGTCAGGCACTGATCGTCGGACGAGGCGCACCGCGGGCGGAACGGGCAGCCCTCGGGCAGCGCCCGCAGGTCCGGCGGCTGGCCGGGGATCACCGGCAGCAGGGTGTGGGACGGCCGGTCGAGCAGCGGGATCGCGCCGAGCAGCGCCGCGGTGTACGGCATCCGGACGGCACCGAACAGGGTCGGCGCCGGCGCGTACTCGACGGCCCGCCCCGCGTACATGACCAGCACGTCGTCGGCGTAGCTGGCGGCCAGCCCGAGATCGTGGCTGATCATGACGACGGCGGTGCCGAGCCGCTGCTGCAGCTCGGCCAGCAGCTCCATGATCTGGGCCTGGGTGGTCACGTCGAGCGCGGTCGTCGCCTCGTCGGCGATCAGCAGCCGGGGCTGCCCGGCGAGCGCGATCGCGATCATCACCCGCTGCCGCATCCCGCCGGAGAGCTGGTGCGGGTACTCGAAGAAGCGCCGCTCCGGTGCCGGCAGCCGGACCAGCGTGAGCAGCTCGACGGCGCGCTCCCGGGCGACCCGGGCGTCGACGTCGGCGTGCACCCGGACGGCCTCGGTGATCTGGTTGCCGATTCGCATCGTCGGATTGAGCGAGCGGGCCGGGTCCTGGAAGACCATCGCGATGTCCGAGCCGCGCCGCCCGCGCATCTCGCGCTCCGGCATCCCGATCAGCTCGGTGCCGTCGAACGTCGCCGAGCCGGTGATCCGGGCGGACTCGGGCAGCAACCCGAGCAGCGCCCGGGAGCTCACGCTCTTGCCGGACCCGGACTCGCCGATCACCGCCAGCGTCCGTCCGGGGGCGACGCTGTAGGACAGCCCGTTGACCGCGTGCACCGGAACGCCGTCCCGGGTGAACCGGACCCGCAGATCGCGCACCACGAGCAGCGGATCGGGGGCCGGCGCCGGGCCGGTGCGGGCCGGGGCGGTGTCGGTACCGGAGATGCTCATCGGCCGCTCCATCGTGCGCGCAGGGTCTCGCCGAGCAGGTTGAAGGTCAGGACGGTCACGAAGAGCACCAGGCACGGCCAGACGACCAGCATCGGCGTCGCGGACAGGCTCTGCTGGCCCTGGGCGATCATGTTCCCCCAGCTCGGTGCGGGTGGCGGGATACCGAGACCGAGGAACGACAGCGCTCCCTCGATCACCATCACGATGCCCATGCCGAGCATCCCGAAGGTGATCAGCTGGGGTGCGATGTTCGGCGCGACGTGCCGCAGCAGCGTCCGGTGGCCGGGCGTGCCGCACAGCTCGGCGGCCGCCATGAACGGCTGCTCGCGCAGCCGCAGGGTGGCGGCCCTGGCGATCCGGGCGAACGCCGGCACGCTGAAGAACGCCAGCGCGAGGATGGTGTTCGTCCGGCTCGGGCCGAGGCTCTGCGCCACCGCCAGGGTCAGCACCAGCGACGGGAACGCGATCAGCACGTCGAGCACCCGCATGATGAGGGTGTCGACGATGCCGCCGAGGAAGCCGGACACCGCCCCGAGGGTGCCGCCCACGAGCAGCCCGAGCAGGTTCACCGAGACCGCGACGATCAGCGACGAGCGCCCGCCGTGCAGCACCCGGGAGAAGATGTCGTTGCCGTTCGGGTCGGTCCCGAGCAGATGTCCCGGCGAGAACGCCGGGAGGTAGCTCGACAGCACGCTCCCGCCGATCGGGGGTGGCAGCGGCAGCACCACCGGGGCGACGAAGCAGGCCGCGGTGATCAGTGCGAGCAGCCCACCGGGCAGCACGATCGCCGGGGTCCGGAGCAGGCTGCGCCGCCCCGGTGGTGAGGCAGGGGTGACAGGGGTTCCGGAGGTGACGGGCTCAGCGACTGCCATAGCGGATCCTCGGGTCGAGCACGGCGTAGAGCAGGTCGGCGAGCAGATTGGCCAGCACGGCGATCACGGCGAACACCACGACGCACGCCTGCACCACCACGAAGTCCCGGGTGTTGATCGCCTGCAGCAGCAGCTGCCCGAGACCGGGCAGCGCGAAGATCTGCTCGATGATCACGGTCGCGCCGATCAGCGTGCCCAGGTTCAGCCCGACCACGGTGATCAGCCCGAACGAGGAGTTCCGGAAGGCGTGCCGCACCAGCACCCGCCACGGCCCGACGCCCTTGGCCCGGGCCGTGATGATGTAGTCCTCGCCCTGTAACTGATCCACCAGGTCCCCGCGCAGGAACCGGGTGTAGAAGCAGAACAGCGGGAACGCGATCGCCACCGCCGGCAACGCCAGCGAGTGCAGGTTGCCGGTCACGCTCTCCGAGAGCGGCACGAAGCCGATCGCCGGGAACATCGAGAGCTGCACCGCGAACAGCAGCACCAGCAGCAGCGCCAGCACGTAGTTCGCGACCGACAGCCCGGTGATGCTGACCAGCATGCTGAGCCGGTCGAACAGGCGGTTCGGCCGGTAGGCCGCCAGCAGCGCGACCGGGATCGCCAGCCCCAGCGACAGCACGAACGCCATCCCGACCAGCTGCCCGGTGACGGCCAGCCGCTCCGCCAGCACCGGGGTGACCGGCTGGCCGCTGATCACCGAGTTGCCGAGGTCGCCGGTCACGGCGCCGCCGAGCCACTGCAGGTAGCGCACCGGTCCGGACCGGTCGAGCCCGAGCCGCTGCTCCAGCGCGGCGATCTGCTCGGCGGTCGCCTCCGGCCCGAGCAGCTGCTGCGCGGCCCCGCCCGGGATCAGGCTGAGCACCCAGAAGGTCAGGATGCTGGCCCCGAGCACGATCGGGACCGCCATCAGCGTCCGCTTGCCGACCATCCGCAGCGCCGGTGATCCGAGCAGCGTCGTGAGGCCGCCGGAACGGTCGCGGACCGGTGCGCCCGCCGTCACTGCTGCGGCTCCCGCCAGACCTCGTCCCAGTGCACGCCGGTGTTGACGACGATCGGCGGGATCTGGGTGGTCAGTCCGGGTCCGTACACCCCCGGGACCGCGAGGTTCGCCGGGGCGAACGCGAGACCGAACGGGGCGTAGTGGTTCTCGGCGATCATCTCGCCGGCCCGGTCGTAGAGCTCCTGGCGCTCCGCCGGGTCGACCGTTGCCGCTGCCTCGTCGAACAGCGCGTCCAGCTCGGGATCGGTGACCCCGGAGAAGGGGCTGTTCGAGTCGAACCGGAAGTTGACGCCGACACCGGCCGCCGGGTCCCACGATCCGGCGGTCTGCAGCATCGCGTGCCAGCTGCCCCCGTTGAACTCCTGGATCAGGGTGGACAGCTCGTAGGTCTCGGTCCGGACAGTGATGCCCGCCTCCTGCCACTGCGTCTGCAGCGCGGTCATGACCTGCTCGGCGACGTAGGCGCCGAGCGTCCCGAGATCGACCTCCAGCCCGCCGAGCTCGGTGACGAGCTGCCGCGCCCGCTCCGGGTCGTGGCCGGTGTAGCCGGGGATCTCCTCGGTGTGGAACAGCCCGCCCGGCCCGGTGAAGCTCTGGCTGACCGGGTACTGGCCGCCGAACAGGCCCTGCGCGATCGCGTCGAAGTCGGTGGCGGCGTAGATCGCCTCCCGGGCCCGCGGGTCGTCGAACGGCGCGGCCTCGGTGTTGAGCTGGACGACGTAGGGCGAGGTCGCGGGCTGTACCGCCACGCTGAGCTGCCCCTGCGACTGCGCCTGCTCCAGCAGCGGGGTCGTGGTCAGTCCCTCGTACGCCTGTGCCTGCCCGGCCAGCAGCGCCTGGTAGGCGGGCTGGTCACCGCCGATCGACTGGAAGGTCAGCCGGTCCAGGTAGGGCAGCCCGTCCTTGAAGTAGTCCGGGTTGCGCTCCAGCACCAGCTCGGAGCTGAGCTGGTTCGACACCACGGTGAAGGGACCGGCGCCGACCGGCTCGATCGCGAAGGCGTCCTCCCCCTTCTCCGCCAGCGCGGTGGGCGAGGCGATCCAGTTCACGTTCGTCACCGGAATCGCGTTGATCACCGCGGCGTAGGGCCGGGTGAACTCCAGGACGACGGTGAGCGGCCCGTCGGTGGTGATGCCGCCATCGGCCAGCGGCCAGTTCGGCGAGCAGGTGCAGGGCGAGTCGACGGCCCGGCGGAAGTTGGTGGCGACCGCCTCGGCGTCGAACGCCGTGCCGTCGGTGAACCGGAGCCCCTCGCGCAGCGTGATCCGGATCGTGCGGCCGTCGTTCTCGATGGAGCTGCTCTCCGCCTGGTGCGGCTCCACCCGGGCGTTCGTGCCGTCGTCGTCGGCGACGAGCCGGAACAACCCGCCGTAGATCGCGCTCATCTGCGGCACGTTCGCGCCGCCGGTGGTGTTGGTGGCCGGGTCAAGGCCGGTCGGCCAGCCGCCGGCGAACGCGGCATCCTCCAGCACGGTCAGCTCACCGCCCTGCTGGGGCGGACCGGACGGCTCCGCGGGGCCGTCGCCCGCGGTCGTGGCCGCCCCACCTCCGCAGCCGGCCATGACCATGGCCGTGGCCAGCAGCAGGGCCGGCAGGTGCATCCGTCGTCTCACGGGGCACTCCCGTTCGGTTCGGGACCGGCCCGCCCACGCGTCGGCGGGGCGTCCGGTCGGTGGTGGGACCCGGGCACCGGGCGATCGGGGCCGCCGGCGGGCGTGACCAGGCTCACTGTGACGTCGACCAGCGTCGGGCAGCGTCACCGTCGCGGTGGAGGGCGCTTTCGCCCGGCGGAAGACAACTTGGCGGCACGCCGTCCCCGGACACGACGAATGACGTAGCCGGGCCTGTCCCATCCGACCCGTTCGTTCGTGGGGCCCTTGTGACGCAGCGCATGGCCTGCGGAGACTGGTCGGGCGGCGGCTCCGGTCGCCGCACGACGTGGAACGCTGGACGAGGGGGTCGGGCGTGGTGGAACCCTGCAGGACGACGGGCGCGAGGGCCGCACGATGACGGTGACGGCGGAGCGCGGCCCCGGATGGGCACCCGAACCGGATCCCGGCGACGCCGGCCGGCGGGTCACGGCCGCGGGCCGGATGCTGGCGGTACTCGACGCCTTCGGGCCCCGGCACCGGTCGCTCACGCTCAGCGACATCGCGCGCCGCGGCGGGCTCAGCCTGTCGACCGCGCACCGGCTGGTGCACGAGTTGATGGCCTGGGGCGCGCTGGAACGCGACGGCGAGGGCCGCTACTCGGTCGGGCTACGACTGCTGGAGCTGTCGGCACTGGCACCGCGCGGCCTCGGCCTGCGTGAGGCCGCCTACCCACACCTGGAGGACCTGCACCGGGCCACCCGCGGCAACGTCCATCTGGGCGTGCGGGACGGCACCGGCGTGGTCTACGTCGAGGCGATCCGGGCCCGGGTCCGCAATCCGGTGAACAGCCGGGTCGGCGACCGCTGGCCGATGCACGCCACCGGCACCGGGCTGGTCCTGCTCGCGCACGCCGAACCGGAGTTCCAGGAGCAGGTGCTGAGCTCGCCGCTGGAGCGCTTCAGCCCGATGACCGTGATCGACCCGGACGAGCTGCGCCGCACCCTGGCCTCGATCCGGCAGACCGGGGTGGCGGTGGCACGCGGGCAGATCACGGTGCCCGACATGGTGGTCGCGGTGCCGGTGCTCGACGCCGGCGGACGCGTCGCCGCAGCCGTCAGCGTGGTCGTGGAGGCGACCGACGAGCGGACCCGGGAGCTGGCAGGGGTGCTGACACAGGCGTCCCGGGCGATCTCCCGGACCCTGGGCCCGAGCCCGGTCACCGAACTCTGAGCCGCCCGGCCCTCGGGCCGGGCGGCGATCAGGGATCAGGCAGGCGGGTCGATCCCGAGCCAGCGGAAGGTGTTGTGCCACAGGATGTCGTCCAGCTCGGCCGGGGACAGGTCCAACGACCGCAGGGTGCGGCCGCAGGGCTCCTCGCGCGGCATCGCCGGGAAGTCCGAGCCCGCCAGCAACCGGTCGTGGCCGAGCAGATCGACGAGGTAGCGCAGGGCGCGGTGGTCGAAGACCATCGTGTCGTAGTAGAAGCGCCGGGCGAGCTCCGTCGGCGACGGTCCGTCGTCGTGCGCGAACGCGCGCTCGGGTACCGCGGGCTCCTCGTTCCAGGTGCCGCTCCAGAAGTACTGCGCCCGCGGCAGGACGAGCGGGAAGCCGCCGGCCGCGTGGCTGAACGACAGCCGCAGGTCCGGGCACTCGGCCGCGGTCCCGCCGGTGATCATCGACGCGGCGGCGGTCGCGCCCTGCAGGCCGACCACATGGGTGCCCATCGCCGAGGCCGGGAGCTGATCGGTCGGGACGGGCATGGCGTGCACGAACACCGGTAGCCCGAGCCGCTCCGCCTCGGCGAAGAACGGCCGGAACCGCTCGTCCCCGATCGGCCTGCCGAGCACCGCGGAGGCGATCTCGACGCCGTGCAGGCCGGCGTCGCGGATCTGCTTCAGCTCGGCGGTCGCGGTGTCCGGGTCCTGCATCGGGACGATGCCGAAGCCGTAGAGCCTGCCCGGTGCGGCCGCGCTCAGCGTCGCGGTGAACTCGTTGACGTGCCGGGCCAGCGACAGCCCGTCGGCGACCGCGAGGTCGTAGCGCAGCAGCGGCGGCATCGGGGTGATCACCTCGGCGTCCACACCGGACGCGTCCTGGGCCTCGATCCGCCGTTCGGCATCGAAGAACGCGGCCTTCGCGGTGAACCGCACCGACCCGAACACCAGCAGCCGGGCGTCGGTGCCGTCGATCGCCTCCATCCGCGGGAAGCAATCGGGGCCGTCGTCGGGGTAGTCGTGGGGCAGCAGGTGGGCGTGTGCGTCGATCAGCACGGCGACTCCTCAGTGCAGGTGGGGATGGACCGACACGTGCACGGCGTGCTCGCCGGGCTCGTCCCCGGCCAGGGTCCGCAGCGCCAGCGCGGTGTCGTCGAGCCCGAACGTGTGGGTGTGCAGCTTCTCCAGCGGGAACCGGCCGGACTCGATGATCGCGATCGCCTCGGCGTAGCCGCGGGCGTCGACGCCGTAGGCGCCGCGCACGGTCAGTGCCCGGTTGATGATCAGGTCGGTGTTCAGCGGGTTCTCCCGGCCGCCCTTGAGCCCGGCGAGCACCACGGTGCCGCCGTGCTTCGCGGCGCGCAGCGCCTGGGTGAGCGGGGCGGCGGCCATCGGGGTCAGTTCCAGGACGACGTCGGCCCCGGCCCCGCCGGTCAGGTCGAGCACCGTCTCGACCGGGTCCTGGGCGCCGTCCCCGTCGACGACGACGGTGTGGTCGGCGCCGAACTCCCTGGCCAGCTCCAGCTTGTGCGCATCGGACTCGAGGCCGGTGATGATGATCGTCCCGGCGCCGGCGGCACGGGCGGCGATCACCGAGGCGATCCCGCGCTGGCCGGCACCGAGCACCAGCACGGTGTCACCGAGCCCGATCCCGCCCAGGTGCACCGCCCACCGGACGCCCGCCCCGAGCGGGTTGAACATCACCGCCAGCTCGGCCGGCAGGTTCCGGTCGATCTTGTGCAGCACCGCGTTCGGCGACAGGTAGAGGTGCTCGGCCATCCCGCCCCACAGCGACGGCGCGACGTCGGTCCCGGTCACGCCGTGCGCGTTCCCGCGGTTGCGGCAGGACTGGTAGCGGCCGGTGAGGCAGTCGTGGCAGGCCCGGCACGGCACGATGACCTCGAGCGCGACCCGGTCGCCCGGCTCGACGCCCCACCGGGCGGCCGCCCGATCGCCGACCTCCTCGATGATCCCGAGCGGCTCGTGCCCTGGGATCACCGGCTTGCCCGAGCCCATCCGCATGTGGCCGCGGAACATCTCGACGTCGCTGCCGCAGATCCCGTTCGCCTCGACCCGCAGCAGCCCGTCGTCGGCACCGATCGCCGGGCGCGGGAACTCGCGCAGCTCGATCGTGCCGGGTGCGGTCTGCACGGCGGCGCGTACCTGGTCGCTCATGGTGTGTCTCCTGCGTTGTCGGCGGGTCGGGGCAGCGGGAACGGGCTGAGCCCGCCGCCGTCGAGGACGAGGGTCTGGGCGGTGACGTAGCCGGCGTCCTCGGCGGCGAGGTAGGCGACCGCCGCGGCGACGTCGTCGGGCCGCCCGGCCCGTCCGACCGCGATGGACCGCCCACGGGCGGCGACCGCGGCGACCGCGGCCTCGTCGTCCAGCGTCGGATCGAGCACCGCCCGGCTGGTGGCGAGCAGGCCGGGGCAGATCGCGTTCACCGTGATCCCCCACCCGGCGACGTCCATCGCGAGCGCGCGGGTCAGCCCGACCACCCCGGCCTTGGACGCCGAGTAGGCGGCGGAGCGCGGGGCCGCGGACAGCCCGGCCATCGAGGAGATGTTGACGATGCGGCCGTAGCGCTGCCCGCGCATCACCGGCACCGCCTCCCGGCACATCAGGAAGGTGCCGGTCAGGTTGGTGTGCAGCAGTTCCTGCCACACCTGCAGCGAGGTCTCGCAGATGTCGGCCCGGTCGGCGCCCTGTGGTGCGGCGGCGTTGTTGACCAGGACGTCGAGCCTGCCGAACTCCTCGACGGCGGTGCCGACCATCCGGGCGGCGTCGTCGGGGTGGCCGATGTCGCCGAGTGCGGCGACGGCCCGGGCCCCGGTGCCGGCGAGCTCCGCGGTGAGCGTGGTGAGGCCGTCGTGGGTACCGGTTCCGGTCTGCGCCGCCTGCCGGGCGTTGGGCACCCCGCCGGGCACCCGGTCGGTGACGACGACGGCGTACCCGGCCGCGGCGAGGCGGCGGGCGATCCCCTGGCCGGCACCGTCCGGCTTGCCGCAGCCGGTGACCAGCGCGACCCGGGCGCTCACCGGGCACCCCCGGTGCCCGGCGCGGCTGCGGCGACCGCGGCACCGGCGAGGTGCTGCGGGTCGCCGGTGTCCGGGACGTCACCGGATCCGGCCACCGTGCGGACCGGCGGCCCCGGCGGGAACCGGTGCGGTGGCCCGCCCTCCACGGCGAGGGTGTGCCCGGAGATCCAGCGGGCGTGCGCACCGAGCAGGAACGCCGCCGCGGCGGCCACGTCCCACGCGGTGCCCTCGGTCTTCAGCGCGGTCGAGTCCCGGCGCGCACCGCGCAGGTCCTCGCTCATGTTCGCGGCGGCGAACGATCCCCAGATCGCGCCGACCTGCACGCAGTTGACCCGGATGCCCTGCGGGCCCAGCGTCGTCGCGGCGCCCTCGGTGAGGTTCTCCAGGCCTGCCTTGGCGACGCAGTAGACCATCCCGGGCCCGCGCATCCGGACCCCGACCGAGGACACGTTCACGATCGACGAGCCGGGCGGCAGCAGCGGGACGGCGTGCCGGGTGATCTGCCAGGCCGAGGTGAGGTTGATCCGGAGCAGCTCGTCGAACCGCTCCGGGGTGACGTCGAACAGTCCGGCCCGGTCCCCGGCGGCGACGTTGTTCACCAGCCCGTCGAGCCCGTCGAGCAGCTCGGCGGCCCGGGCGACGGCGGCGGCGCACTCCTGGTCGGTCGTGACGTCGGCGACGACCGGGACGGCCCGCCCGCCGTCGGCGGTGATCTGCTCGACGGTGCGGCCCGCGGCGGCCGGGTCCCGGTCGAGCACCGCGACCCGGGCACCCTGGGACGCCACCAGCCGGGCGGTCGCGTAGCCGACGCCGGGCAGCTCACCGTTCTGGCCGGCGCCGGTGACCAGCACGGCGCGGCCGTCCATCGGTCCGGCCCCGGGCGTGAACGGGTTCTGCAGCGGGCCGGTCATCGGGTCACCCCCGCCACCGGCACCGAGGTGCCCGACCAGTCGGAGAACAGCCGCACCACCATCGAGATGCCGGCGTTGCGGGCCCCGGCGACGGCCAGCAGCAGGTTCTCCCGGCCGGAGCCGGCGAGCAGCGGATCGAAGCCGTCGGCGCGGGTGCCGTCGGCGAACCGGACCTGGCCGTCCAGGCCGTCCTTCCCCGCCCTGGCGAGATCGGCGACGCTGCGGCCGCACCGCTGGGCCAGCCAGGCCCGCACGTCGGCCCGGCCGAACCCGGCGGCGGCGAGCTGCTGGGCGTGCTCGGGGCAGAACACGATCCCGGCGCTCGCGTGCCGGAAGATCCAGGCCCCGGTGCGGGAGATCGTGTCGGCGATGTCGGTGAGCAGCTGCTCGACCGAGCCGGTGTGCCGGTTGTCGACGTACTCGCAGGTCCGCAGCAGGGTCGCGGACACCGCGGACTCCCCCGGCGCGACGCCGGCCTCGACCGACAGCGGCTCCCAGGGGCTCTCCTCCTCGTTCTCGGCGATGCAGATCTGCCAGCGACCGGGCAGGCCCTGGGTGGCCTGTTCCAGGGCGTGCGGGTGCACGCCGTAGACGTTGCGCACGATCAGCCCGATCGTCCGGGCGACGGTGGCGTTCGGCCGGAACCCCGGCCCGAACACGCCGCCGGTGGAGTTGAACCCGAGCGCCTCGCGGACCGGGCCGTTGACCACGATCAGCGGCGCCGGGCCGCTGGTCGACTGCCAGCCCCCGCCCCCGGTGGCGCGTTCCGCGGTCAGCGCGGCCCAGGCCGCGAGGACGACCGGGAAGTACTCCGGACGGCAGCCCGCCATCACCGCGTTGATCGCGGCCAGCTCGACGGTGACCGCCCGGTCCAGCTGCGGCAGCCTGCCGATCTCGGTCTCCGGGGCCAGATCGGTGGTGGCGAGGAAACGGTCGACCAGTGCGCGCGACGCGGGCACCACCGGCAGCCCGTCGGTCCAGCCCTGCTCGAAGCAGTGCTCGACCGCCGCGGCGGCGAGATCCGGGTCCGGATCGATCCCGGCGGTCACCGCTGCGCCCCGGTGAGCAGCGCGGCGACGTCGCCGGCGAGCCGCGCGGCCCGGTCCCGGACCTGGTCCGGTTCGAGGATCGCGACCGGGTGCGGGGTCGTCAGGTAGCGGTAGCCGGTGGCGCCGCGCAGCGCGGCCATCGTGTCGGCGGTGGCCGCGAAAGCGTCGCTGCAGATCACCGCGGCGGGCACCCCGGCCTGCTCGAACAGCACCCCGTCGGCGACCGCGGAGGCACTGCACGATCCGCAGTCACCGACCCCGGTGACGACGACGTCGCAGTCGCGGGCGTACTCCTCGATCAGCTCGTCGGGCGCCGGGACGGCGAACTGCCGCTTCGTGCGGGCCACCGTGACCCCGGCGGCGCCGTGCTCGTCGACGAGCAACCGGGCCAGCTCGGTGAGCAGCAGATCGGCGTTCTTCTTGGTGTTCTCCAGTACCCCGATCCGCAGGCCGGTCAGGTCGGCGCGGCGCGGCGCGAGCAGCGCGGCCCCCGGCTCCGGCGCCGGCTCGGCGCTCCGGCCGGTCGGGTCGAGGATGGCGTTGGGCTTCTCGGGCACGTCTCGTCTCCTTCCTGCTCAGCCCGCGAGCCGGGTCAGCCGGGACTTCATCTCGGCGCGTTCCAGCGAGCCGGGCGGCACCAGCGTCACCGCGGCCTTGACCGACAGCCGGTTCCGGATCGCGGTCTCGATGTCCCGGCCGAGCTGCTCGGTGTCACCGGCCGCATCGCCCCACTCGGCCTCGATCCGCAGCGGCGGATCGACCCGCGGGCCGTGCTCGGGCAGCACGATCTGCACGGCGCCGGTGGTGCGCGGGTGCATCGCGACCACGAGATCACGCACCGCGGACGGGAAGACGTTGACGCCGAGCACGATCAGCATGTCGTCGGTCCGCCCGATGCAGCGGATCAGCGGGGCGTCGTCGGCCGCCCGCCCGGTGACGACCACCCGGTCCCGGGTACGGAACCGCACCAGCGGGCAGCACTCGCGGTCCACCGAGGTGTAGACGAGCTCGCCCTCAGCGCCGGGTTCGGCGATCACCGGCTCCCCGGACTCCGGGTCGATCAGCTCGGCGATCACGTGCCGGCCGCCGGTGAAGCGCATCCCACCGCTGCCGGGCTGCTCGGCGAACAGCACCGGGGCCATGTCGGCGTTGCCGAGGCCCTCGGTGACCGGGGCCCCCCACTCCTGCTCGACCTGCCTGCGGAAGGCGGGCTCCCCGCCGCCGGGCTCACCCCCGACGAAGATCTTGCGCAACCCGAACTCGCGTGGGTCGCGGCCGGCGGCACGCAGGTACTCGGCCAGGTAGCGGGCGTAGGACGGCGTCGAGTGCAGGGCGGTGACGCCGAGCGAGTCCAGCGCCAGCAGCGCCTTCTCCGACGCCCCGGTCCCGATCGGGACCATGGTGCAGCCGATCCGCTCCAGTGCGTCGCGGATCGGGAGCCCCCCGACGAACAGGGTGAGTCCGGCGCCGTGCAGCACGACGTCGTCGCGGGTGGCGCCCATCGTGCGGAACGCACGGGCGACCAGATCGGTCCAGGCGGCCGCGTCGCGCCGGGTCACCCCGACCCAGCTGGGCCGTCCGGTGGTGCCGGTGGAGGCGTGCACCCGCACGACCTCCGACATCGCGACGCCGGCGTGCCGGCCCAGCGGTGCCTGCGCGGCCTGCGAGTCGCGCAGCATCTGCTTGCTGGTGAAGGGGAACCGGGCCAGGTCGGCGAGCGAGCCGAACGCGGACGCGTCGATCCCGTGCTCGGCGAACAGGTCGGCGTAGAGCGGTGAGCGGGCGGGCAGGCCCTCCAGCTGGGCCCGCAACAGGTCGGTGACGGCCTCGGCGTCGGCGGGCGCGACGAAGCCGGGCACGGGTGCAGGGGACACGATGGCTCCTCGGATCACGGCGGGCGTCAGACGTCGTGCACGATCACGCCGCGGATGGTGCGGCCGTCGGTCATGTCGGCGTAGCCCTGATTGACCTCGTCCAGCCGGTACCGGCGGGTGATCAGCTCGTCGAGCTTGAGATCGCCGGCCCGGTAGAGGCCGAGCAGGCGGGGGATGTCGTACAGCGGGTTGCAGCCGCCGAACAGCGCGCCGCGGATCTGACGCTGGTAACTGATCATCATCCCGGCGTGCACGTCGACGGTGTTCTCGCCGAGCCGTCCGACCGCGGTGACGGTGACCTTGCCACCCTTGCCGACGACCGCCACGGCGTCGTTCACGATCTCCGGGGTGAGCACGCCGGGGGTGCAGATCGCGTGGTCGGCGAGCTGGCCCCAGGTGGTCTCGACGACGAACTCGTGCGCGCTGGCCGCGTCGGCGAAGGTGTGCGTCGCCCCGAACATCTCGGCGGACTCACGCTTGAACGCGACCGGATCGACGACGACCACGTTCTTCGCCCCGGCGTAGCGGGCGCCCTGCACGGCGTTCGAGCCGACCCCGCCCGCGCCGTAGATGACCACGGTCTCCCCCGCCCGGACACCCGCGGCGTACACCGCGGAGCCCCAGCCGGTGGGGACACCGCAGCCGACCAGCGCGCCGATCTCGAACGGGATGTCCTCAGGCAGCGGGACGCACGCCCACTCCGACACCACCGCGTACTGCGAGAACGTGCCGAGCGTGCAGAAACCGCCGAAGTCGACGCGATCGTCGCCGGTGCCCTCGTGGAACCGGAACGACCCGTCCAGGAACATCCCGGTGCCCGCGTTGAGGCCCTTCACGCACATGTTCTGCTGCCCGGTCGAGCAGGGCCGACAGGCGCCGCAGGCGGGGATGTAGGAGCAGACGATCCGGTCGCCGGGGCGGACCCGGCGCACGTCCGGGCCGACCGACTCGACGATCCCGGCGCCCTCGTGCCCGCCGACGACCGGGAACCGCACCGGCGCGTCGCCCGCGGTGATGTGGTCGTCGGAATGGCAGAGCCCGGAGGCGTGGAACCGGACCCGCACCTCGTGTGCGCGGGGCGGGTCGAGCCGCAGGTCGGTCAGCTCCCAGCCGGTGTGCGGGCCACGGGCCACCGCCGCTCGGGTGGTGATGACGCCGGCGTCCGTGGTGGACGGTCCGGCCGTCGTCTCTGCTGTGCTCACTGCAGGGCCCCCTCCGGTCGCGCCGCGACGTGCGGCAGCACCTCCGCCCCGATCAGGGCGATGTGGTCGAGATCTCCGATGTCGTAGATGTGCAGGTAGACGGTGTCCGCGCCGGCCTGCGCCAGCCGGCCGATCCGGTCCGTGACGTGCTCCGGCGACCCGATGGCGGCGTTGTCGCGCATGAAGTCGGACCCGATCACCGCACCGCGGCGGGCGACCTCCGCCGGATCGGCGCCGCAGGCCACCGGCAGCACCGCGGACCGGCGTGCGGTTGCCGGGTCCCGGCCGATCGCCTCGCAGGCCCGGTCGAACACCGCGTAGCGCTCGGCGAGATCACCGCCGAGCGCACCGTTGAACTCGTCGGCGAAACGGGCGGCGATCGCCGGGGTGCGCCGCGGCCCGGTCCCGCCGATGATCACCGGCGGGTACGGGTCCTGCGCCGGATGCGGCGGGGTGTGGTTGTCGGCGATCCGGTGATGGCTGCCGTCGTGCGAGAACGACGTGCCGTCCCGGGCGGCCCGCCACAGGCCGGTGACCACCGCGAGCTGCTCCTCCAGCCGGTCGAACCGGTCACGGATCGGCGGGAACGGGATCCCGAACGCGGCGTGCTCGCGCTCGTACCAGCCGGTGCCCAGACCCAGCTCGACCCGGCCGCCGCTCATCTCGTCGACCGAGGCGACGATCGTCGCGAGCAGGCCCGCCTCGCGGAACGTGGCGGCGCCGACCAGGGCGCCGAGCCGGACCCGGCTGGTCTCACGGGCCAGCCCGCCCAGCGTCGTCCAGCAGTCGGTGGGGCGGTAGGTGGTGTCGTGCGGGTCGACGCCCATCAGATGGTCGGAGCGGAAGAACGCGTCGAACCCGGCCGCCTCGGTCGCCAGGGCCAGCGCGAGGATCTCGTCGTACCGGGAGCCGTGGCGGGGCTCCATCAGCACCCGCATCCGGACCCCGGAGTCGCCCGTTCGCCCGGTGCCCGGCTCCCGCTCCGGCACGCTGCGCTCAGCCACGGATCGACACCGTCTTCACCTGGGTGTGCTCCAGCACGGCGTCGGCGCCCATGGTGCGGCCGAAGCCGCTGCGCCGGTACCCGCCGAACGGCCCGCCGATCACCCCGGCGCCGAGCGCGGCGTTCACCGCGACCTGCCCGGCGGCCAGCCCGCGCGACATCCGCACGGCGCGTCCGACGTCGCGGGTCCAGACCGACGCGACCAGCCCGTAGTCGGTGCCGTTCGCGACGTCGAGGGCCTGCGCCTCGTCGTCCACCGCGAGTACCGACAGGACCGGGCCGAAGATCTCCTCGCGGGCGATCGTCATGCCGGGATCGACGTCGTCGAACAGCGTCGGTTCGACGAAGAAGCCCTGGTCCAGGCCGTTCCCGGTCGGCGTGCCGCCGCCGGTGACCAGCCGGGCGCCCTCCTCGCGGCCGGCGCGGACGTAGCCGAGCACCCGGTCGCGTTGCCGGGCGTTGATCAGCGGGCCCATCCGGGCCCGCTCGTGCCAGGGGCCGATGCTGACCGCGGCCATCTCGGCGGCGAGCCGTTCCACCACCTCGGCACGGATCGACCGGTCCACCACCACCCGGGATCCGGCGGCACAGATCTGGCCGGTGTTCAGCGTGATGCCCGCGACGATCGCCGGGATCGCCCGGTCCAGGTCGGCGTCGGGGAACACCACCTGCGGGGACTTGCCACCCAGTTCCAGGTGCAGCGGCACCAGCCGGCGCGCGCAGGTCGCCATCACCGCGGACCCGGTCTCCGGGGAGCCGGTGAACCCGACCCGGGCGACGTCGGGGTGCGCGGGCAGCGCAGCGCCGGCCTCGTGGCCGTAGCCGGTGACGACGTTGAGCACGCCCGGCGGGATGCCCGCCTCGCGGGCGAGCCGGGCCAGCGCGAGCGGGGTCAGCGGGGCGTCCTCGGCCGGTTTGACGACGACGGTGTTGCCCGCGGCGATCGCGGCGCCGGCGTCGTTGGCGAACATCGGGCCCGGCGCGTTCCAGGGGATGATCGAGGCGACGACACCGTAGGGCTCGCGCAGGGTGAGGCCGAGGACGTCCGGGGTGTGGGTGGGCAGCGAGAGCCCCTGCACCTTGTCGGCCTGCCCGGCCAGGAAGGTGAGCATCCGGGCCATCGGCGGCGGGCCCCAGTGCGGGCGTCCGACCTCGCG
This sequence comes from Pseudonocardia autotrophica, assembly GCF_003945385.1. NCBI lineage: Bacteria > Bacillati > Actinomycetota > Actinomycetes > Pseudonocardiales > Pseudonocardiaceae > Pseudonocardia > Pseudonocardia autotrophica. The sequence goes on from NZ_AP018920.1 coordinate 5,060,422, forward strand.
GGACTCCAGCCGGTCCAGCTCGTCGGCGTGCCGCTCGACCAGCTCGGCCCAGCGCAGCAGCAGCCGCCCCCGCTCGGTGGCGCTGGTGTCGCGCCAGGCCGGGAACGCGGCCCGGGCGGCCGCGACGGCGGCGTCGACGTCGGCGGCGGTGCCGCGCGGCACCCGCCCGATGACCTCGCCGGTGGCGGGATCGAGCACGTCGATCGTGCGGCCGTCGGCGGCGGGCACCCAGGCGTCGCCGATCAGGTGGGTGGCGTCGGCCGGCAGCCCGGTGCCCGCCGGACCGGTGTTCGGGTCGGTCGTCGTATCGGTCGTCATGGTTACCGCCTCAGTGCTCGTGGACGATCACGCCGCGGATGTTCCGGCCGTCCAACATGTCTGCGTAGCCCTGGTTGACCTCCTCCAGGCGGTACCGCCTGGTGATCAGCTCGTCCAGCTTCAGATCGCCGGAGCGGTAGAGGTCGAGCAGCCGGGGCACGTCGTGCAACGGGTTGCAGGCGCCGAAGATCGCGCCCTGCACCCGGCGCTGGTAGCCGATCAGCATCCCGGACGGCGCCCGGACCGAACCGTTGCCGACCGCGGTGATGGTGACCTGGCCGGACTTCCCGGTGATCGCCAGCGCGCGGCCGATCACCTCGTCGTGCAGCACCCCGACGGTGATGATCGCGTGATCGGCGAGCTCGCCCCAGGTGGTCTCGACGACGAACCGCTGGGCCTCGTCGGGATCGGCGAAGGTGTGCGTGGCACCGAACACCTTCGCCATGTCCCGCTTGAACGGCACCGGATCGACCACCACCACGTTGCGGGCACCGGCGAGCCGGGCACCCTGCACCGCGTTCGCGCCGACCCCGCCGCAGCCGTAGACCACGACCGTCTGCCCGGCCCGGACCCCAGCGGCGTGCACCGCCGAACCCCATCCGGTCGGGACACCGCAGCCGACCAGCGATGCGACGTCGAACGGGATGTCGTCGGCGATCGGGATGCAGGAGAACTCGGAGACCACCGCATGCTGGGAGAACGTGCCGAGCACGCAGAGCCCGCCGAGGTCCTCGCCGTCGAGGTGGAAGCGGAAGCTGCCGTCCGGGAACTCACCGGTGGCGGCGTTCTTCCCGGCGTCGCACAGGTTCTGCCGGGCGGTGGAGCAGTACCGGCAGGAACCGCAGGCCGGGATGAAGGAGCAGACGACGTGGTCACCGACCTGCACCCGGGTGACGCCGGGGCCGATCGCCTCGACCACCCCGGCACCCTCGTGCCCGCCGACGACGGGCATCCGCATCCGGGCGTCGCCCTTCTGGATGTGGTCGTCGGAGTGGCAGAGACCCGCGGCGTGGAACCGGATGCGGACCTCGTTGGCGCGCGGGTCGTCCAGCTCTACGTCGGTGATCTCCCACGGCGTTCCCGGTTCCCGGCAGATCGCGGCTCGGGTCGTGATACCCATGTCGGCTCCTGTGTGTGGCAACGGATGCGGCCGCCTCGGCGAAAGCCGGAGCCCGGCCCGACCCGGATACCGGGTGTGGGCCGGGTCACCGGCTCGTGCCTTCACGATGCCGCCCACCCGGCAGACGCCGGGAGGCCGCTTTCACGACGCGGAAGGACGGTCCACTCGATACCCGCAGCGGTGCCCGCCCGCGGGATCGCCGGACACCTCGCGCCCCTCGGGCACGCACCGCGGCTGAGCAGCGGTCCCGGCGCTCGCGCGGCGGCGGGACCGTCCACTCGCCGACCGGGTACCCGTTCGTCACCACGTCACCGGTCCGGACCTCCCGGGTCCGTCCGGGCCCGCCCACCACTACAACTAGTTCAGTCGGCGCTGCACCCTCGACGAGCTCGGCGCCGTGACAGAGAGGCTTCTCGGTGGGGCTCGCTATCGGCGGCGACCCCTCATCGACTGCGACTACTACCCCCGGGCCACGGGGCCAGGGCGTCGGCAGAGCTGAGTCGCCAGCCGGGCGACGCTGGATGCGATCGCGGATGCGTACGCGTCCGTGTACGCTACGGAGCGTGTGGCCTCCTGCGGTGTTGTCGTTCCGCGAGTTCCGGGCCGGCTTGGCGGCCGCGCTCAAGCGGGTGCAGGAGCCGGGCGCGGATCCGGTGTTCGTCGGATCGCACCGCAAGCCCGAGGCCGTGATGCTGTCGGTGTCGCGCTACGAGGAACTCGTCAGATTCGAAACCCGCCGGGCCGATGTCGACGAAGCACTGGCCTCGGTCCGGGCCGAAGGCCTCGAACCCGGCCCGGAAGGGCTCGCGCTGCTCGAGGGCGTCGCCTCCGGAGAGGTGTCCACTACGCAGGCGCGTGAGCAGATCCTCGCCCGCTACCAGCGGTGACCGATCCCTACCTCGATCTCGACGCCGGGGTCCTGCGGAACAGGTTGGGCATCACCGACGCCGGCGAACTGGCCCGCGCCGAGGCAGAGCTGACCGCGCTGCGGCTGATCGAGCTGCGTCAGGAACCGCTGCCCGGCCGCTACGACCTCGACCACCTGCAGGATTTCCACCACCACATCTTCTGCGACATCTACGACTGGGCCGGGGAGCTGCGCACGGTCTCCCTCGGGAAGGGGCAGCTGTTCTGTCTGCCTCAGCACCTGGAGTCCTCGGGCGAGGACATCTTCGACCGCCTGCACCGCACGCAGCTGCTCCGCGGCCGTCATCTCGGCTCGTTCGTCACCGGACTCGCCGAGCTGCTCGGCGACATCAACGCCCTGCATCCCTTCCGCGAAGGCAACGGACGCACCCAGCGGGCATTCATGGCCCAGCTGGCCCGCGCCGCCGGTTACGAACTGCGTTGGACGGCGATGGATGCCGACGAGAACAACCACGCCTCCCGGCTGTCACTGGCCGGCGACAACAGCGCACTGCACGCCATGATCGCCCGTCTCGTGCAGCCCGTGCCCGACCCTCCCCCGCAACGCCCCGCCTCCGACGACAGCTGAGTGTCGACGACCCTTGGAATCTGGCTGTGCGAATATTGGGGCCGACCCACAGCGGTCTCACAATCAGATTTCAAGATCCGGCGACAACGTCTCACGTCACAGCTGTCGGAGCGCCTACGTCCTCCCAACTGATCAGCTACACCTGCGTGCCAGTTTGAGGCAGTGCAGAGCATAGCCGCCGCGGAGAACAGCTCCAATTGTCCAGATACTGACGACACAGCTTCGATGTGTTCGAAAATGTCAGCGTCGATCTCCTGTTGCCAGATCGGCAATTCGGACCAATCTGCGAGGTATCCCGGTTCGGGTCGTCAATGTGTTTGCAGTGTTGTCGTGCTGACCTGATCATGCGCTGGCGATCATGAGTTTCCGAACTGCAGTGGTGAACACTTCATCGGTGTTCGTGCTGGAGCCGAGCTGACGCAAGACCCTCCAGCTCTCGAGTTCGGTGTCGGCGCGCTCAACCGAGCCGCGGCGGCGGGCGTGAGCCTCGTTGACGTCGTGTTGGACTCGAGACACAGGCCGGTGGCGGCCGGTTTCGGAGTCCTTGCGAAAAGAAGGACGCGCTCGTCGCGGCGAACGCGTCGGCACACCGGGAGGAGTCCGCCCATTCGTTCTGGGGCGCGTTGCGCAGCGGCACCGTCCTGCGCTCGCGGCGACCTTCCTCCTGCTGACGTTCCCGATGTTCGCGATCTTGGACTCAACCCGTCAGCGCAACAGTGCTTCGAATCTATCAGCCGGGGTGTCGAAGTCGAGGGTCTTACGGGGGCGCGTGTTGAGTCGGTGGGCAATCTCGTCGAGCTGGGCCTGGGTGACGTCGCCGAGGCTGGTGCCCTTCGGGAAGTACTGCCGGAGCAGCCGGTTGGTGTTCTCGTTCGTGCCGCGCTGCCAGGGGCTGGCCGGGTCGGCGAAGTAGACCTCCAGCCCGGTCCGCGCAGTGACGATCTTGTGTCGGGCCAGTTCCATCCCGCGGTCCCAGGTCAGCGAGCGGCGCAACTGCTCGGGCAGCCGGCACATCTGCTGCGACAGCGCCCAGGTGACGGTGTCCATGTCGCGTCCCTGCAGGGCGACGAGCACGGTGAACCGGGTGGTGCGCTCGACCACGGTGGCGATCTGGGTCGTGCCGCGCCCGAGCAGCAGGTCGCCCTCCCAGTGCCCGGGCACCGCCCGATCGGCGACCTCGGCGGGGCGCTCGCGGATCGAGACCGCGTCGGTGATCTGCGAGCGCCACTGCCCGGTGGTGGTGTTGTGCACGTTGCGCCGGATCGGCCGCCCCGACCGCAAGTGCTTCTGCAGGGTCTTGGCCAGTACGCCGCGGGTCTGCACGAACAGCGACTTGTAGATCGTCTCGTGCGACACCCGCATCCCTGAGCCCGGCTCGAAGTGCTTGGCCAGGTGCCCGGCGATCTGCTCGGGCGACCAGTCCTCGCCGAGTCTGTCAGCGACGAACCCGCGCAGCAGCGGACGCCGCGCGAGCAGGCACACCTTCGGGCGCCGTGCCCGGCGCCAGGCACGATCCTCGGCGTCGACCGCCCGGTACTTGCGCCGGCCCTTGTTGCGGGCGATCTCGCGGCTCACCGTCGAGGCGGGTCGGCCGATCTCGGCCGCGATCGCGCGCATCGACTTGTTCTGGCCCAGCCCGCGCGAGATCTCCTCGCGCTCGGCGGCAGTCAGCGTCCCCGGTCGGCGCCGGCGTGGCGGCGGAACATAGCCCCCGCTCGACTTGAGCACCGTGAACACTGAACCCGGGGGCCGCTCGATCGCCCGAGCGATGTCACTGATCGACTCCCCGCGCCCCCAGCGGACCCACAGATCAGTGCGGTCCTCATCGGACATCCCCGGCCTGCCCAAGCGTGCCATCGCCCACCCCTATCATGATCAACTACCTGTGGGGTGTTGCGCTGACCGGTTGAGTCCAAGATCTCGTTCTTCGTCCCGCTGGTCACTGCCGCAGTCACGAACAGCACCGATGCCACCGCGGTCAACATCGTGACCTTCGGCCCGTTCCTGCTCGGAGCGATCGCCTCCTACGTGTGGAGCCGGCTCGCGCTGCACGGGGGACTCCGTCCGTGGCGGTACGCACTTCCCGCCTCGGTCGCCGCAGTGGGAGTCGCTCTGGCCGCGTTCGCCGGCGACTCCTTCCCCGTGCTGCTCGCCGGAGTCACCCTGGCTGCCGTGGGCATCTACGCCGCGATCCCGATCTTCTGGAGCATGGTGAGTGCATCGCTGACCGGCGCTGCGGCGGCGAGCGGACTCGCCCTGGTCAACACCGTCGGGAGTCTCGGCGGATTCCTCGCCGGGTACGCGACGGGATGGCTTCGTGACGCGACCGGCACCTACACCACGCCGTTCGTGGTGATGGCGGTGTCGCTGGCGGTCAGCGGACTGCTCGCCGCGACCGCCTACCGAGGGCACGGTCGGAGGGTCCACCCGGAGTCCGGTTGATCCTCTCCCGGTAGGTGGGTTCGGGCCACGGGGGCGGGATCGAGCAGTGTCTGTGCCACCAGGCCGACCTCGTCGTGGTGATCGAACCTCCGGCTACGGTCGCCCGGTGACCGCGACCGAGCCTGTGATCACCGCCGGCCTCGTCCGCGAGCTGCTCCAGGATCAGCAGCCGGACCTGGCCGACCTGCCCCTCCGCGCGGTGGAGGGCGGCTGGGGCAATCAGATGTGGCGGCTCGGCGACGACCTCGCCGTGCGGATCCAGCGCATGGACACCGATCCCGGCCCGCAGCTCAAGGAACGACGGTGGCTGCCCCACCTCGCCCCGCACCTGCCGTTGCCGATCCCGGTACCGGTCCGCAGCGGCACACCCTGCGAGCGCTTCCCCAAGCTCTGGACGGTCATGACCTGGGTGCCGGGCCGTCCGCTGGAACGCGGGGCGATCACCCGGCCCGAGCACGCCGCCGACACGCTCGCCGGGTTCCTGCAAGCACTGCACGTCCCGGCACCGATCGACGCACCGCCCGATGCCATCGGCATCGGCGCGCACCCCCGCGACAGTGCCGGAGGCTTCGACCACTTCCTGAACTCGATCGACGCGGCCACTCTCGGCGCCGACGCCACCCGCGCTCGCGCCGTCTGGGACGACGCTGCCGCCGCGCCGCCCTGGGACGGCCCGCGGGTGTGGGTGCACGGCGACCTGCATCCGGCGAACGTCGTCGTCGCCGACGGAACGCTCGCGGGCGTCGTCGACTTCGATGCGCTGTTCGCCGGCGACCCCGCCGTGGACCTCGCCGCCGCCTGGACACTGCTCCCGGCAGGTGCCGCCGAGCGTTTCCACACCGCTTACGGCGAGATCGAGGAGGCGACGTTCCGGCGCGCTCGCGGGCTGGCCGTGCTGAAGAGCCTGTTCCTGATGCTGATGGGCCAGAACGGCGACCGAGGCCTGCCCGGCGGAAAACCGGCATGGGGACCGGCCGGACGCGCTGCGCTGGATCGGGTCTTGGGCCAGGCGTAGCCCGGCGGAGCACTGCCGCCCTCGAACACCGGCACGCGGGCCGGTCGCAGCCGCCGAGCCGGGACTGTCCGAACTCCGGTGCAGCCGGCCCGACATGCCGAGCGGCCGGCACGGCGGTCACTGTTCACCCAGGCTTTGAATACAAGACCATCGGTCTCGTAATTGGCGGCCATCGCGGCGGGATGGAGTGGGCGCGCTCCACCTCCCACGCCGAAAGGTCCCTGGCATGCGCACCTCCACGATCGTCGCCCGTGTGGCGGCGTCCCTGCTCGCCCTGGCGGTCCTCGCCGGCTGCGGGGGCACCGAGCCGGCACCCGAGGCGAGCGGGCCGATCGCCTTCGCGATGCCCCCGGGAACCGATGAGGAGGACCTGTTGGCACAGGTCCAGACCGTCGCCGACTCGATCGCCACGGTCACCGGCCGCGAGGTCGAGGTCCAGAACCCGGCCGACTACATGGCCGTCGTCGAGGCGGTGCGTTCCGGCTTCGTCGACGTCGCCCTGATGAGCCCGTTCTCCACCGCGCTGGCCTACCAGAACGGCTCGGTCGAGCCGTTGATCGTCTGGGAGGCCGAGCAGGAGCCCGCCTCGACGTGCATCGTGCGCGCCGACAGCGAGGTCCGGGGGGTCGCCGACATGCGGGGCCGCCAGATCGCGTTCGTCGACCCGGGATCGACCACCGGCTACTTCATGCCGAAGTCGCTGCTCGCGACCAACGGCCTCACCGACGGCACCGACTACACGTCGACCTTCGCGGGCGGCCACGACTCGGCCCTGCTCGCGATGCTCAACGGGACGGTCGACATGGCCTGCAGCGCCACCCAGATCCTGCCGATGTTCCGCGAGGCGGGCCTGCTGCGCGAGGGAACCTACCGGGTGGTCGCCGAGACCGACCCGATCCCGGTGGGCGTCTCGATCGTCGCGAACGTCGATCTCGACGACGCGACCCGGCAGGCGGTCATCACCGAGCTGCCCGACATCCTGATGGCCGACGAGAGCCTCGCCCCGGTCTTCGGCGGCAGCACGACGTACCGGACCGAGCCCGGTCAGGAGGTCTTCGAGCCGCTGATGAGGGTCGCCGAGCAGGCCGGGGTCAACCTCGAGGACATGCGGTGACCGCCGAGCTCACGACGAGGGAGCCGGTCAGCGTGGAGCCGGTGGTGCGTGCTCGTGGGGTGACCGTCCGGTTCGGTGACAGCGTGGCCCTCGACGGCGTCGATCTCGACGTCGCGCCCGGCGAGGTCGTCGCCCTCCTCGGGCACTCCGGATCGGGCAAGTCGACGCTCATGCGGGCGCTGACCGCGATGGTCCCCGCCGAGTCCACCGCCCTGACCGTCGCCGGACAGGACGTCGCCCGGCTGAACCCGCCACAGCTGCGCGCCCTGCGCTCCGAGGTCGGGTTCGTGTTCCAGCACTTCAATCTGGTGCCGAACCTGTCCGCGATGACGAACGTCCTCACCGGGGGCCTGCACCGGGCCGGCCGGCTCAACCTGGTGGGCCTGTTCCACCGGGCCCAGCGCCGGGAGGCGTTGCACCTGCTGGGCCGGGTCGGGCTCGAGGCGAAGGCCCGGCAGAGCGCCCGGACCCTCTCCGGAGGGCAGCAACAGCGGGTCGCGATCGCGCGGGCCCTCATGCAGCACCCCCGGCTGCTGCTCGCCGACGAGCCGGTCGCCTCGCTGGACCCGCGGCTGGCCGACTCGGTGCTCACCCTCATCCGCCAGGTCGCCGCCGAACGCGGGATCCCCGCCGTGGTCAGCCTGCACGTCGTCGATCTCGCCCGCCGCTACGCCGACCGGGTGGTCGGTCCCTGCGGCGGGCGGGTCGTGTTCGACGCGCCGGTGGGCCAGCTCGACGACGCGTCCGTCGACGCCATCTACACCCACGACGAGCAGGTGGATCTCGATGTCTGACCTGCGGAACCGGCCCGCCCCGGAACTGACCGAGGCCGACCGGCTGCGGCTGGGCCGGACCGTCCAGGTCCCCGGGACCACCGGCGTCCTGGGCATCATCGTCGCCGTCGCCGCGGTGGCCTGGAGCTGGGCGGGCTCCGGGTTCAGCATCGAGCGGTTCATCGAGGGCGTGCCCAGGATGGGCGATTTCCTGTCCCGGACCTGGCCGCCGGACTTCACCGACCTCGACGTCATCGTCCGGTTGCTGATCGAGACCCTGCAGATGGCGATCATCGGGACGCTCGTCGGCGCGCTGCTCTCGCTGCTGGTGAGCTTCGGTGCCACCAGCACGATCGCACCGCGCTGGCTCTACTACCCGTGCCGGTTCGTGCTCAACGTGCTGCGGTCGATCCCGGACCTGATCTTCGCGTTGATGTTCGTCTCGGCCGTCGGCCTCGGCCCTTTCGCAGGGATCCTGGCGATCATCCTCGGGTCGCTCGGCTCGATCGCCAAGGTGTACGCCGAGGCGATGGAGGCGGTCGACACCGGCCCGATCGATGCACTGCGCTCCACCGGTGCGACCGGCAGGCAGGTGATCGCCTACGGCGTGCTGCCGCAGGCGTCGCCACTGCTGGTGAGTTACACGCTGCTGCTGTTCGAGGGCAACGTGCGCGGCGCCACCATCCTGGGGCTGGTCGGCGCGGGCGGGATCGGGATGGAGCTGACGACGGCCATGCGCCTCTACGACTACGGCCACATGCTCGCCATCATCATCAGCATCGTCGTGCTCGTGACGGTGATCGACCGGCTGAGCGCCACCATCAGGAAGAGAGTGCGTTGACCGCCACCATCCCCACCGGGCCACTGGCCAACCTGCGCGACCTCGGCGGCATCGCCGTGGAGGGGGGCGCGGTCCGGGGCAGGACGCTGTTCCGCGCCGACGACGCCGCCCTCATCGACGACCCGGGGGCACGCGCCCTGGTCGCCGACGGCGTCGAGCTGATCATCGACCTGCGCTCGCCCGAGGAGGTCGCGTACACCGGGCGGGGGGTGCTCGCCGGATACCCACCTGTCCACCTGCCGCTGCCACTGACCAGGGAGGCCGCCGGCCCGACCGTGCTCGCACTGATGGACCGGCTCGCCTCGGCGGCGCAACCCGAGCGTGCGATGGGCGGTTGGTACGCCGAGCAGCTGCGTGCGCGTGCGGGCGCCGTCGTCCGCGGGATCAAGGCGATCGCCGACACCCCGGGGGCGGTGCTGTTCCACTGTGCGGCGGGCAAGGACCGCACCGGAGTCTTCGCCGCCGCGGTGCTGTCGGTGCTGGGCGCCGACCGGTCCGACATCGTCGCCGACTACATCCGGACCGAGGACAACCTCGGGCCGCTGCTGGCCCGCGTCGCGGCGGCCCGGCCCGGGGCGGGCACCGATGCGGATCTGCTGACCAGGCTCCCCCCGGTGCTGCTGCGCGCCCCACGGGGCGCGATGGAGGCGATGCTCGCACTGCTCGACGCCGACGGCGGCGTCGTCGAGGTCCTCACCCGGGCCGGTCTCACCGGCGGGACGGTCCGGCGGTTGCAGGAGAAACTGGTCTCGTGAGCGCTCCGCACTCCGAGCAGGCGAGCGGCCGGTCCCGCGGGCCGGGCCGCCCGCGCCAGGACGACATCTCCGACCGGGTTCTCGACGCCGTCCTCGCGCTGATCGACGCGGACACCCCGGTCACGGTCAACGCCGTCGTCGCCCGGAGCGGGGTCAGTCGCGCCGCGCTCTACCGCCGCTGGGCCACGCTGCCGAAGCTGGTCGCCGCGGCGCTGGACCGTGGCCGCTCCCCGATCGAGCTGCCCGAGGGCGGGTCGGCACTGGAGACCCTGGAGCGCATCGCCCCGCAACCGGGCGACGACGTCCTGGCCGGCTACTCGGAGGCCAGGCTGCGCCAACGCCTGCGGCTCGGTCTCGCCGACCACGCCGTCCAGCGGGAGTACTGGGAGTCGCACGTCTCCCGCCGCCGCGCCCCGGTCACCGCCGAGCTGGAGCGCGGCAGACGTTCCGGCGAGATCCGCGCCGACATCGATCCGGAGATCGTGCAGGACCTGCTCGCCGGGATGTACTACTACCAGGTCGTCGTACGGGGCGAGCAGCTGCAGTCACCGGAGGTCATCGCCCGCTGCCGGGCCGCCACCACACTGATCCGGGAGGCGATCGAGAACCGTGCCCCCCGGCCCGACCGAGCGCCACATCGTCAGCGGTGACTGCTGCAGGCGACCGCGGAGACGGGGTGACAGGTCTGGGCGGTGCCGGGGACGGCGAATCGGTCGTCGACCGGGCGATCGGTGTGGCGGCCGAGGCGTTCGGGCCCCGCCTCTCGGCGGCGTACGCGCTGGGCAGCATCGCCCACGGCGGATTCGCTCCCCTGGTCAGCGACGTGGACGTGATGCTCGTGCTGGACGGCGTCGATCCGGCGACGTCCGCGCGCATGGCGGACGTGCGGGAAAGGGTGCGACGAGACGTTCCCGGCGAGCTCGCCGACCGGCTGTCGATCTTCTGGTCCGATCCGCCGGGCGTACGGCGCGGGGCCGGGGAGCACAGCCGGCTGCCCGAGGTCGACCGGCTCGATCTGCTGGACTCGGGTCGGCTCCTGCTCGGCGACGACTGCCGGGCGGGCGCGACCAGGCCGACCACCGATGCTCTCGTGCTCCGAGCGGCCGAGTTCGCGCTCACCACGTTCGACGACGCCTACCGGGCGCGGCTACGCGATCCGGACGATCTCGTCGCCGGCGGCGCGCGCCCGGTGACCAAGGCAGTTCTCTTCCCGGTGCGGTTCCTCTACACACTCGCCACCGGCCGCCTCGGTCACAACACCGACGCAGCCGCCTGGTACTCCGGCCATCACGAGCACGCCGATCTCGCCGCCGCCGCCGCGACGTGGCGCACCACCGGGCTGACAGATCCGGAGGCGGCACGGCGCCTGCTGTCCACCGGCCTCCGGCCGATCTACGCGACCTTCACCGCGGAGTACGTGCTGGCGCTGCGCGAGCTCGGCCAGGACTCGACGGCCGACAGGCTGGCTGCCTGGGGTGAGCTCATCCGCTGACGGTCCGCGACGGTCAAGTCCCGAGGTCCGGCGATGATGCCCCACCACGTCACCCTCGCACCGCACGCCGTCACCCCGGCCCCGCGACCGGCCGGACGCCCGACGTCGTCCGACGAGGACACCCAGCAGATCCCGATGCACCGGTGGCGGTGACCCGCACCGTCCGTTCGCGGGATCTCCTGGCGAGGGCGGTCCGGTGAGCGGCCCGGCTCCGGCGGAGCAGCGGGCCGCTGCTCGCTGCCTCATTCTTGTCAGAGGTGTTCTCTACCGTCAGCCGCATGAGCCAGTCGGAGATCCTCCAACGGACACGCCGGGACTACGACGACGTCGCGGAGCTGTACGACGATCTGATCCGACGCGGCGACGTCGTCACCGACGCTCTCAGCACCGCGATGGTCGATGCGTTCGCCGGTCTGGTCCGCGCCGGGGGATCGAACAGCCCGGTGGTCGATGCGGGTTGCGGCCCCGGGCAGTGGACAGATCATCTGGACCGAGCGGGTATCGCCGCCTACGGCGTCGATCTCTCACCTGCCATGATCACGATCGCCCGCCGGTACCGTCCCGACCTCCGCTACGACGTCGGTTCCATGCTCGAGCTGGGAGCAGCGAACCAGTCGGTCGCCGGCATCCTCGCCAGCTTCTCGCTGATCCACACGCCGCCGGATCTCCTTCCGCTCGCGCTGGCCGAGTTCGCCCGTGCGATCGAGCCGGGCGGCCCTCTCCTGATCGGCGTACAGATCATCGACACCGCCGGTCCCGATGGCTGGGCCCCGTACGACCACAAGGCCTCACCGGCGTACCTGTGGCACCTGGACGCACTCGTGGACCGGCTGCACGATCATGGTTTCGACGAACTCGGCCGCATGCGGATGGCTCCGCCCGCCCCCGGGAAACCTCCGGCCGGCTACCTGCTGATGCGCCAGGGCACCGGCCAGGGATGACATCGTGTCCGAGCCGCGCTGCACCGGGCCGGGGCTCACGCCGGGGAGTGCCGACCCGACGGAGTCGTCTCGGCGGCCACACCCACGGCGGTATCGGCCACCCGGTCGTGCAGCGCACGCCCCTCCCCCCGCGCCACGGCCAGGATCATCGCGGCGAGCAGCGGATAGGTCACCACGGCCGCGGCGATCGTGAGCCGGTCACGGGTCTCGAAGCCACCGAATGCCGCCCCGATGGCGACCGTGTGCCCGAGCTGCCACGGCACACCGATCTTGACCGTGTTGCGCAGGAGGGCGCGCCGACGGTCGATCGGCCGGCCGCCTCGGTCGGTGACGACCAGGCCGTGTCGCTGCTTCCCCCAGGTCGCCCGCGCCGGTCCGGACTCCTGCTTCGCGGCGAGCCAGGTCGCCACGACCGGTGGGACTGCGCTGGCTGCGAGCACGAACGCGCGATTTCCGCCCCAACCGGCCGCGTGCGCCGCCATCCCGAGGGGCACGGTCGCGGCGGCGACTCCGGCGTAGACGATGCAGTCTCGCAGGTAGGCGCGCCCGCGGCGGCCGGCCAACCGGTTCACGACGTCACCGTACCCGTGGCGACGGCCCACCGGCTCCGAGAGCCGGAAGCGCGCCCGGGCCGGGAACAGCCCTCCGCCGACGCCGGCCACGCGAGCACCTACCCGGTCGCGCGGCACCGTTTCCCGCGCCGGGGGTTGCCGGGCTGCTCAGTTGCCCGGTCGTCGTGCACGGAGCCGACTGCCGGGCGGCCGCTGTCACGTCCCGGAGAAGCCCCCGGCGACGGTGGACCCGATCCACTCCGCGTGCGCCCCGGCACCGGTCATCACCTGCGGTCCGACGCAGTTCGGGTCGGTCACGTAGTCACCGTCGCGGCTGATCACCCCGACCAGCGCCCACCGACCGTCGATCCACTGCAGGATCGGGCCGCCCGAGTCGAGCGTGCAGACCTGGGCGGGCTCGGTCGGGTGCTCCGAGCAGTGATCCCGGCCGGCCTCCAGCCCGGTGCAGCGCTCGTCCGGGACGATCTCGGTGTCGAGCTGCTGCAGCACGATCGGCGGCTCCGGGCAGTCCGCACCGTCCTCACAGGTCATCCCCCAGCCCAGCGCCCGCACCGGGTCGCCGGGCCGTGGTGCCGGCGCGAGCTCCAACGGCCGGGCATCGACCGGCTCGTCGAGCCGGATCAGCGCGATGTCCTCGCGCAGGTCCAGCATCTCCACGTCGAGTGTGGGATGCGGGACCAGATCCGCGACGTAGTCGGGATGGGTGACGATCTCGCGCACCCCGTACTCGACGCCCGCCGTCCGGTCGGTGTCGCCGAGGGCCACGGTCAGATCGCCGGGCGCCACCGCCCGTGTGTCCACGCAGTGCCCCGCCGTCAGCACCCACTCCGGGTCGACGAGCGTGCCGCCGCAGAAGTGCGCACCGCGGTCGTCGCGCAGCGTCGCCATGAAGGGATACGGCTCGTCGGCGTCGGTCCCGCCGATCACCGCGCCGGCCTGCGGGGCGAGAGCCGTGACCGCGAGCAACGCGCCGAATGCCGTCGCCGCCGCCAGCACCGACCGTCGTACGCTGCCGTTTCCGCTGACCATTCCAGGTGCCTCCGTGGTGCTCCGGTGCTCCCCGGGGCGGGTGCCTCCGGGGTGCACCGACCCTCCCGGGCGGGCATGCCCCGGCACATCGGAGCGGCGGCCGATCCCGGCCTCCGACGCCGGTCGGACGGCACCGGCGGTCCTCATCCCGCGGGCGGCTCCCCGGCGACGTGCCGCAGCGCCGTCCGTGCCGCCCGGATCCCGTCGGCCGCCGACTCGGCGAGCAGCGCGGCGCTACCGGAGCGGATGTCTCCCGCCGCGACGATCCCGGGTCGGGAGGTCATCAGGTCGTCGTCCACGACGAGATGCCCGGTCCCGTCCCGCCGCACGAGATCGGCGAGCCGGTCGGTGTCCGGTCGCAATCCGATCTGCACGAGCACCCCGGCCACCGGCTCCTCGGTCTCGGCGCCGGTGGCGAGGTCACGGACGACCACCGAGTCGACCCGGTCGGCACCGCCGATGGCGGTGACCGTGGCCCCGGCCCGGAAGCTGACGCCGTCCATCGCGGCGGTCCGTGCGACGAGCTCGTCGCGGGCGGTCGGGGCCGGGCCGTCGTGCACGATCAGCACCCGGGACGCGTACCCGGCCAGCACCGCCGCCTCGTCCATCGCCGAGTCCCCACCGCCGACGACGACCACGTCGCGATCCCGCAGCAGCGGCCCGTCGCAGGAGGCGCAGCGGGTCACCCCGCGCCCGTTCAGCCGTTCCTCGCCGGGCACGCCGAGGCGTCGCCGCAGGGAACCGCCGGCCAGCACGACCGCCGCCGCGGCGAACTCCTCGCCGCCCTCGGCGACCACCCGGAACCGGTCGCCGTCGGCGACGATGCCGGTCACCTCGGCGAGCGTCACCGCGGCGCCGGCCGCCTCGGCGTCGTCCATCAGCAGTGCGCCCAGGTCGTAGCCGGCGATCGGCCCGGGACGGCCGGGGGCGTTGGTGACGGCGTCCACGGTCGCCACCTGCCCGCCGACCGTGCCCCGGTCGAGCACCAGCACGTCGGCGCCGCCGGCGGCCGCCTCCCGCGCGCAGGTGAGGCCGGCGATCCCGGCACCGACGACGATCACGTCGTACCCCGGCACCGGGTTCACCGCCACTCGTCGATCGAGACCGTGACGACCGGGCGGGACCCGATGATCTGCCAGTAGCCGTTGGTCCCGCCGCCGACCACGACGACGCCGACGTCGCGTTCGGCGAACATCGGGATCTCCTCCTCGGGTGCCGCCCGCAGCCGCGTCGCCAGCGGTTCCTCGCCGGAGGTCGCCCGCGGCTGGATGTAGTTGCGCACCAGCTGCAGATCCCAGTAGCGGTCCGCGCGCATGGTGGCGGTCCGGTGGATCCAGGAGATCAGCGCGGCCTTGTCGGTGAAGCCGCCGCGCTCCACGAACTGGGCGGCCGCGAGCGGATCCAGCAGCAGCGTCGGCGCGCCGACCACATCGGTGCCGCGCAGCATGTCCTGCACGTGCTCGCGCCAGTGCTCCTCGCGCAGGCCGAGCCCGAAGGTGGTCGAGCGCCCGCCCTGGAACACGGTCACCGTGCTCTCCCGCGGATGGTGCCCCCGCTGGACGTGCAGCGGCTCCCAGGGGCTGCGTTCCTCGTTCTCGGCGAACGTGACGTTGTTGTAGGTGAGGCCGTTGCCCTGCGATCCCATGTACGTCTCGCCGGGCACCGAGCCGCCCTGCAGGTTCTGCGAGGCCAGGCCGAACGCGCGTCCGATGGTGGCGTTCGCGTGGTTGTAGGGGCCCATCGCGCCGATCCCGCTGTTCATCCCGATCTCCTCGCGGACCGGCCCGTTCACCACCACCATCGCGGACGCCGAGCTGGACGAGCTGCTGCGCGCCGAGTGCCCGCCGGCGGCCAGCGCGAGGATCACCGGCAGGTACTCGGGCCGGGCGCCCGCCATGACGGCGTTCACCGCGACGTTCTCCACCGTGTAGATCCAGGCACCGCGGTTCGCCGTGGGCTGCATCCGGCCGACCACCTCGCCGGGGTCGCGGCTGGTGCCGCGCAGCATCTCGGCCACCCGGCGCTCGGTCGGCAGCACGATCGGGAGCATGTCGGTCCAGGACCGTTCGAGGAACAGCTCGTGCAGCCGGTCCTCGGAGTCGGCCGGCAGCAACCGCCGGGTGCCGGAGCGGCCGGATCCCACGGCTCCCGCCCCCGCCCCAGCCACCGGTCCGATGGCTGGTCCGGTGGCGGAGGTCAGTCCGTCGAGGATCCGGCGCATGACCGGGCCGCCGCGCACCGGGTCGTCCCCGTGCACGTACTCCCGCAGCTGCGCGGCCGAGCGGCCCATCACCGGCTGCGGCACGAACACCTGCGTCAGCTCGGCGAGCCCGCCCATCCGGGCCACCGAGCCGACGACCCGGTGGAAGGTCTCGGTGTGCACCGCGACCGCCGGCACCCCGTACCGGGTCTCCAGGGTGATGGCGTGGGTGGTCACCGCGGGCGCGCAGGTACTGCAGTGCCCGACCCCGAGGATCGCCACGCCGCCCTCCGCGGCGATCCTCGTCCACAGCTGCGGGTCGTCGGTGGCGTAGGTGCCCGTCAGCTGCACCATCGTGGTGCGGACCGCGGGCATCTGTTCCTCGAACCAGGTGCCGATCTGCCGCAGCAGCTCCACCGAGTCGTCGAACCGGCTGTCGACCAGGAACACCGGTCGGCCGTCCAGGGTGGCCGTCCGCTCGGCCGGGCTCCTGCCGCGCACCGACGGCGGTGTGCCGGTCGGGTCGTGCACCACCACGCCGGTCCGCTGCCGGTCCTCGGTGGCGGCCGCGCTCGTCACGAGGCCGTCCGCAGGTCGGCCGGGGCCTGCCCGGCCAGCCACCGCTCGGCGTCGATCGCAGCCGAGCAGCCCGAGCCGGCAGCGGTGACCGCCTGCCGGTAGTGCCGGTCCACCAGGTCGCCGCAGGCGAACACCCCGTCGACGGCGGTCCGGGTGGTCCCGTCGAGCGTGCGGACGTAGCCGTCCGGGTCCAGGTCGAGCCGATCGGCGACCAGCCCGCTGCGCGGATCGTGGCCGATCGCGACGAACACCCCGGCGACCTCCAGATCGGACTCCGAGCCGTCCCGGACGTCGCGCAGCCGCAGCCCGCCGACCGCGCCGTCACCGGTGACCGCGACGACCTCGCGGTGGGTCGCCCAGCGGATCGCCGGGTTCGCCTGAGCCCGCTCCAGCATGATCTGCGACGACCGGAACGTGTCCCGGCGGTGCACGACGGTGACGCTGCGGGCGAACCGGGTGAGGAACTCCGCCTCCTCCATCGCCGAGTCCCCGCCACCGACGACGGCGACGTCGCGGTCCCGGAAGAAGAACCCGTCGCAGGTCGCGCAGGACGAGACCCCCCGCCCGAGCAGCTCCTGCTCCCCCGGCACGCCGAGATAGCGCGGCGCGGCACCCATCGCGAGCACCACCGCACGGGCCCGGTGCACCTCGCCGTCGGTCACGATCTCCTTGACCGGGCCGTCCAGCCGGATCTCGTCGACGTCGCGGGGCCGCAGGTCGGCGCCGAACCGCTGGGCCTGCGTCCGCATCCGTTCCATCAGGCCGGGCCCGTCGACGCCGTCCGGGAAACCGGGGTAGTTCTCCACGTCGGTGGTGGTCATCAGGGCGCCGCCGTAGCTGGAACCCTCGAACACCAGCGGGGCCAGCCGGGCCCGGGCGGCGTAGACCGCCGCGGTGTACCCGGCCGGGCCGGACCCGACGACGACGAGATCGTGCACCGGGGCGCTCACGGCGATTCCGGCTGGTCGCTGAGCCACACGTCGGCGAGCCGGCGGCCCTGGTGGATCGGGACCGGGTGCAGGTCCTGGGTCCGTGTCGAGAAGATCGTGTAGTCGAACTTCTGGATCGGGTACAGCGCCTGCACGATCTCGGTCTCCATCCGGGTCTGCATGGCCCGATGCAGCTCACGCTGCTCGTCGGGGTCGGTGGTGGCCCGGGTCAGCTCGTAGTTGTCGACGAGCTCCTGGTCCTCGATGAGCGCGTAGTTCTCGATGTAGCCCGGCGTGAAGTCGCGCCAGGCCTGGTCGGGCAGGTGCACGGTCCGGAGCGCCTTCGTCATGGCGAACTCGTGGTTGCGCCGGCGCTCGATCCCGGTCCCGGGATCGACGGTCTCGATGGTGACGTCGATCCCGACCTCGGCCAGGTCGGCCTGCATCCACTGGGCCTCGCGGACGTCCTCGTCGTCGACCCGCTGCACGAGCAGCGTGGTCGCGAAGCCGTCCGGCAGGCCGGCCTCGGCGAGCAGCTGCCGGGCCTGCTCGGGGTCGTACGGGCGGATCTCGCGCACCTCGTCCTCGGTCAGCGCGGCGTCGGAGACGTCCGGGCGCAGGATCGAGGTCAGGTTGAAGGAGCCGCGGATGGTCTCCCCCATCCCCTCCCAGTCGATCGCGAGTGCCACCGCACGGCGCACCCGCACGTCGTCGAACGGCTCCTCACGCGGGTTGAGGTAGAAGCTCACCGGCGCACCGGGCGTCTCGTCCACCGTGAAGTCGCCGTCGCGGAAGTCGTCGGCCACGTTGACGTCGCTGGTGGTGCCCACGTCGAGGCGGCCGCTGCGCAGGGCAGCGGTGGTCGCCGCGGTGTCGCTGATGACCGGTCGCCGGACCTCGTCGAGGTACGGGCGGTCGGCGATGTAGTAGTCCGGATTGCGCTGGAACACCCACTCGACGTCGGGGGTGTGCTCGGTGAGCAGGAACGGCCCGGTGCCGATCGCGATCGTGTCCAGGTCGTACTGCCCCTCGATTCCTTCCCGCGGAACCATCAGGAAGGTGTGGTAGGCCACGTACTCCAGCAGCGGGGCGAACGGCCGGTCCAGGGTCAGCACGACGGTGTGCTCGTCCGGCGCCTGCACGGTCTGCACCGCCTCGAGCATGTAGGCCTGCAGCCCGCGCTCCTTCATCGCGGTGATCGTCGCGACCACGTCGTCGGCGACGAAGGGCCTGCCGTTCACCGGCTCGACGTCGTGCCAGGTGACGTCCTGGCGCAGGTTGAAGGTGTAGGTGAGGCCGTCGTCGGAGATCTCCCACGACTCGGCCAGATCGCCCTCCAGCTCCATGTCGGTGACGTCGGGGCCGGTGCGCCAGTCGAGCAGCTTCCCGTACACCGAGCCGGAGATCAGCCCGGTGGCGCTCGGGTCGGAGCTCTCCAGCGGGTGCAGGTCGGTGGAGACCTCGGAGGGCAGCTGCCAGACCAGCGATCCGCCGGGACGCGGCTCTCCGACCGGCTCGTCGCTGCCGCCGCCACCTCCCCCACCGGCTCCGCAGGACGACAGCACCAGTGCTCCGGCCAGCAGCAGCGCCGCGGCGCGTCCCGCTCTCACACCGTCTCCCGGTCGAGCTCGCCGGTGACGTCCAGCCCGACCAGCGGCACCGGGCCGGCGAGGTCGCCGGCCGCCGCCGGGATGTAGGCGAAGTTCTTCGCCCGGGCCCCGCCGTCGACGACGAAGTCCTGGCCGGTGATCAGCCGGGCCTGGTCCGAGCACATCCAGGCCACGCAGTGCCCGATGTCGGTCGGCGTGCCGGTGGTGCCCATCGGCACCATCGGCACCCGGTCACCGCTCCAGCGGGCTGGCCGCCGCCACGACTCGTCGCCGGTGCCCCCGCCGATCCCGTTCCGCGGCCGATCCATGATCGACTTCCCGTCCGGCCCGGTCAGTGCCGGGTTGTCCGGGGTCGGCGCGGTCGGGGTGAAGGAGTTGACCCGGATCCCGTAGGGGGCCAGGTCCATCGCCGCGGCCCGCACGAAGTTGTTCACCCCGCCCTTGTGGAACGCGTAGGCGATCACCCCGGCCGAGCCGGACCAGCCGTTCGACGACGAGACCATCACGATCGAGCCGCGGGTGCCGCGCTCGGCCATGTGCCGTCCGACCGCCCTGGTGTTGAGGAAGCTGCCCAGTCCGGCGACCCGCACGGCGCGATCGAAGAACTCGGCGCTCTCGTCGAGCACCCCCTTGCCGCCGAGCAGCGCCGCGTTGTTGACCAGGATGTCGATCCCGCCCAGCTCGCCGACGACCCGTTCGACGTAGCCGGCCACCTGGTCCTCGTCGGTGACGTCACCGGGTACCGCGATCGCCCGGCCGCCGTTGCGCTCGATCCGCTCGACGGCGGCGGCCGCCGCGTCCGGGTCGATGTCGTTGCAGGCCACGGTCGCGCCGTAGCGCGCGAGCGCCAGGCCGATCCCGCCGCCGATGTTCGGACCGGCTCCGGTGACCAGGGCCACCTTGCCGGCGAGTGAGATCTCCACTGTGCATGCTCCTAGTCGGGTCGTCGGTCGGTCGGTTCGGTCGCGTCGAGTTCCTCGGCGGCCCGGGCCAGTCCGGGGGCGAGGCGGGCCGGCGGGCGGGGCCGCCACCAGCGCCGGGACTCGGCGAAGGTGGCGTGCTGCAGGCGCGGGTCCAGGTGGTCGCGCAGCGCGTCGCCGAGCAGGTTGAGGCTGAACACGGCCAGCGAGAGCAGGATCGCCGGGACGACGATCAGCCACGGCGCGCGTTCCACGTACCGGACGCCCTCGGAGAGCATCAGCCCCCAGGACGGGGTCGGCGGCGGCGCGCCGATGCCGAGGAAGCTCAGCGCCGACTCGGCGATGATGACCCCGGCGAAGATCAGGCTGGCCAGCGTGAACACCGGCGCGACGATGTTCGGCAGGATGTGCCGGGACAGGATCCGGCCGGTCCCGGCGCCGGTGGCCCGGGCCGCCTCGACGTAGCGTTCCTCGCGCACCCGCAGCGTCTCGCCGCGGGCGATCCGGTTGAACGACGGTGTGATCACCACGGTCAGCGCGATGATCGTGTTGCGCACCGACGGCCCGAGGATCACCGCGATGAACAGCAGCAGCACGATGCCGGGGATCGCCTGCACGGCGTCCATCACCCGCTGCAGGACGATGTCGACGCCCCGGCCCGCGTAGCCCGAGATCACCCCGATCGTGGTGCCCAGCACCAGGCTGACCGCGGTGGTCACCACCCCGATCAGCAACGAGGTCCGTGCCCCGTGCAGCGAACGGCTCAGCACGTCCCGGCCGAGGTCGTCGGTGCCGAGCAGGAACCGGGCGGACGGGCCGTCGAGGATGTCGCGGCGGAACTGCTCCAGCGGGTCGTACGGCGCCACCAGCGGCGCCAGCAGCCCGGCCAGCACGAACAGCGTCAGCACGATCAACGCGATCCCGCCGAGCGGCTGGGCGCGGACGAACCGGCCGATCGCACCGGGGACGGCGCGCAGCCGCGCGGGGGTGGCCGGTGCGCTCACGAGAGTGCCCTTCCGGTCCGGATCCGCGGATCGACCAGTGCGTAGAGCAGGTCGATCACGATGATCGTCACCACGAACAGTGCCGCGTAGAAGATCGTGCAGGCGACGACGACCGGATAGTCGCGCTCCAGCACCGAGGAGTAGATGAGCTGCCCGGTCCCCGGGATCCCGAACATCTGCTCCAGGATCACGGTGCCACCGAGCACCGTGGCCAGCTCCAGCCCGAGCAGCGTGAGCACCGCGATCGTGGAGTTCCGGGCGGCGTGCTTGCCGACCACGGTGCGCTCCCGGGCGCCCTTCGCTCGGACCGTGCGCACGTAGTCCGACCCCAGCGACTCCAGCAACGACGAGCGCGCCATCCGCGCGGTTCCCGCCATCCCGGCGGTGCCCAGCGCGATCACCGGGATCGCCATCTGCTGGATCCAGTTCATCGGATCCTCGGTCAGCGGCCGGTAGGCCAGCGGCGGCGACCAGTTGAGCCAGACCGCGCACGCGGTCAGCGCCAGCAGTGCGACGACGAAGTTCGGCACCGACAGGAACGCGACCGCGAAGCTCCGCACGGCGCCGTCGATCGCGGAGCCGCGGGTGACGGCGGCCAGCACGCCGAGCGCGATCCCGGCGACGGTCGCGAACAGCATCGCCAGCAGGCCGAGCGAGACGGTGACCGGCACCCGTTCCAGGAACAGCTGGGTCACCGGTGCGCCGCCGCCGTAGAACGACGTCCCGAGATCACCCTGCACGGCGCCGGCCAGCCAGGTCGCCAGCTGCGTCCAGACCGGCACGTCGAGGCCGAACTCGGCGCGCAGCGCGGCGATCTGCTCCGGGCTCGCACCGGAGTCGGCCAGCTGCATGGTCACGGCGTCGCCGGGGACCAGCCGCATCAGCACGAACACCAATGTGGTCACCAGCGCCATCACCACACCGCCGTAGGCGAGCCTGCGCAGCACGTAGCGGATCATGAGCGCACCGCCTCGGAGGTGCGCGGCCCGGCCAGCAGGCAGGCGACGTCGCGATCGGCGACGACCCTGCGCAGCTCGGGCCGCTCGTCGCGGCAGGCGGCCTCGGCGTGCGGACAGCGTGTGTGGAACCGGCACCCCGGCGGCGGATCGATCGGGCTGGGTACCTCGCCGACCGGTGTCACCTCGTCGGCCGGGCCGGCGGTGGCCAGATCCGGCACTGCGGAGACCAGCATCCGGGTGTAGGGGTGCTGCGGGTCCCGCAGCACCGCGTCGCCGTCCCCGCGCTCGACGATCTCACCGAGGTACATCACGCAGACCTCGTCGGACATGTAGCGGACGACGTTCAGGTCGTGCGCGATGAACAGGTACGACAGCCCGCGCTCGGCCTGCAGGCTGCGGAGCAGGTTGAGCACCTGGGCCTGCACCGAGACGTCCAGCGCGGAGACCGCCTCGTCGCACACGATCAGTTCCGGGTCGGTGGCCAGCGCGCGGGCGATCCCGATCCGCTGCGCCTGGCCACCGGAGAACTGGTGGGCGTAGCGGTTCAGGTCGCGGGCGCCCAGCCCGACCCGTTCGAGCAGCTCGACGACCCGGTCGGCGAGCGCGGCCCCGCGGGCGATCCGGTGCACCACGAGTGGTTCACCGACCGCCTGCAGGACGGTCATCCGCGGGTTCAGCGAGCCGTGCGGGTCCTGGAAGACGATCTGCATCCGGCGGCGCAGCCGGCGCAGCTCCGCGCCGGAGGCGGCGCCGAGATCGGCACCGTCGAACGACAGCGTCCCCGAGGTCGGTTCGAGCAGCCGCAGCGCGAGCCGGGCCACCGTGGACTTGCCGGATCCGGACTCCCCGACCAGGCCGACCGTGCGGCCGCGCGGGATGCTGAGCGATACGCCGTTGACGGCCTGTACGACGCCGCGCCGACTCCGGAAGTGCTTGACCAGGTCGTGGGCCTCGAACAGCGCCGGGTCGTTCACCGGGCACCGGCCGGGCGGCCCGTCGGCGCACACCCGGTCCGGTCGGTGGTGGTCTGACACATGTGGGTCTCCCGTCGGACTCCGTCGGCCGTGTGCTGCGAGCACGCTAGAAATCGCGCCGGGTCGCCCACCAGACCGCCTTTCACCAGGGAGAAGGCGGTGCGCAGGTTTACGGGTGGTGTCGCAGTGCGCGCCGCGACGGATGACGTAGCTGCGCTGTTCGGCCGAACTCCGTGACACACAGTGATAGACGAATGCGGCATTTCGGATCCGTGTCGCATCACAACTGACGACCTTCCGCCCATCGCGGTCACTACTCAACGTGACTCGATCAGTTCGCTACACAGACCGAGCTGCTCCCACAAGCCCGGAAGTGCCGACTTTGCCCTGGCCAAAGCCATCACTCGAATGTTGGTATCCGTGTCACGCTATGCGTATGGCTTCGGTCGCGAGACCGTCCCGCGGACGCAGTCCGAGACCAACTTGCAGGGGAAATGATCTTGCTCTCAACTACATGGAGTGACGCTCCGTGCGCAATCCGGTGGATCGGCGACGCCGTCTCGGCACCACCCGCCGTCCGCGGCCAGCAGGTCGTACCGGCCACCGTCGATCCGGCCGCCGCGCACACCGCGTTCGCGCACGACCCGGCGGTCACCGCCCGCAGCGCCGGCTCGGTGCCGGTGCTGAGCTACCACGAGATCACCCCCGAACCGGACGGCGCGTTCACCATCGCCCCGAGGTGTTCGCCGAGCAGCTGGCGATGCTGCGCGCCGCAGGCTTCACCTCGGTGTCCGCGCAGACCCTGCTCGACGCGCGCACCGACCCGTCGGTGCCGCCCGAACGGCCCGTCACGATCACCTTCGACGACGGCACCGGCGGCGTGTGGCGCTACGCCGATCCGCTGCTGGAGCAGTACGGCTTCCGCGGTGTCGCGTTCGCGATCACCGGGCGGGTCGGCGAGCACTACCCGTACTACCTGACCTGGGACGAGCTGACCGCCATGCGCGAGACCGGGCCGGTGGGACCTCGCGAGCCACACCGCAGCCGGTCACGACCGGCACGACGTCGGCGGCGGGGATCTCCGGCCGTTCCTGATCAACCGGCTGGTCACCGCGGACGGCACACCGGAGACCCCGGAACAGGCCCGCGCCCGCATCACCATCGACGCCGACACCGCGATCGGCACGCCCGAACAGCACGGGCACGGACGCCCGCGCTGTTCGCCTACCCGTTCAGCGCCTCGCTGACCCCGAGCGACGATCCCGCGCTCGCACAGGCGGGCCGGGACATCCTGGCCGCTCGCTACGAGCTGCTGTTCACCAACGACAGCGCGCGGCGCTAAGTTGCGCAGCCCCGGCACCACAGCGCGACCGTCGGGTCAGCGCTCGGCGGACCCCGGCGCCCCGCTCTGCGCCGGGACCCGCTCGACCTCCTCGGCCAGCCAGCACCGGCTGATCCGGTTCTCCCCCGTCCGGACCACCGGGGGCACCTCGATCCGGCACCGGTCCTCCGCCTGCGGGCAGCGCGGATGGAACCGGCAGCCCTCCGGCACCTCGGCCGGGTTCGGCACGCTTCCCGGGATCACCGTCAGCAGCTCATCACGTCCGGTGTGGACGGTCGGGACGGAGCCGATCAGCGCCCGGGTGTAGGGGTGGGTGGGCGCGGACAGCACCTCGGCGGCGGTGCCCCGCTCGACGACCTGGCCCGCGTACATCACCACCACCCGGTCGGCCATCCTGGCCACCACCGACATGTCGTGCGTGATGAGCAGCAGTGCCGCGCCGTGCTCGCGCTGCAGCCGTCGCATCAGCGCCAGGATCTGCGCCTCGACGGTCACGTCCAGCGCGGTCGTCGGCTCGTCGGCGATCAACAGCTCCGGATCGCAGGCCAGCGCCATCGCCACCCCGACCCGCTGCTGCTGGCCGCCGGACAGCTCGTGCGGGTAGGAGCGCATCCGACGCTCCGGATCGGGCAGCCCCACCTCGCGGAGCAGTTCGACGGCGCGCTCGCGGGCCTGCGCCCGGCCGACCGGCCGGTGCACCCGGATCGCCTCGACGACCTGGTCGCCGATGCTGAACAGCGGGTCCAGCGCGCTCATCGGGTTCTGGAAAACCATCGCGATCTCGGCGCCGCGCAGCCGGCGCAGCCGCTCCGGCCCGGCGCCGGCGATCTCCTCGCCGCGGAACGACACCGATCCGCCCGCGACCCGGCCGCTGCCGAGCAGCCCGAGCACCGCCAGCGAGCTGACGCTCTTGCCCGAGCCGGACTCGCCGACCAGCGCGACCGTCTCGCCCGGCCCGACGTCGAACGAGACGCCGTCGACCACCCCGAGCGGACCGGCCGCCGTCGGGAACTCGACGCGCAGGTCCCGCACGTCCAGCACCGGGTTCACGACGCGGCCCCGCCGACGTGCACCGGGTGCGTGGTGCGCGACCAGCCGCCGAAGCCGAACGGCCGCACCACCAGCGACATCCCGGCGTTGCGGGCGCCGGTGACCACGATCGGCAGGTGCTCGGGCTCGGGCACCATCGGGAACGGGGCGTCGTCCGGGGCGTCCCCGGCCGCCCGGCCCTTTCCGACCGCCCGCAGATCGGCGGCGGTCCGCACCGCGTGCTCGCTGATCCAGGCGGCGACGTCGGCCTTGCCGAACCCGCCGTCGGCCAGCATCCTGGCGTGCTCGACGCCGAGCAGCAGGCCCGCCGACGATCGTCCGCCGACCACGGTGCCGGTCCGGGCCACCGTGTCCGCGATGTCGCGGAGCAGATCCTCCGGATCGGTGGAGTCCCGGTTGTCGATGAACTCGCAGGTCCGGATCAGCATCGCGGAGACCGAGCCGGTGCCGGGCGCGGCGCCGAGCTCCACCGAGAGCGGCTCCCAGGGGCTCTCCTCCTCGTTCTCCCCCACGCACACCGCGAACCGGCCGGGCAGCCCCTGGGTGGCCTGGTCCAGCTCGTGCGGGCGGATGCCGAGCACGTTGCGCACGGTCAGCCCGATCGCGCGGGCGATCGTCGCGTTCGCCCGGAAGCCGGGCCCCACCGAGCCACCCGCCGAGTTGATCCCCAGCTCGGCCCGCACATCGCCGTTCACCACGATCAGCGGGGCCGGGCCGCTGGTGCTCTGCCAGCCGCCGCCGGTGACGACCCGCTGAGCCATCAGCGCGTCCCACGCGGCCAGCACGACCGGCAGGTACTCCGGGCGGCAGCCGGCCATCGCAGCGTTCACCGCGACCCGTTCGACGGTGCACTCCCGGCCCAGGCTGCCGGCGTGCGCGACCACCTCGGCGGGATCACGCGGGGTCGCCGCGAGGAACTCGTCGCGGGTCGCCGCGGTCACCGGGACGACCGGGAGGCCGTCGGTCCAGTCCTGCTCGTAGGCGTGCTCGATCCCGGCCCGGGCGATGTCCACCGGATCGACGGCGGTCGCGGCGCCCGCACCCGTGGCACTCACCGGGCACCCGCCCCGCTGCGGTCCGCACCGTTCCCGCGCTGATCGCCCGGGCCGGCCGGGCCGTGCAGCAGCCGGGTCAGTCCGGGCAGCACCTCGCCGGCCCGGGCGGTCACCCCGGCGGCGTCCAGCGAGGCGACCGGGTGCGGCACGATCGCGTACTCGTAGCCGGGGCTGCCGCGCAGCCCGGCCATCGCATCCGCGGTCGTCCGGAAGGCCTCGCTGATCAGCACCGCGGCCGGGACCCCGGCCGCCTCCAGTGCGATGCCGTCGGTGACGGCGGACGCGCTGCACGATCCGCAGTCGCCGACCCCGACGAGCACCACGTCGCACCGTTCGACGAGATCGGCGAGGACCTCCGGCGCGACCGGGTCGTTGATGTGCGGCTTGATGTGCCGGGCGGCGGGCACCGTGCCGTACTGCTGCGCGAACCGCTCGGCGACCGCGTCGAGCAGCTCCGCGGCGTTGCGTTTGGTGTTGAGCAGCAGGCCGAGCCGCAGCCCCGCCAGGTCCGCCGGGCGCGGAGCGAGTGCCGCGCCCGCCGCGGCGACCGGATCGGCTGCCCCGGTCGGGTCGATCATGGTCTCGAACATGGCGGGTCCCGTCGTCGGAACTGGGGGGTCGCGAACACGCTAGAAAGCCCGCCGCCGAACCCGCCAGACCACCTTCCACCAGGCAAAAGGGTTCGGCTCACCGCGCGACGGATGACGTAGCGGCCACGGGTCGTTCGCGCGTACCCACCGACCGCGGCGCTGCCTAACGTCGGGGCCCATGACGTCGCACGACCGACCTTCCGTACAGGTGATCAGCGCGCATTCCGGGGACTTCGTGTGGCGGGCGGGTGGTGCGCTGGCGCTCTACGCCGAGCGCGGCCACGACGTGCGCATCGTCTGCCTGAGCTACGGCGAGCGCGGCGAGTCGCCGGGCCTGTGGCGAACTCCCGGGATGACCGTCGACGCCGCGAAGGCCGCCCGGCGCGACGAGGCGGAGGCGGCCGCCGCTGCACTCGGCGCGAGGATCACCTTCCTCGATCTCGGCGACTACCCACTGCGGATCGACGACGACGGCTTGTCCCGGATCGTCGCGGAGATCCGGGACGCGGCCCCCGAGGTGCTGCTCACCCACGTCGCGAACGACCCGTACAACCGCGACCACGACGCCGCCCACGAGGCGACCCTGCTGGCCCGCCAGGTCGCCCAGGCCGCCGGGCACGATCCGTCGACGCCGCCGATCGGTGCGCCGCAGGTGCTGCAGTTCGAACCGCACCAGCCCGAACAGTGCGGCTTCGTCCCGAACCTGCTGCTCGACATCACCCCGGTGTTCGAGCGCAAGCGCAAGGCGATGGAGTGCATGGGCGCGCAGTCGCACCTGGTGCAGTACTACACCGATCTCGGGCTGCGCCGCGGCGTGCAGGCCGTCCGCAACGGCGGCGACCGGTCGATCGTGCAGGCCGAGGCCTACCAGCGGGTCTTCCCGATCGTCGGGGACGTGCTGCGGTGAGCGGGCACGTGATCGTCCGGACCCGGCGCGGCCCGGATCCCGGCGTGCTCGCCGAACTGGCCCGCCACGGCGTCGCGACGGTGCACGAGGCGCACGGCCGGCGTGGCCTGCTCGCACCGGAGATCCGGCCGATCCAGCGCGGTGCGCGGATCGCGGGCCGCGCGGTCACCGTGCTGTCGCACCCCGGCGACAACCTGATGATCCACGCCTGCATCGAGCAGTGCGGGCCGGGTGACGTGCTCGTCGTCGCCACCACCTCACGCTCCACCGACGGGATGTTCGGCGAGCTGTTCGCGACCCAGCTGCAGCACCGCGGGGTGCTCGGGCTGATCAGCGACGCCGGTGTCCGCGACGTCGCCGAGCTGACCGCGATGGGCTTCCCCGCCTGGTCGCGGGCGGTACACGCGCAGGGGACCGCGAAGGCCGTGCCCGGCTCGGTGAACGTGCCGGTCGTCGTCGCCGGGCAGCGGATCGACCCCGGCGACGCGGTGATCGCCGACGACGACGGTGTGCTCTGCGTCCCCCGCGCCGAGGCCGCCACCGTCGCCGAGGCCGCCGGCACCCGCGCCGCGAACGAGGAGGACAAGCGCCGCCGGTTCGCCGAGGGCCTGCTCGGCCTGGACCACTACGACCTGCGCCCCACCCTGGAACGGCTGGGCGTGCGCTACGTCGACGACCCCGAGGGAGACCGAGCATGAGCACCGTCGTCCTGCTGCACGGAGCCTGGCACGGCGGATGGGCGTGGCAACGGGTGGTCCCCGGGCTGCGCGCCGCCGGCCACGAGGTGCACACCCCGACGCTGACCGGCCTCAGCGACCGGGCCCACCTGCTCACCCCGCAGGTGGGGCTGTCCACGCACGTCCAGGACGTCGTCGCGCTGCTGGAGGCGCACGACGCCCACGACGTGGTGCTGGTCGGGCACAGCTATGCGGGCCAGGTCGTCACCGGGGTCGCCGACCGCATCCCGGACCGGCTGACCCGCCGGGTGTACCTGGACGCCTTCGTCGGCGACGACGGCGACGCCGCGATCGACCTGCTCCCGCCGACCGTCGCCGGGCACTACCGGGAGGCGGTGGCCGGGCCGGGGTTCGGCTGGCTGGTCCCGGTCCGGCCGCTGGAGCGGCTCGGCGTCACCGAGCAGGCCGACCTGGACTGGCTCACCCCGCGCCTCACCCCGCACCCGTGGCTCACCTACACCGAGCCGCTGCGGCTGACCGGGAAGGGCGACGACGTACCCGCGGTGTTCATCGAGTGCACCGACTGGATGCGGGTCTTCCGCGAGCACGCCGGGCGGGCCGCCGAACGCGGCTGGCCGGTGCACGAGATCGCCACCGGCCACGAGGCGATGGTGACCGCACCCGACGAGCTCACCGCGCTGCTGATCGAGCAGGCCCGCTGATGGAGTTCCTGGTCCGCACCGAGAACCTGCTCCCGGTCGACACCCCGGCCGCCACCCGTGACGAGCTGAAGGCGGGCGAGCGCGCCCGCGCCGTCGAGCTGCGCGAGGCCGGGATCCTCAAACGGCTGTGGCGGGTCCCCGGGCGCAACGCCACCGTCGGGCTGTACGAGGCGGAGGATCCGGCGGCGCTGCACGACGCGCTGGCGTCGCTGCCGATGTTCCCCTGGATGGACGTGACCGTCGAAGCGCTGGCCACGCACCCGCAGGAGCGCTGAACCCGATACCCCGGGCCCGCCCGCCGACGCCGCACACGGCGTCGGCGGGCGGTTCGCTGCCCGGATCGCGCACGGGACTCCCGGGCACCGGAGACCGGGCCCCGCCGCCACGGACGGGGCCCGATGACGCGCGAGGCGCCGGGCCGCTCAGGGGAAGACGACGGTGCGGTTGCCCGACACCGCGATCCGGTGCTCACTGTGCCAGCGCACCGCCCGGGCCAGCGCGAGCCGCTCGGCCTCCCGGCCGCGGGCGGCGAGCTGCTCAGGGCTCAGCGAGTGGTCGACGCGCAGCAGCTCCTGCTCGATGATCGGGCCCTCGTCGAGGTCCGCGGTCACGTAGTGCGCGGTCGCCCCGATGAACTTCACCCCGCGCTCGTGCGCCTGGTGGTAGGGCCGGGCGCCCTTGAAGCTGGGCAGCATCGAGTGGTGGATGTTGATCGCCCGGCCCTGCAGGGCCTTGCACGCGTCGTCGGACAGGATCTGCATGTAGCGGGCCAGCACCACCAGCTCGACACCCTGGTCGTGGACCAGGTCGAGCAGCTCCGCCTCGGCGGCCGGTTTCGTCTCCCGGGTGACCGGGATGTGCCGGAACGGCACCCCGAACCCGTCGGCGAGGCGTTCGAGATCGGGATGGTTCGACACCACCGCGACGACGTCGAGCGCCAGCTCGCCGATCGAGTTCCGGAACAGCAGATCGTTGAGGCAGTGCGCGAACCGGCTGACCATGATCACGGTGCGCGGGCGGTGCCCGGTGTCGGCGAGGCTCCAGGTCATCCCGAACGGCTCGGCGAGCGTCGCGACACCGGCACCGAGCCGGTCCAGGTCGGGACGGTCGCCGTCCACCCGGGCGAACTCGACCCGCAGGTAGAAGGTGCCGGTGCTGGCGCTGCCGAACTGGTGGCTCTGCACGATGGTGCAGCCCTCGTCGGCGAGCAGGCCGGTCACGGCGTGCACGATGCCGGGCGCGTCCGGGCAGCTGAGCAGCAGCACCGCGCGCGGGCCCTGCGCCGAGGCGGTCACGACGCGACCCGCGATCCGGCGGCCCGGCCGTCGATCAGCGGCGCCGTCATCGGTCCAGGCGCTCGAGCAGCCGACGTCGCCACGTCTCGGTGCTCTCGAGGTCGTTGAAGGTGAACACGTGGATCCCGGCCAGTCCGGTGTCACCGGCGGCCAGCGCCGGGACGATGCCGTCGAGCACCCGGTCCGGCCGGTACCCGCCGGGGGTGAAGAACCGCCAGAGCATGCCCTGCTGCTTGCGCAGGAAACGGGCCGACTGACCGAGCCCCAGCCCGGCGGAGACCCGGATCAGTTTCTGCCTGCTCACCGCACCGGGTACGCCGACCCGGATCGGCAGCCGCACCCCGGCGGTGGCGATCCGGCGGGCCCAGCGCACGGTGGCGGACGGGTCGAAGCACAGCTGGGTGACGATCTGCGTGGCGTACGGCGCCTTCGCGGTGAGCGCACCCTCGATCAGCTCGTCGGCGATGCCGCCGTGCCCCTCCGGGTAGCCGCCGATCCCGATGTGGTCGAACCGGTCGCCGGCGATCGCACGCAGGTCGGTGAGCAGAGCAAGGGCGTCCGGATAGGCGCCCGCGGGCTCGGCGGCGTCACCGCCGATGACGAACACCGTGCTGATCCCCGCCTCGGTGAGCCGGTCGGCGAGATCGGTGAGGTGCGCCCGGTCCCGGACGAGGCGGGCCGCGATGTGCGGGGCGACCCGGTAGCCGTGCCCGGTCAGCCGGACGGCGAGATCGACGGTCGGTCCGAGGCCCTTCGCCTCGGTCGTCGTCACGCTCAGCCCGGTGCCGGTGGGTACGTGCGCGAGCACCTTGTCCCCGGCGCTCGGGAACGGCAGCACCTCGTAGGTGGCCTCGCGCAGCACCCGGGCGAGCACGGCCCGCCGGTCGGTGCGCCGGGGCCCGGTGCTTCGGTCGGGGGGATCGAGCAACGACGTCACGGGGCGCTCCGGTTGTCCAGCAGGGCGAGTCCGGCGGCGGTGTTCGACGCCGGGACGTGATAGGCGGTGTGCACCGTGCGGACGCGGGCGTTCATCGCGCCGCGCATGACCAGCCACATGATCAGCTCGATGCCCTCGGACCCGGCGAGCCGGATGTACTCGTCGCGGTGCAGGGCGGTGAGCCGCTGCGGGTCGTCGGCGATCGCGTCCAGGAACATCCGGTCGAACTCGGGATTGACGAACCCGGCCCGCGCACCGGCCAGCTGGTGCGACATCCCGCCGGTGCCGAGGATCCCGACGGTGCGCGCGCCCTCGTAGGAGGCCAGTGCCCGCCCGATCGCCTGCCCGAGTGCGTAGCAGCGGGCCGCGCTCGGCTGCGGGTAGCGGATGACGTTGACCATGATCGGGACGACCGGGCAGGGCCAGGCGTCGCCGGGATCGGGCGTCCACACCGACAGCGGCACGGTGAAGCCGTGATCGACGTCGAGCTCGGAGAACACGGTCAGGTCGAAACCGTCGTCGACCAGGTGCTCCAGCAGGTGGCACGACAGGTCCGGGTCCCCGGTGACGTCCGGCACCGCACGCCGGCCGTACCCCTCGTCGGCGACCCGGTACTGCTCGGCGGTCCCGATCGCGAAGGTCGGCACGATGTCCAGGTCGACGCCGTTCGCGTGGTCGTTGTAGACCAGGATCGCGACGTCCGGGGTCCGCTCGGCCAGCCACTCCCGGGCCGGGGCGTAGCCGTCGAACAGCGGTGACCACTTCGGATCGGCCGTCAGGTCGCGGTCCATCGCCGCGCCGATCGACGGCACGTGCGAGGTCCCCAGACCCCAGATCACCTCAGACATCGGTCCGTCCTCCCGCCGCCATCGCGGCCGTGAACTCCGCCTCGGTCATGCCGGTGAACACACCGCCCAGGTACTGCATCGAGCGTCCGTCCATCATGGCCAGCTTGTAGATGTAGAAGATGCTGCCGCCGAGATCGAGCATCGCCTGCCAGTCGCGTTCCAGGACGGCCGTGGTCTGCTCCGCCGACAGCTCGAACCGCAGGCAGTACGCGGCCTCGTCGGCGCGGAAATCGGCCCGCGCCCCTTCGGTGCGCAGCGACTGCAACATCCGGTTCAGCGGCCGGCCGCGGCGCCCGCTGGGACCGTCGAAGACGTAGGTCCCCGGTAGGTCGCTCCTGGTGGTCATGCTCGGTTCCCCCCGCGGTCGGCTCCGGGTACCGACGCTAGGAGCCGGGCGGGCCGCGGCCATCGCCCGGATGTCCCGACCGGCGGCCGCCGCCGCGCCCCGTCCGCCCCGCGACGGATGACGTAGCGGGGCGGCGCTACGTCATCCGTCGCACCCGGTACGGCCACCCCGGCAGGCCCGCTGCCGTCGTTCCGCGCTGCCATGACCGAGCCCGGCGTTCCTAGCGTTGGTCCGATCGTCGTCGAGGACTGGAGCACCATGAGCGCGAGGAACCTGCAGGACGTACTGGACCGGGCCGGTGACACCGTCGACCTGCTGCGGAACGCCCAGCTCGGCGCCTACATCTACCCGGTCGTCCCCTCCGAGTTCAGCAATTTCCGGCGCGAGGTACGCGCCTGGCAGCGCACCGCCGTGCTGTTCGACCAGACCCACCACATGGTCAACCTGTGGGTGTCCGGATCGGGTGCGCTGCAACTGTTCACCGACACCGGGATCAACAGCACCGCGAACTTCCCGGTCGACTCCGCGAAGCAGTTCGTGCCGGTCGCGCCGGGTGGCGGGGTGATCGGTGACGGCATCCTGTTCCGGCTGGCCGAGGACCGGTTCGTCTTCGTCGGCCGCGCCCCGGTGGCGAACTGGCTGACCTTCCAGGGCCAGGGCTACGACGTCGACATCCGGCGCGACGAGCGTTCCCCGTCCCGCCCGTACGGTCGCGAGGTGACCCGCGACGTCTGGCGGTTCCAGATCCAGGGCCCGCGGGCCTG
This sequence comes from Pseudonocardia autotrophica, assembly GCF_003945385.1. Classification (NCBI taxonomy): domain Bacteria; kingdom Bacillati; phylum Actinomycetota; class Actinomycetes; order Pseudonocardiales; family Pseudonocardiaceae; genus Pseudonocardia; species Pseudonocardia autotrophica. The sequence goes on from NZ_AP018920.1 coordinate 5,094,037, forward strand.
GGAGGTCATCGAGAAGGTCAACGGTGGCCCGGTGGAGAAGGTCAAGTTCTTCCGGATGGGGCACATGAACGTCGGTGGGGTGGAGGTCCGGACGCTGCGGCACGGCATGGCCGGCGCGCCCGGGCTGGAGATCTGGGGGCCGTACGAGAGCTACGGCGCCGTGCGCGAGACGATCCTCGAGGCGGGCCGCGAGTTCGGGATCGAACCGGCCGGGGCGCGCGCCTACTCCTGCAACACCCTGGAGTCCGGCTGGATCCCGTCGCCGCTGCCCGCGATCTACACCGGCGACGAGCTGAAGGCCTACCGGGAGTGGCTCGGCGCCGACTCCTACGAGGCGAACAACGCGGTCGCCGGCAGCTTCGTCTCCGCCGACGTCGAGGACTACTACACGAACCCGTGGGAGCTGGGCTACGGCGGTTTCGTGAAGTTCGACCACGACTTCATCGGCCGCTCCGCGCTGGAGCGGATCGAGCCGGCCGCCGAGCGGCGCAAGGTGACTCTCGCCTGGAACGTCGAGGACGTCTCGACGCTGCTCGCCTCCCCGGTCGCGGACGGACCCGAGTACCAGTTCTTCGACCTGCCGAACGCGAACTTCGGATCGTCCAACTTCGACTCGGTCGTCGACGCCGACGACAACGTCGTCGGCCTGTCCATGTTCACCGGGTACAGCGCGAACGAGCGCAAGGCGCTGTCGCTGGCCACGATCGACCCGGGCGTCCCGCTCGGCGCCGAGGTGCGGGTGGTCTGGGGCGAGCCGGACGGCGGATCCCGCAAGACCACCGTCGAGCCGCACGAGCAGTTCGCGGTGCGCGCGGTCGTCAGCCCGGCCCCGTACAGCGAGATGGCACGCGAGGACTACCGGCCCGGCTGGCGGACCGCGACCTCCTGATCCCCCGGGGCGGGCGCGCCGTCCGGCGCGCCCGCCCCGGTGTTCACACCAGGTGCCGGGTCAGGAAGGTGACCACGCAGGCGGGCTTGGTGGCGCCCTCGACCGTGATCGTCATCGTGATCGTGACCTGCAGACCTCCGGTCACCTCGGTGACCTCGTCGAGGACCGCGGTCGCCCGCAGCGTGGAACCGGTCGGCACCGGCGACGGGAACCGCACCTTCTCGCAGCCGTAGTTCACGACCATCGAGAAGCCGTCCAGCCGCAGGATCTCCGGCAGCAACCGCGGCACCAGCGACAGCGTCAGGTAGCCGTGCGCGATCGTGCCGCCGAAGGGTGTGCCGGCGGCCCGCCGCGGATCGACGTGGATCCACTGGTGGTCGCCGGTGGCCTGCGCGAACAGGTCGACGTCGTGCTGGGTCACCGTGACCGGGCCGCTCTCACCGAGCACCTCACCGCGCGGCAGCGCGCGGACGCCGTCGATCCCGGTCGCGACCGTCGGGGCGCTCATCGGGTACCCCCGGTGGCCGCGGCGGGCAGCGCCTGGGTGAAGTCCTGCAGCGGGGCCTGCGCGAACTCGGTGGCCACCGCCTCGGGGCTCCAGCCGCCGTCGCACAGTCGCTCGGCGACCTCCTCCGGGTGGGTCCACAGCGCGATCCGGTCACCGCCCACCGCGATCGCCTGCCCGGTGACGTGCGCGGACGCCTCCGACGCCAGCCACACGACGACCGGTGCCGCGTCGTCCGGTGTGCCCAGCCCGGTGCGCCGGACCTCCGGCGGCACCGGCTCGCCCCGGTCGACGGCCTCGACCAGCTCGCCGAGCCCGGGGATGGTCGCGACCATCCTGGTCAGCGCGGTCGGCAGGATCGCGTTGACCGTGACCCCGATCTTCGCGTGCTCCACCGCCCAGGTCCGCATCATCGCGACGATCGCGCCCTTGGACGCCGAGTACGCGGTCTGCCCGAAGCTGGCCCGCTGCCCGGCGGGTGACCCGACCAGGATCAGCCGGCCGCCACCGCCCTGCTCACGGAACCGGGCGGCCGCCGCCCGCCCGCAGGTGAAGGTGCCACGCAGATGGCTGCCGACGACGAGATCGAAGTCGTCGTCGGTGGTCTTGCGCAGCGTCCGGTCCCGCAGCGCGCCGGCGTTGGTGACCATCGCGTCGAGTCGTCCGAACTCGCGCACCGCGCGCTCGACCAGCGCGTCGGCGACATCGGCCGTGCCGACCGCGCCGGCCTCGGCGACCGCGCGCCCACCGGCGTCGGTGATCGACGTGACCGTCTCCTGCGCGACACCGGGATCGAGGTCGTTCACCACCACGGCGGCGCCCGACGCCGCCAACGCCCGGGCATACGCCCGGCCCAGCCCCCGGCCCGCTCCTGTCACCACGGCGACCTTGCCGTCGAGCATCCGTACCTCCCTCGCCTGCCCCACCGTGCAGGCCGTCCGGATCCGGCGCCGTCGTGCGGGCACCCGGCTCCGGCACCCCGGTGGGCGCTTCTCCGACCGCGGGCGTGGTCCGCCCCGGCGTCCGACGCTAGGGGCCGCGCGGCGGCGACGGCGGCGGTCTGCCGTCCCGGACGCGCTACGTCATCCGTCGTGGCCGCGCGATCAGCTCTGCGGCGGGACGAGTCCCTGCCGGACCGCGACCAGCGCCGCCTGGGTGCGGGAGGTGAGCGCCAGCTTGCGCAGCACGTTGCTGACGTGTGTGCGCGCGGTCCGCTCGCTGATCACCAGCTGGTCGGCGATCTCCTGGTTGGACCGGCCCTGGGCGACCAGGATCAGCACGTCCCGCTCGCGGTGGGTGAGCGCGCCGAGCCCGCTCGGCGGCGAGATCATCTCCTTGGTCAGCTGCCGGGCGACGCTCGGGTCGAGGAACACGTCGCCGCGGGCGGCGGCCCGGATCGCGGCGACCACCTCGCCCGGTTCGGCGTTCTTGAGCAGGTAGCCCGATGCCCCGTTGCCGAGCGCGGTGTGCACCCGCTCCATCTCGCCGAAGCTGGTCAGCACGACGACCCGCACACCCGGGAAACGCTCGGCGATCAGCGCCGTCGTCGCGGCGCCGTCGAGCCGGGGCATCAGCAGGTCGATCAGGACGACATCGGGCAGCTCCCGGTGCACGGCCATCGCACCGAGCCGGTCCAGTACCTCCTGCCCGTCCCCGGCCTCCCCGATGACCTCGACGTCGTCGAGGGCCTCCAGGTAGGCCCGGATCCCGCGCCGGACGACGGCGTGGTCGTCGGCGACGAGGACCTTCACCGGGGTGATCGTCGTCGTTGACTCGGTCGGTGCGTTCACTCGCAGCGCCTCCCCTCGGCCGTCCCGGGCTCCGACGCCCGGGGGTCCCAGCATGGCAGCCGGATCGGCGAGGTCACCCGATCTACGTCATCCGTCGCGGTCCGCAGCGGCCGGACGACCGCCGCGACGACGGTCATCGGCCGATCGTCCGAGGTGCCGCCGGCTCCTTACCGTGACCGCATGGACGTCGCCTTCGGCACCGTGTGGGAGGCCGTCGCCGCCCGGCTCCCGGACGCGACGGCCGTGTGCGAGCCCGGGGCCCGGTGGTCCTACGCCGAGTTCGACGACCGCGCGTCGCGGCTGGCGACCGCGCTGGAGTCGGCAGGCGTCCGGGCCGGGGACACGGTCGCCTGCTACCTGTACAACGGCTCGGCCTACCTGGAGACCGTGTTCGCGGCGTTCAAGCTCGGCGCGGTCCCGGTGAACGCGAACTACCGCTACACCTCGGCCGAGCTCACCTCGCTGCTCGACGACGCGGGCGCCGCTGCGATCGTGTTCAGTGGATCGCTCGCCCCGAACGTCGCGCACGCCGCGGCGCACCTGCCCTCGCTGCGGCTGCTGGTCCGCGACGGCGCCGCACCCGACGCCGATCCCGGTCCGGACGCGGCCGACCTGGCCGAGATCCGCCGCAGCACCCCGCCCCGCCCGCACACCCCGCGGCCGGGATCGGACCGGCTGTTCATGTACACCGGCGGCACCACCGGACGACCGAAGGGCGTCGTGTGGCAGCAGGTCGACCTGCTGCACAGCATCGCGGTCGCGATCTTCGGGCCGCTGGGCCGCGACGCCCCGCCCGCCGATCTCGACGACGCCGTGGAACTCGCGGTGTCCGCCCGCACCGGCGGCCGGTCGCCGGTCACCCTGCCGGTGGTTCCGCTGATGCACGGCACCGGCCTGTTCAACACCCTCGGTGCGCTGCTCGTCGGCGGCCGGGCGGTGCTCACCAGGCCCGGCCGGCTCGATCCGAGGCACGTCTGGGAGACGGTCGCCGCGGAGCGGGTCGGGACGATCGTGGTGGCGGGCAACGCGGTCGGTGTCCCGCTGGTCGAGGAGCTGGCCAGGGCCGATGCGGCGGGCACCCCGCACGACCTGTCGTCGCTGCGGGTGGTGCTGAGCTCGGGGACCGCACTCGGCGACCGCACCAAGCAGGCGCTGCACGAACGCACCGAGCTGACCGTCACCGACGCGATCGCGGCCAGCGAGGGTGGTCCGTTCGCGTTCGCGGTGACGCACTCGGTGGACGACCTGCCGGCCCGGTTCCGGCCGGTGCCCGCGACCCGACTGATCACCGAGGACGGCCGGGTGCTCGCCCCCGGCGAGCCCGGGACCGGGATGCTCGCCTACCGCGGCCCGCTGCCGCTGGGCTACCACGGCGACGCCGAGCGCACCGCCGCGACGTTCCGGTTCGTCGACGGGGTGCGCTACGCGGTGCCCGGTGACCTGGCCGAGCTGACGTCCGACGGGGTCATCCGGTTCCTCGGCCGCGGCGCCGGAGTGATCAACACCGGTGGCGAGAAGGTGCACCCGCAGGAGGTCGAGGACGTGCTGCTCGCCGATCCGGCGGTGGCCGACTGCGTGGTCGTCGGGGTCCCCGATCCGGTGTGGGGTGAGCAGGTGACCGCGGTCGTCGCCGCCCCCGGCGCCGGCCCGGAGCTGCCCGACCGGCTGCGCGACCGGGTCCGTGCGGTGCTGGCCGGCTACAAGGTGCCGCGCGTCGTGGTCGTGGTCGACGAGCTGCCGCGCACCCCGACCGGCAAGATCGAGCTCGCCAGGGCCAGGGAGGTCGCCGGGCGGTAGCGTCCGGCGGCTGAGCCGGTCCGGCCCCGTTCTCGACACCTGGATGTACTACATCCACCAGGTCGAGCGGCACGTCTTCATCGTGACCTACGGCTGCCGTCCGGTGTCCGACGTCGATCCGGTGTTGTCCCACGAGCACAAGGCGATCGGCCTCTTCGCACAGTCCGAGGTGGACGGACTGACCATGCCCGACGGGTACCGGCGATCGATCAGGACCTGGTTCGAGCGGACCGGCTGAGGCGCCGCTGCCCGGTGGATCCCGCAGGCGAGCTACTGGACCAGCACCAGGTCGTCGGCGTGCACCAGCTCGCGGCGCTGCTCGGGCGGCAGCTCCCGGCTCCGGCGCCCGATCATCGCGGGCAGTTCGGCGGCGTCGTAGGAGACGACGCCGCGAGCGATCGGACGGCCGTGCGGCGCGAGCAGCTCGACCACGTCACCTGCGACGAAGTCTCCGGAGACGCCGTGCACCCCGGCCGCCAGCAGCGACCGGCGGCGGGTACGGACGGCCTCGACGGCGCCGTCGTCGAGATCGAGGGCGCCGCGGACGTCGGCGGCGTGCCGCAGCCAGAACCGCCGTGCGCTCATCCGGCGGCCGGAGGCGCGGAACGCGGTGCCGACCTTCGGGCCGTCCGGCACGGCATCGACGGCGGCGGCGGCCTCCTCGGCGGAGGTCAGCAGCACCGGGATCCCGGCGGCGGATGCCATCGCCGCGGCCGTCACCTTGGTCGACATCCCGCCGGTGCCCAGGCCCGAGCCGGTCCGGGTCACGCTGATCCCGGCCAGCTCCGCCGGATCGTCGACCTCGGTGACCAGCGACGATCCGGGGTCCCGGGGGTCGCCGTCGTAGAGCCCGTCGACGTCGGAGAGCAGCAGCAGCGCGTCCGCGCCGACGATGTGCGCCACCAGCGCGGCCAGCCGGTCGTTGTCACCGACCCGGATCTCAGCGGTGGCGACGGTGTCGTTCTCGTTGACCACCGGCAGTGAGCCGAGCTGCAGCAGGCGCTCCAGGGTGCGCTGCGCGTTGCGGTAGCTGGCGCGCCGGATCATGTCGTCGGCGGTGAGCAGTACCTGCCCGATGCCCTGGCCGTGGCGGGCGAACGACGCCGAGTAGGCGTGCGCCAGCAGCAGCTGCCCGACCGACGCGGCGGCCTGCTGGGTGGCGAGATCACGGGGCCGCCTGCGCAGCTGCAGCGGCGCGAGCCCGGCCGCGATCGCCCCGGACGACACCAGCACCACCTGGCTCCCGGCGTGCCGGCGGGCCATCAACGCGTCGACCAGCCCGTCCAGCCGGGCCGGGTCGAGCCCGCCGGTGAGACTGGTCAGTGACGACGACCCGACCTTCACGACGATCCGGCGGGCCGCACCGATCGCGGATCGGGTCGAACTCATCCCCTGCTCACCGTTCGAGCTCGTGGTCCGAGGAGTACCGCGCCCCGGCCGCGAGCTCGGCGTCGGACAGGTGCTTCCGGCGCGCCGCGCGGGCGTACTTCCGGTCGGACGCGCCCACCCGGCCGGTGTCCTCGAGCCGGACGTCGGTGCCGCGCCCGGTGAGCAGCGCCGCGACGCCGGCCGGTGTCGACGGCTCCCAGTCGAAGGTCATGTCGCCGATCGTGACCGGGCAGCCGGGCACCGCGCCCGCCTTCGCCAGCGACTCCTCCACCCCTAGCCGGGCGAGCCGGTCCGCGAGGTAGCCGACGGCCTCGTCGTTCTCGAAGTTGGTCTGCCGGATCCAGCGCTCGGGCCGCTCCCCGCGCACCACGAACCCGCCGTCGAGCTCGGTGTCCGGCTCGATGGTGAAACCGGAGTCGTCGACCGCCCTCGGCCGGATCACGGTGCGGGTGGGCTCGATCTCGGGCTGTGCGGCGCGGGCCGCGGCGACCCGCTCCGCCATGGCGAAGCCCAGTTCCCGCAATCCGGAGCGGGACGCGGTGGAGATCGCGAAGATCGGCCAGCCGAACCGCTCGGCGAGATCGGCGCGGACCATGTCGACGAGATCGGCGGCGTCCGGCACGTCGATCTTGTTCAGCGCGATCATCCGGGGGCGCTGGTCCAGCCGCTCGCCGAGCGCGCTGGTGCCCAGCTGGTCGGCGTAGTGCGCGAGCTCGGTCTCCAGCGCCTCGATGTCGGACGCCGGATCGCGCTCGGTCTCGAAGGTCGCGCAGTCGACGACGTGCACCAGCACCGAGCAGCGCTCGATGTGCCGGAGGAACTCCAGCCCGAGCCCGCGCCCGTCGGCGGCGCCCGGGATCAGCCCGGGGACGTCGGCGACGGTGAAGGTGGCATCGCCCGCGCTGACCACGCCGAGCTGCGGGACGAGCGTGGTGAAGGGATAGTCGGCGATCTTCGGGCGGGCCGCGGACATCGCCGCGACCAGCGAGGACTTGCCGGCACTCGGGAAACCGACCAGCCCGACGTCGGCCAGCGAGCGCAGCTCGAGGGTGAAGCTGACCTCCTCGCCGGGCTCGCCGAGCAGAGCGAAGCCGGGCGCCTTGCGCGCGGCGGAGGCCAGCGCGGCGTTGCCGAGGCCGCCGCGGCCGCCCTGGGCGGCGACGAACCGGGTACCCGGCCCGACCAGGTCGGCGACGATCTCGCCGTCGTCGTCGAGGATCACCGTGCCGTCCGGGACGCGCAGCTCCAGGTCCGGGGAGTTGGCGCCGTTCTTGAACGCCCCCTGGCCCTGGGTGCCGCTGCGGGCGGTGGCGTGCGGCCGGTGGTGGTAGTCGAGCAGCGTGTGCACGCCGGCATCGACGACCAGGACGACCGAGCCGCCGCGACCGCCGTTGCCGCCGTCCGGGCCGCCGAGGGGTTTGAACTTCTCGCGGTGCACCGAGGCGCAGCCGTTGCCCCCGGCGCCCGCGGTCGCGTGCAGCACGACGCGGTCCACGAAGCGGGACATGGGTGCCTCCTCGATGTGGTGATGACACGACGAACGGCGGGCCCCCCGGTAACCGGGGTGACCCGCCGTCGGCGTCGTGGACGTGCTGGGCGGGTCGCTCAGACCTCGACCGGCACGATGTTGACGGTCTTGCGGCCGCGCTTGGAACCGAACTGCACGGTGCCCGCCGCGAGGGCGAACAGCGTGTCGTCCTTACCGCGGCCGACGTTCAGACCCGGGTGGGTGCTGGTGCCGCGCTGGCGGATCAGGATCTCGCCGGCCTTGACGGTCTGGCCGCCGAAGCGCTTCACACCCAGGAACTGCGGGTTCGAGTCGCGACCGTTGCGGGAGCTGGACGCACCCTTCTTGTGTGCCATGACGCAGGCTCCTTACTTGCCGATCGCGGTGACCTGGACCTTCGTCAGCGGCTGACGGTGCCCCTGACGCTTGTGGTACCCGGTCTTGTTCTTGAACTTGTGGATCCGGATCTTGGGACCCTTGGTGTGCTCGACAACCGTGGCGGTCACCGCGGAGGTGAGGCCCGACACGTCCGTGGACACCTGGTCGCCGTCGACGAGCAGCACGGCGGGCAGGCTGATCTCCGCACCGGGCTCACCGTCGAGCTTCTCGACGGTGACCACGTCGTCGACGGCCACCTTGTACTGCTTTCCGCCGGTCTTGACGATCGCGTACATCGCTGACGCACGACTCCTGAAATTCGGGGGCGCTTGCTTGCGCTCGGTCTACACAGCTCGCGCCGAACCCGGCGCGCACGCCACTGGACTGTGTCGATCCAGGCCAGGAGGCCCGGACACAGAGGCGTGGCTTCTGTCGGTCAAGAGTACGCGACCCCGTCGCCGGGGCCGCACTCACCCCCCGTCCTGGGGCGGACCCGCGGGACGGGAGGCTGCCCGGCGCGCACGACGCGGCCGGGACACCACCGCCGCAGGCTCCGGCTGCTCGGGAACGGCAGGTGCGGCGGGGCCGTCCTGCGTGCCCGACGAGTCGGTGCTCGGGGTGGGAGTCGTGATGACGACCGGATCGACGGTCGCCGCGGGGGCACCCGCCGTCCGGCTGACCCGGCGCCGGCGCGGGGCCGGCTCGGCCTGGGCCGGCGCGCCCTCGGCGGCTGACCCGGTGCCGGTCTCCGGATCCGGGGTGGCCGCGGTCGCCGGCGCCCCGGTGGGAGCCGATCCGGTGGCGGTAGCCGCAGCGGTGTCGGTCCCAGCGGCAGTGCCGGCCCCGGCGGCGGTGGGTCCGTCGGCCTGGGACGCAGCCGCGGCAGCCGTGGTCACCTCGGCCGCAGCGGAGCCCGGCGCGGACGGAGCACCTGCGGAGCGGGTCGCGGCGCGGCGCCGCCCGGAGGCGGTCCGCCCGGCCTTCGGCGCCGAGCCGGTGAGCTCGCCGATCGGCTGGGCGACGGCCACGTCGTCCGGATCAGCGCCCGGTGCCGGTGCGGGCGCCGGGTCGGTCACCGGTGCGGGCGCCGGATCGGTCACCCGTGCGGGCGCCGGATCGGTCACCGGTGCGGGCGCCGGATCGGTCACCGTCGCGGCCCCGCCGCCCGGCTCCTCGCCGCGCACACCGAGACCGGCGGCCACCGCCGCCACCCCGGCGACGGCGGAGCTGGTGTCGACCGACCGGTCGCCGCTGTCCTGCTGGTCATGGCCGTTGCGCTCGGCGCCGGAACGGTCCGCGGCGGTCTCGTGGGTCTCGGACTGCTGCCCGTTCCCGGAGTCGCCGTTGCCACCACCCCGGCGGCGACGGCGGCGTCCACCACCGTCCTCGCCGTTTCCGTTGCCGCCGCTGTTTCCGTTGGCGTTGCTGTTGGAGTTGGAGCCGCCGGCGGAGCCGTTGCTGCCGCCGCCCCCGGCCGCGCGGCCGTTGCCGTTGCCGTTGGCACTGCCGTGCTGGTCGCCGATCGGGTCGGTCGACACGATCACGCCGCGGCCGCGGCAGTGCTCGCACGGCGTCGAGAAGTGCTCCAGCAGGCCCCCGCCGACCCGCTTACGGGTCATCTGGACCAGCCCGAGCGAGGTCACCTCCGCCACCTGGTGGCGGGTGCGGTCGCGGGCCAGGCACTCGGTGAGCCGGCGCAGCACCAGATCCCGGTTGGCCTCGAGCACCATGTCGATGAAGTCGACGACGATGATCCCGCCGATGTCGCGCAGCCGGAGCTGACGGACGATCTCCTCGGCCGCCTCCAGGTTGTTCCGGGTGACGGTCTCCTCGAGGTTGCCCCCGGACCCGGTGAACTTGCCGGTGTTGACGTCGACGACGGTCATCGCCTCGGTCCGGTCGATCACCAGCGTGCCGCCGGAGGGGAGCCAGACCTTGCGGTCGAGCGCCTTGAGCAGCTGCTCGTCGATCCGGTGCTCGGTGAACACGTCGGACGGACCGGTGTGCCGGTGCATGCGTTCCGTCAGCTCCGGTGCGACGTGCCGGACGTAGCCGGAGACGGTCTCCCAGGCGTCGTCGCCGGAGATGATCAGCTTCGAGAAGTCCTCGTTGAACTGGTCGCGGACGACCTTCACCAGCATGTCCGGCTCCTCGTAGAGGAGCGTCGGCGCCTTCGGGGCACCCTTGCCGGTCTTCTCGGACTTCTCCTTGACGATCTCCCACTGCGCCTGCAGCCGGCGCACGTCGCGCTCGAGCGCCTCGTGTGAAACACCCTCGGACGCCGTCCGGATGATCACACCGGCCTCGGCCGGGACGATCTCCTTGAGCATGTCCTTGAGCCGCTTGCGCTCGGTGTCGGGCAGCTTGCGGGAGATCCCGGCGGCACCGCCGGAGGGCACGTAGACCAGGAACCGCCCGGCCAGCGAGATCTGGGTGGTCAGCCGGGCACCCTTGTGCCCGACCGGGTCCTTGGTGACCTGGACCAGCACCTGGTCGCCGGAGGACAGCGCCTGCTCGATCTTGCGGGCCTTGCCGTTGAGACCGGCCGCGTCCCAGTTCACCTCACCGGCGTAGAGCACGGCGTTGCGGCCACGCCCGATGTCGACGAAGGCCGCCTCCATCGAGGGCAGCACGTTCTGCACCCGGCCGAGGTAGATGTTGCCGACCATGCCGCCGGCGGTCGAACCGCCGCCTGCGATGAAGTGCTCGACGAGGACCTCGTCCTCGAGCACCCCGATCTCGGTGCGGTCCGCGAGCTGCCGGACGACCATCTGCCGGTCGACCGACTCGCGGCGGGCCAGGAACTCGGCCTCGGACAGGATCGGCGGGCGACGGCGGCCCGCGTCGCGCCCGTCCCGGCGACGCTGACGCTTCGCCTCCAGACGGGTGGAACCACGGACGCTCTGCACGCCGTCGTCGGCGGCCGAGCCGCCGCCGGACTGCTCCTGGCGCGCCTCACGGACCTTCGTCACGGTGTTCGGCGGGTCGTCCTCGGAACGATCCTCGACGTCCGAACCGCCACGGCGCCGCCGGCGCCGACGACGCCGGGAGCCGGACGACTGGTCGTCGCCACCGTCGGGGCCGTCGGTCTCGCCGTCGCCGTCGGACGACCGCTCGGCCTCATCGGCCGAATCGGCCGAGTCGTCGGCCGTGTCGTCGTCACCGGACTCGCCGTCGGTGTCGTTCTCGCCCAGGTCGTCGCCGCCCTTGCCGCGGCCACGGCCACGGCGGCCGCGACGGCGCCTGCGGCGGGCGCCCTCGTCGTCGTCGTCCTCGCCGCCGGCGTCGGGCCCGGAGTCCGGGTCGCCGCCGGTCGCGTCGTCGGTTGCCGAGGACTCCTGCTCGTCGGCGGACGGCGCGGCGGAACGGTCGTCGTCCCGCTTGCTCTTGCGACCCCGGCGCTTCCGACCGCCGGACTCCTCCTCGGAGCCGGAGCCGGAGCCGGAGCCTGATCCGGAGCCCGAGCCGGAGTCCG